>NZ_JBAGJZ010000059.1:0-47360 GCF_037034285.1 Streptomyces tyrfis | reverse complement strand
CGCCGCGCGCCGGGGGGGGCGCGCGGCGGCCGGGCGAGCGTTGAAGACCTTGGCAGGGCCCGGAGCGGCGGCCGACGCGTACACCTACAAGGCGCCGGAGATGTGCGCGTCGACTGCCGCGGGGCCCGGCCAAGATCCTCAGCACCCGCCCGGCCTGAGTGCCGGAGTTCACCGGTTCTGGACACGCGACACTGCCACGCACGCGCGAGGCGGCCGGTGCCGACGTGCCGGGACGCCGCCCGGCCGGACGCCGTGAACCGCTCGTTCGGCCCAGCGCCGCCCGCCCCGCCCCGTACACCGCCGTCCCCCACCGTCCTCCGTCATCCCCGTGGACCGACCGATGCCCGCCGCGCACCCGCCCGGCTCTCGCGCATCGGCGACGGCGTTGCTTAAGTGGCGTGCATGACTGGCAACGCGACTCACAAGACGCCTGGGGCGTACGAGACCTCCCGGTCCGCCCTGCGCGTCGGACTCGTCGGCTACGGTCTGGCGGGCTCCGTGTTCCACGCCCCGCTGATCGCGGCGACCGACGGCCTCGTCCTGGACACGATCGTCACCTCGGACGAGGAGCGGCGGGGGCGGGCGCGCGCGGAGTTCCCCGATGTGCGGTTCGCCGCGTCGCCGCAGGAGCTGTGGGCGCGGGCCGACGAACTCGACCTGGTCGTGCTCGCCTCCCCGAACCGGACCCATGTCCCGCTCGCCGCCGAGGCGATCGAGGCCGGTCTGCCGGTCGTCGTGGACAAGCCGATCGCCGGCACGGCCGCCGAGGCGCGGGAGCTCGCGGCGCTCGCGCGGGAGCGCGGCCTGCTGCTCTCGGTCTTCCAGAACCGCCGCTGGGACAACGACTTCCGCACCATCGCCCGGCTTCTCGCGGACGGCGAACTCGGCGCCGTCCAGCGTTTCGAGTCCCGTTTCGAGCGGTGGCGTCCGCAGCTGAAGGGCGGCTGGCGGGAGTCGGGCGATCCCCGGGAGATCGGCGGGCTGCTGTACGACCTTGGCAGCCATGTCGTCGACCAGGCGCTGGTGCTGTTCGGGCCGGTGGTGCGGGTCTACGCGGAGTCCGACGTACGCCGTCCGGGGGCCGCCGCCGACGACGACACGTTCCTCGCGCTCACCCATGCGAACGGGGTCCGCTCGCATCTGTACGTCAGCGCCACCGCCGCCCAGCTCGGTCCGCGTTTTCGGGTGCTCGGCTCGACCGCCGGCTATGTGAAGTACGGCCTGGACCCGCAGGAGGCCGACCTGCGCGCGGGCCTGCGCCCGGCGAACGGCAGTCCCTGGGGCGAGGAGCCGGAGGCGCTGTGGGGCAGGATCGGTTCGGGCGAATCCCCGGCGACGGGCGGCGGCGCCCCGGTCCCCACCGTGCCGGGCGACTACCGCGCGTACTACGCGGCGGTCCACAAGGCGCTGCGCGGCAGGGGCGACAACCCGGTGACCGCCCTCCAGGCCGCCGCGGCCCTGGACGTGCTGGAGGCCGCCCGCCGCTCGGCCCGTGAAGGCGTCGTCGTGCCCCTGCCCGTGCCGCCCGCCTGACCGGCCCGTGGGCGGGGTCGGGTTCGGGTTCGGGTTCGGGCGAGCGGGCGGCGGGGCGCCGGAGGCAACGGGAAGGGGCGAGGAGGGACGAGGCGCCCATGGTGACGTCCCGCCCCTCTGGAGCCCGCGGCGGATCAGTGGTGCCCCGCCGCGCCCGACACTCCGCGGCGGATCAACGGCCACCGCGGGCCCGCACCGCTACGCGTCCTTCAGCTCCTGCCGTTGCCGGCCCAGTCCCTCGATCTCCAGCTCCACGACGTCCCCCGCCCGCAGATACGGCCTGGGCTCGGGTTGCCCGAGGGCGACCCCGGCGGGCGTCCCGGTGTTGATCACGTCGCCCGGGTGGAGCGTCATGAAGTGGCTGATGTAGCGGACCACCTCGCCCACCGGGAAGATCTGGTCGGCCGTCGTGCCGTCCTGCTTCAGCTCGCCGTTGACCCGCAGCCGCAGCCGCAGCGCCTGCGGGTCGGGGATCTCGTCGGCGGTCACCAGCCACGGCCCCAGTGGGTTGAACGTCTCGCAGTTCTTGCCCTTGTCCCAGGTGCCGCCGCGCTCCAGCTGGAACTCCCGCTCGGAGACGTCGTGCGACACCGCGTACCCGGCGACATGGGCGAGCCCTTCCGCCGCGGACTCCAGGCACCGGGCGGTGCGCCCGATGACGACGGCGAGTTCGGCCTCCCAGTCGGTCTTCACACTGCCGCGCGGCACCAGGACCGTGTCGTCGGGGCCGACGACGGTGTCCGGCGCCTTGAGGAACAGGATCGGCTCGGCGGGGATCTCCGCGCCGGTCTCGGCGGCGTGGTCGTGGTAGTTCAGCCCGACGCACACGATCTTGCCGATGCGGGCGAGCGGCGGCCCGGTCCGCAGGCCCTCGGCGTCGAGCACGGGCAGCCCACCGGCCGCGGCGGCCCGTACCCGGGCCCGCGCGGACGGGTCGGCGAGCAGCGCGCCGTCGATGTCGTCGACGACTCCGGACAGGTCACGCAGGGTTCCGTCCTCGTCCAGCAGGGCCGGGCGTTCCGCACCGGCCGTGCCCACACGAAGCAGCTTCAACGGTCTCTCCCCTGGGTCGAGATCGGGCCCGACGGATGGGTTGCGGCCATCGTGGGCTCGGCCCGATCGTCCAAGGCGACCGACCGCCCCGCAAGACCCCGTTCACACCCCGGACCGGGGTGTCGCGTGCACACCCCGGACCGGTGTGTCCGCGTCCACACCCTGGGCCAGTGTGTCCGCCGCCGCGCCCCGGGCCGGTCATGCCGCGCCGGACACGTCGGCCGCACCCGGCGCGACGGCGGTGGGCAGGTCGCGGTAGAGAACGGCCCGCTCGACCGCGGTCCAGGTGGTGCTGGTGACGACGTAGAGAGCGGCGGCGAGCGGCACGACGGCCACGGTGAAGAGGGTGGCGAACGACAGCAGCGGCATCAGCCTGGTCATGGCGCCCATGCCCGGAACCGGCTGCCCGTCGGGCCCGGTCGTCGGAGCGACGGGGTTGGCGGCCATCTGCCGCTTCGTCCGCCGGTAGTTGAACGCGGCCACGACGGCGACGATCGCGAACAGCCCGATGTACACCAGGCCCTGCGCCCCGAACGGCCCGCCGTGCGACAGCGCGTCGTGCCAGCGCCCGCCGAGGGGGGCGTCGAACAGCTGGTGGCCGAGCAGTTCGTTGGGGCCGTCGCCGATGCTCCGGCTGGAGAACAGGTGGTAGAGGAGGAAGAAGGCGGGCATCTGGAGCAGGCTCGGCAGACAGCCGGACAGCGGCGAGACCTGCTCCTCCCGGTGCAGGTCCATGAGCGCCTTCTGCATGCGCTCGGGGTCCTTGCCGTGCTTGCGGCGCAGTTCGGCGATCTGCGGCTGGAGCCTGGTGCGGGCCTTCTGCCCGCGCGCCGCGGCCCGCGACAGGGGATGCACGGCGAGCCGTACGAGGGCGGTGAACAGCACGATGGCGGCGGCGGTGGAAGCGGTCTGGAAGAACGGGTGCAGCACATCGGCCAGCGCGCCGACCAGGGCGGCGAACGCGGACATGATGACGGACATCGGTGAGCCCTCCGAGGGTTCTCGTCGTGCCGGGAGTGAGAAACGAAGTCGGCATGACGAACCGCGAGGGGACCCCGCCCCGCCCGCCCGGCCCCCGTGTGACAGAGACGGAGGAGCGACAGGAGAACGAGCGAGCAGGCGATACGAAACGAACGGAAGAAAGCCCCTACACGGCCGTCGGCAGGGCGCGGCCGGGGGCTCGGGGCCGTCTGCGCCCCTTGGCGTCCGGATCCCGCTGGGGCAGGAACGCGGTGCGTTGCTCCCGGTCCCGTATCGCCGTACGGACGCGGGTGCGGGGGACGGGGACGGCGCAACGGGCGCTGATGACCGAGGCGACGACGAGCGCCGACCCCGCTGCGGCGGTGGCGGCGAGCGCGACGGCGGCGGAGAGGCCGCCGCCCTCGACGAGCAGGAGCCCGGCGAAGAACTCGGCGACGAGGAAGAGCAACAGGGCCGCAGGGCGGGGCAGCCGGGCGAGCACCCCGCGCGGGCGGCCGGCGTCGCCGTTCACACCGCTCATCGGCCCCTCCCCCCGTCGTCCCTCGTCGTCTCGTCGCGGTCGCACCGTTCGCGCTCTTCGCGCTCTTCGCGCACCCGTGCGTGTCACTCTCCTGCCGTTATACACGACGGGCCCGACAGAGCCCCCCGCCTCCCGGCGCATCCGTTCCCGGGCGCCGAGGAGATCAGGCCGGGTCCGCGCCCCCGCGGCCCGGCACCGCGACGGCCTCCCCATCCCCGGAGACGTACCCAGAGACGTCCCCGGAGACGTCCCCGGAAGGCAGGGGTTCCCGCTCCGGAGCGCCGACCTCGTCCCGCGCGAGCACCACGTCGTCCGGCCGGTCGTCGCGCTCGCGCGGACCCGCGTACGTCACGGCCAGCGCGACCACCAGGTTGGCGGCCAGCGCCACGATGCCCGCGTTCACCCCCCACACCGGATCGTTCTCCGTGAACACGAACCCGCACACCGTGCCCACGCCGACGACCAGCCCGCTCAGCGCTCCCAGCAGCGTCAGCCGCCGCCACACCAGCCCCAGCAGCACCATCGGCAGCAGCTGGGCCATGCCCTCGTAGGAGATGAGGGAGAGCCGCACCAGGGTGTTGGGCGCGGTGTAGGTGAGCACCAGCGCCAGCGTCCCCGCTGCCACGACCACCACCTGCGCGGCGGTCTTCTGCCGCCGTTCCCACCGAGGCACCAGGGAGAGCACGCTGCGCCCCCACATCGTGCCGATGACCAGCATGAACACGGCCATCGGCACGATCGACGACAGCGCCGCGGCGACGCCGACGAGCCCGACCACCCAGGCCGGCAGCGAGTCCACGACCAGCTTGAAGAGCGCCAGGTTGGACTCGGCGCCGACGAGCCCCGGCACCACGAAGAGGGCGGCCATGCCCAGCAGCATCGGCACGAACAGCAGCACGTTGTACGCGGGCAGCAGCATCGCGTTGCGGCGCAGCACATCGGCGTTCCTCGCGCCCAGGTACCCGGCGACGGTGGTCGGGAAGATCACCACAGTGAGGGAGTTGAGGAACGAGGTGGTGATGAACCACGCCTGCCCGAGCCCGCTGTCCCCGTGCCCGGGGAAGGTCAGCCACTCGCTCTTCTCGGCGACGATCCGGTCGAGGAAGGGCCCGTACCCGTCGAAGTAGTGCAGCGGCACGTAGACGGCGAGGAACCCGAGGGTGGCGATCACGAGGACGTCCTTGAGCACCGACACCCAGGCGCTGCCGCGCAGCCCGCTCACCACCACGAAGCCCGTGGTGACGGCGAAGGCGATGAAGTAGGCCCAGTTCAGGCTGATGGCACCGTAGGAGATGGTGGAGACGACCACTCCCATGCCGGTGATCTGGAGCTGGATGTACGGCAGCAGGAAGACGGTCGCGAGGACGGCGACCAGCACGCCGAGCCAGGGGCGGCCGAACCGGTGCGCCACCATGTCGGTGATCCCGACGAGCCCGTGCCTGCGCGCGTACGCCCAGAGCGTCGGCCCGACGACGTAGCCGAGGGCGTAGCCGCACGACATGTACGCCACCACGTAGAGCACGGGCGCGCCGTAGTTGTACCCCCATCCGGCGGCGCCCAGATAACTGAAGCTGGTGTAGCCCTCGCCGGCCATCAGCACCCAGATGAAAACGGTCCCGAGGCTGCGCCCGCCCACGGACCACTCCGCGAGCCCGCCGCCGTCCGCGCCGCGCCCCTTCCGGCGACCGCGCCCCGCGAGCAGCCCGAGGGCGACGGTGAGGACCATGAAGACCCCGAGGACACTGGTCGCGACCGCGGCGTTCACCGACGGTCCCCCCGCCTGGTCAGCCATGCGGCGACGGGGGTCAGCAGGGTCGCCCCGAGCAGCCACACGAAGAGGAACGGCAGCCCGAGAACCACCGGCTCGACCCGGTTCACCCACGGCAGCGCCCCCAGGTACAGCACATAGGGGACCAGCAACCACAACAACTGCGGACGTCGTCTCAGCACGTCGGACAACCCTACGGCCAGTTCAGCGATCTGTAAGGGGCGCGATGCACACGACGCGAGGGGCTTCAGATCGAGGGGCTTCGCGTGAAGCGGTTCGCGTCGTCGGCTCACGTCATCTGAAGCGGCTCACGTCATCGGCTCACGTCGTCGGCCCGCGTGATCGGCCCCTTCCCCGGCTCCGTGGAGCGGGCACGGCGGCGGCGCGCCCCGTTCACCGCGCCCGGAACCCGGTGAGCCGGCCCCACACGACGAGCCGGTACCGGGAGGTGAACTCGGGCGTGCAGGTGGTGAGCGTGACATAGGAACCGGCGGCGGTGTACCCGGCGCCCGGCTTCACCTCGCTGCGCGGGACGGCCGCGATGACGCCGGCGTCGCGGGCGGTGGTCCGCGCGAGCGTCCGGTCCACGGTGTACGTGTACACGGCGTCCCGGGTCTCGACGCCGATCAGGTCCCCCTGACGCAGCCGGTTGAGGTACCGGAAGGGCTCGCCGTGCGTGTTGCGGTGCCCGGCGAGCGCGAAGTTGCCGGTCTCGCCGGGCTGCGCGGTGTGCGGGTAGTGGCCGACGTACCCCTTGTCGAGGACGTCGTGCTTGCCGACACCCTGGGCGACGGGGGCGGCGAGCCCGATCCGGGGAATCCGGATGACGGCGTACGCCTGGTCCCGCCGGGGTGCGGCGCGGCCCTCGGAGCCGGGGCCCTCGCCGCTTCCCGTACCGGCCCCGCTCCCCGCCCCCGCCGTTCCCTCCCCCTGCCGCGCTCCCCCTCCCCGTTGTGTTCCCCCTCCCCCTTGCGGGGCCTCTTCCCGCCAGGTCCTCCGCAGGGCCCGTACCTCGTCCTCCGCGTCGGCGCGGGCCTGCCGGTTGGTCCACCACAACTGATGAACAACGAGCAACAACAGGACGACGCCGAGTGTCACCACCGCCTCGGCCACCGTCCACAGACCGCGCGCGACGGCCCTGCGTCCGCGCACGTCACGCTGCACCACCACCGGTATCCGCTTCCGCACGGCCCGCACGATAGGGCCCGTCCCCGTAACTCTCCAGGGCCGGAACAACTCTCCGTGCACGAGGCGCACGGCAGTACGGTGTGATTCATGCGCCCCGACACGCCTGCCGAGCACACCACCGAAGCCGAACGTCTGCTGCGCACCGCGGAGCGGTACCCCGAGGACCGTGAGCCGCTCCTCCTCCGGGCCGCGGCCCATCTGGAACTCGCCGGCGACCGCGCCCGTGCCACCACCCTCTACGAAAGCCTGCTCGGCTCCCCCGCCCTCGACCGCCCGCACCTGGTCAAGGCGCTGAACGCGGCCAATCTGTGGGAGTACGGCCACGAGGCGGAGGCCCGGGCGATCCTCGACGGAGTCCGTGCGGCGAACCCGCTGGACCCGGCGCCCTGGGAGGTCGCGGCGGAGACGTTCGAGTCCCACGACGAGCTGGAGACGGCCCACGACTGGTTCACGAACGCGCTGACGCTTCTGCTGACGCCGGGCGAGGAGGTCCCGTACGCCACCCGGTCGCTGCTGGTCGGCCGCCACCGCGTGCGCAGGCTGATGGGCTCCGACCACGACGCCTGGGACGAGCTGGCGGACACCCTCCACACGGCCTCCGTTCCGCTGGACGAGCTGCACGACCCGAAGCGGCTGTGGGCCCTGGGCTCCTCGGACCCGGGCGAGCTCCGGGCCGAGATCACCCGTCTCCGCGCCGAGCTGGGCACCTACCGCACCGCGCTGTCCCGCCCGTTCCCGGTGGCGCTGCTGCACTGGCCGGCTCCCGAACTCGACGAGCTCCTCGCCGCGTACCCGACACTGCGCACCGAGTACCCCTCCCACGCCGACCACCTGGCCCGCCTGGAGGCCGCCCTCCGCGACCTCCACCAGGCCGGCACCCCGAACCTGGGCATCGTGACGGGCACGGTCCCGTCGTACGAGGCGTTCGCCGCGTCCGAGGCCGCCTCCCCGGCCGACCCGGACCTCCTCCCCCAGTACGCCACCACCCTCGCCGCCCGCGGCCGCGCCGTCCCCTGGCCCCCGGCCCGCAACGCCCCCTGCTGGTGCGGCTCCGACCTCCCCTACCGGAAGTGCCACGGGACCGGGTGACGGAACGCTCCGGGCCCCGCCGCCCACCGCGACGGAGCCCGGAGCCCCCCGTTCCCAACGACTCCCGAGGACTCCCGACGATCCCGAACGACTCCCGAGAATCCCGGACAGCTCCCGAGGATCCCGGACGACTCCGGACGGCTCCAGGCGACTCCCGAGGATTTCGAAGGTTTTCTGAAGGCTCCCGGGCTGCGGGCCGCGTACCCTCCGCCCATGCCCGAACTCCAGCGCCTCCGCCCCGACCACGCCCCCGCCCTGCTCGCCTTCGAACGCGAGAACCGCGCCTACTTCGCCGCCTCGGTCCCCGATCGCGGCGACGACTACTTCACCCACTTCGAAGCCCGCCACGCCGCCCTGCTCGCCGAACAGGCCACCGGAACCTGCCACTTCCACGTCCTGGTCGACACCGATCCCCACGGCGAGGGCCAGGGCCAGGGCCGGATCCTGGGCCGCTTCAACCTGGTCGACGCGACGGACGGCTCCGCCGAACTCGGCTACCGCGTCGCCGAGAAGGCCACCGGCCGCGGCCTGGCCACCACCGCTCTCCGCCACCTGTGCGCCCTGGCCGCCGAGGAGTACGGCCTGACCACCCTGCGGGCCACGACCACCCTCGACAACCCCGCCTCCCGGACCGTCCTCACCCGCGCCGGCTTCACCCCGACCGGCGGGGAACTCCAGCTGGACGGACGACCGGGGCTGGGGTATGTGCGCGACTTGGATAGGGGCTCCCGGGCCAGGAATCGATAGCAAAAGCCCCCGGAGGACAGACAGCATCCATTGCCTGTCAGTCCCCCTTGATACAACTGCATGCAAAGCAGCGAGATGAGGGGGACTCGGTCATGCCCAACGACTTTGCAGACGACGCAGCTCCGGTTGCTGGGCTTTACGAGACGCTGATCACCCATCGTCTCGAAGAACGGATGAAGCAGCTCGACTCGACAACTTGGCGATCCATCGAAGGGGTGGTCGGCGCTGAGTCCGCGCCTCACGTGCTGTCACGGCACATCGGAAACGTCGTACGACAAGCCCTTCAGAGGCTCTCGCCTGCGGAGCAAGTGGTCGCCACTAACCGCATCCTGGATTCGCTCAACGCCATCGAAGGCGCGAATGAGTGGGTTGACCTCGTCACCGAAGGTCCCAGACAGTTGCTTGCGGTGGCAGAGCGCGAAGCCTCTGGCGTCTACTCGATCCGACCGGCGACTCCCCTCTCCGAGACGGCTCTCATCACCAACTCGCCCGACGATCCAAGCCTAGGGTTCGAGTTGCGCGCCGAGCTGGCCACAGCAGATCGCGTTGACCTGCTCTGCGCGTTCGTGAAGTGGCACGGACTACGAGTCCTGGAACAGTCACTCTTCTCCGCGCGCGATCGGGGCGTGCCCATCCGCGTACTGACAACGACCTACATAGGGGCCACGGAGCGTCGAGCACTGGATCGCCTGATTCAGGATTTCGGAGCCGAGGTAAAGGTCAATTACGAACTCCGCTCAACACGACTGCATGCCAAAGCTTGGCTCTTCCGTCGTGAAAGCGGCTTCGACACGGCATATGTAGGCAGCTCCAACCTGTCGCGGGCTGCGCTTCTCGATGGGCTCGAATGGAACGTTCGACTTTCATCCGTTGCCACACCGTCCGTTCTCCGCAAGTTCGAGGCGACCTTCGACGCGTACTGGAGTGAGCGCTCCTTCGAACCGTACAACCCCGAAAACGACGCACAGCGACTCGATGACGCACTGTCCCAGGCAAGCGGATCCAACCGGAATGCTGGCACCACCATCACCCTCTCTGGTCTTGAGGTACGCCCCTATCCGCATCAGCGCGACATGTTGGAACGACTCGAAGTGGAACGCACTGTTCACGGCCGAAACCGCAACCTCCTTGTTGCGGCGACTGGCACAGGAAAGACGGTGATGGCCGCACTGGACTTCAAGCGTCTGCGCCAGAAATTTGACCGCGATCCTCGACTGCTCTTCGTCGCGCATCGCAAAGAGATCCTGGAACAGTCTCTACGTGTCTACCAGAACGTTCTGATTGACGCGAACTTCGGTGAGCTCTTCGTCGATGGAGAAATCCCCGACAGCTGGACGCATGTATTCGCTAGCGTTCAATCGCTCAACTCGCGCACGCTGGACCACCTCACTCCAGAGCATTTCGATGTGATCGTAATCGATGAATTTCATCACGGCACGTCTCCCACGTACCGCAAGATTCTGGATCACTTCGACCCGAAGGAACTGCTAGGACTCACCGCCACCCCTGAACGCATGGACGGACTCAACATCCAGGACGAGTTCTTTGACGGTCGGATCGCAGCAGAAATGCGCCTCTGGGAGGCCCTGGAGAACGATCTACTCAGCCCCTTCCATTACTTCGGTGTCACTGACAACACTGACATGAGCGCCATCACTTGGAAGCGGGGGGCATACGACACCACAGCCCTCAGCAACCTCTTCACTGGCAATGATGCGCGAGCCAGGCTTGTCGTGCAGGCGGTGAGGGACAAGGTTGCGGACCCAGGCTCAATGCGTGCGCTGGGCTTCTGCGTGTCGGTTGCACACGCAGCCTTCATGGCCGACTTCTTCCGTCGAGTGGGCCTCAACGCCGTTGCCCTATCGGGTGATACCGCACGCCGTGAACGCAAAGATGCCCTGGATCAGCTCAAAGCAGGCACGCTCCAGATCATCTTCTCTGTCGACCTGTTCAATGAGGGGCTCGATATCCCGGATGTCGACACCCTGCTCCTGCTGCGCCCCACCTCCAGCGCCACCGTCTTCCTCCAACAACTAGGACGAGGCCTGCGCCGAACCGAGGACAAAGCCGTTCTCACCGTCCTCGACTTCATCGGCCAGCATCGCAAGGAGTTCCGATTCGAGGAGCAGTTCCGAGCGCTGACCAACCTCACTCGCAATCGCCTACTCGCCAACATCGAGCAGGACTTCCCTCAGTTGCCGTCGGGCTGCCAGATCATCCTTGAGTCAAAGGCCAAGGAACTGATCATTGATAACATTCGAAGCCAGATCAGCGTCAATGTCACCCAACTCGCTCGCGAGGTTGCCGCATATGCCGAACCTCGTCTCGCTGGTTACCTGAAGGAAAGCGGTCGAGAGCTCAAGGAGCTCTATCGAGGCAACGGAAACTCTTGGACCGGGCTACTCCGCCGAGCGAAGCTGCTTCCCGAGACGGGACCCGAAGGGGAAGGGCCGTTGCTCAAGCGCATCTCGGCTTTTCTTCATGTCGACGACCCAGCCCGAGTCGCCGCGTACAGCCGGCTCCTCTCCGATGACGTCCCCGCATACGACAAGCTTAGCGAGCAAGAGCAAGCGTACGCCCGCATGTTCTTCTTCTCCTTGTGGCCGCTGGGTGGCGGCTTCAGCAGTTACCAGGAGGGATTCGAAACCCTTCGCCCACAACATGCCTTCCGCGACGAACTTCGCCAGGTCCTTGCCCACGTTCTGGAGCAGGCCGACCACATCCCCGTCCCGCTACTCGGCAAGCACGCAGACCTGCCCCTGACGGTTCACGCCTCATACAGCCGAGAAGAGATCCTCCCCGCCCTAGGACAGTCCTACATCCAAGGCTTTATGCCGGGACACTTCCGCGAAGGGGTGAAGTGGTGCGAGAACATCCAAACCGACGCCCTGCTCATCACTCTCGAAAAGAACGAGAAGGACTTTTCTCCTGAGACTCGCTATAAGGACTACGCACTGAACGAGTCTTTGTTCCACTGGGAATCCCAGAATCAGACGTCAGAGACTTCCTCTACCGGCATGCGATACCAGACCCACAAAGAGGGGGGCAGCCATGTCCTCCTCTTCGTTCGCCGCTATAAGAAGACGGACATCGGCAGCCCCCAGCCGTGGATTCTTCTCGGCCCCGCCGACTACGTAAAACACGAGGGCAGCAAGCCCATGGGAGTCGTATGGAAGCTCCACCATGAGATGCCAGCTGATGTGTGGACCTACTCAGCAATCGCTGCCAGCTAAGGCTGCTTCCTGCCTTCGCTTCACCAGACCGGGAGGCAGTTAGACTCCGCCTGAACGATCTGCCCACCGAGAGCGATTCTGGTGCACACACGCGGGGTCGATCTGGTGCTCGGGAGCCACATAAAGCTCTCCGAGCACCCGGCGACTGAGGGCGTCTACGATCTTGAGGTCGTCAGTGATGAGGCGCGCTCCGTTATCAAAGAGCACGTGGCAGTTCGGACATAGACACAGAATGTTGCTACGAACGTCACGACCACCGTGCGGCCTGCCAAGTGCGTGTATGTGCGCACCCTCGCTGTACCGTGCACCATTGGCGTCCACCACAACCGGGACGCGGCACATCTGACAGGTGTTGTTGTAGAGGGCCTTTATGGCGCGGGCCTCCGGGGTGTTCCGCACCCGGCGCTGGGTACTGACGTACCTTGCCACCACTTGTTGATTCGAGGCTTCCTCTTCATCCACTACCGCACAACTCTCCTCGCCAGAATCCCACCGCTCCCCAGTTGCAACCTTCGCAAGACGGAACTGCCACATGACGTGCCTGCGAGGAGTTAGCACACTCCAGTAAGCCTCTACGAGATACAGGCCTCGATATCGATACCCTTCAGTCGCCTTGCGGCGCTTGATCCCCAGACCACGTACGTATCGGATGGGCAGACCCTCCCGATAGTTGATCAACATTCCCTCGTTGACGCCCGTCAGGGACTGATCCTCCGTGATGTGGCCATCATTGTCCGGCGACCCACCTTGCGCCGTATAGATGATGACGTCGCCCAGGTCCTGATCACCGGCATAGCCGCCGCTGGCAACAATCGAGTCGACGCCTTCATGCGATGTTCCCGAGATCCCTTGCCCTCGAAACCGGTGCACATCTGCCGCATACAGGTCATCATGCGTTCGAAACCACTGCCCCTCGTTCACATCGGGAGGAGGACCAAAATAGATGGGCTTCGATCGCGACATACGAACATGCTGTCGAACACCGGCGCTCGATCAAGCTTTCGGGTCGATCATGGCCGCTTCCCATCGGTGCGTGACTCAAAGGCGACCACGTCGCCAGCACCTCTCAGCGGGATGAGCGCCGGCACGAGCACCCAGCCCGCCACCGTGCCCACCGAGGGCAGCCGCTGCACGCTGCGCGCGGCCACCGCCCACGCTCGCGCTCGCGCCCGCGCCCGCGCTACTGAGAGTTCAGTTTCGCACCGCCGGGCGGGAGCCATGACTCACTCCAGCACTCACGGTCAGCTCGTTCTTTATGGTCCGAGCCGTTTTGAGAGTGGGTTACCCGACCCGATCAGACGCTGAGTAGGGTTGTGGCCATGGCCAAGGGGATGGGGCGGCGGCCCAAGGTGGACCTGGACAGCGGCGTCGAGGACGTGACGCTGTCCATCCTGGAGTGGCTTGGCGAGCAGGGGGTCGGTGCCATGATTCGGGTCGACGCGGAGCGCATGCGCGACGGTCAGCCGGCGTGGACATTTGCCGCTTCTGGTGGACCGCTGGACGGTGGGATGAGGGCCGACGGGGCCTCGGTCGCCGAGTGCATGGGCAGGGCACTGCTTCGATTGCGCGAGGCCGGGCTGGCCGTTCCATTCTGAAGTCGTGATCCGCCTCTGAGCTGATCGCGTTCGGTGATGCTTTCGGGGCGTCTGGTGGTCTTGCCCACGTCGTAGCGGGTGGCAGGGTGCCGGTTCTTCGAGCCGAGTGGCCTGCCGGGGCCCGGCCGGTTGGGTTTGGGTGCACGCGCCGGGCAGGACAGGTTCGGGCGCAGGTTTCTGAACCCCCGGCGGACCCGGGCGGGGGTGAGCCGGCCGGGTTCGGCCGGTTTCTCCCAGGGACGGCGGAGGTCCGCGGCCAGCGGCCGGGCGAGGCGTAGTTGCGTGTGTGCCGCGACGATGAGCCATGCCCACCGGTCCGCCGCCTCGGGGGTGCGGAGCTTCGGGCGGGTCCAGCCCAGCGTCTGCTTGATCATCCGGAAGGTGTGTTCCAGGTCGAATCTGCGTAGGAACGCCTGCCAGCGCAGGTCGACGCACTCGCCCGGCAGGCCGGTGGCAGACGTCCACAGCCAGACGGGGAGCGGATCGTGGCCGCCGGGTAGGCGGTCGACCTCCAGGCGGATCAACGTGCCCTCGATGACGGGCAGTTCGCCGGTATGGTCGATCCACGCGGAGCGGGTGGTCAGACGAGGATGGATACGGTCCCAGGCCGTCGCGCGAACGGTGCCGTAGCGGTCGGTGACCTGCACGGTCGCGGCGTCGGGCTCGCCCCAGGTGTCGGCTTTGGCGAAGCGGAACTCCTTGCCGTGCTTGGGCGGGCGTCCGCCCTGCGGCGGTGAGATCCACGGCACCGGGACCGGCTTGCGCATCACACGGTCCGTGCGCATCCGCCCCAGGACCTCCACTGGTAGTCCTTCCAGCAGATAGGCCATGCGCGGGGCGTCATAGCCGGCGTCGAAGACGATCAGAATGTCTCGGTCACCCGCCTGCCAGCGGCCCATGTCGATGAGGTCCTCGACCACACGGCGGACCTGGGCAGCGGTGACCTCGGCGACATCGTCGGCTGGCCCCAGCCGCAGCGCGTCCAGGATCTGACACCACGAGGTCCGGCCTGACTCCAGCGCGGCAACGAACGAGTACGGCCAGCCGGGCACGAACTGGTCCGAGGAGCGTCCGCTGCGGCCGTAGACGTGGCAGAACAAACGATCCGCACTGGTCAGCGCGTCCGGCCGGAGCCAGTGGGTGACATCCACCGCCAGGACCAGACGCCCGTCGGCAGCCTCGGGCTGCGGCAGCCCAGCCAGCACCTGCCGCAGCCGCGGCACATCCACGTGCCCGTGGTTCAGCGCGTCGTACATCGCGCCGTGCCCACGCCGGTGTTCGGCCGTCAGCGTCAGATCCACCGGCGTGGTCACCGGGCCGTCCGCGCACAGCACCGCGTCGGTCAGCTCGAACAGCGTGTCCCCGCGCACGGTCAGACAGTCGAAGAAGTCGTCCCGGAAGTGTGACGCCACCGCGAACGCTTCGCGCCGGACATCGTGATGCAGCACACTCATTCCCCCACGGCCTTCGTACTGGTCAAGTGCCTCTTTGGTCGGAGCACAGGATCAGGCGGAGGCCGTGTTCACGTCCCTGGAATCCCCGTATGAGCGACCGCGTTCGGGGCATCGTTCGAGGTCAGACCATAAAGAACAAGCGGGGAAGAAAGACACCCCGCCGACCGAGGTGCACTTCACGCCGCACCAGCCGCCTGGTCCGCGAACTGCGTTTGAACACAATCGAGCGCCGGGCCCGGATCGTAACCCGTGGGCGTGGAACCAGCAGAAAAGATCAACGATAGGTCCGATCGCAGCCCCTCCCTCAAGGCCAGACTCAGTCGTTCAGGATGGGCATCCCACCTTCGGGCACCTGCGCGCACAGGTATTGGACACCGATCTGCCTGCCGCGCTCCTGAGCCAAGCCTGCGGGGAGCTGCGATGGATCACGAACGGGCAACATTGGTTTGGGCAAGCTCGTCGCACAGCGGCGGTAAGGGCTGTCCCGTAATCCGTATCCGTGGTGGATCAGCGCGCGGCGTCGGATGTGGTGCATCGCAAGGCGGAGGGGTGCCCGCATACGGGACGTATGTGGGCGTTCCGACAACGCGGCGAGGTGCCGCAGCCGTCGTCGCGCGCCCGTCAGGGATTACGGCACAGCCCTTAGCAGCACCGAGTGTGTCGGGTGTCGAGGCGGCCGGTCTTGCACGCATCATTGGCGTACGCGATTGGAAGCGCCCAGCAGGATCCCGCGTCACCGTCCGGAGGAGCACCTGGACCGAGTTCGTTCAGCTCCTGCAACAGCCTGAGTGAAGGAGACTTCCCAGGCAGTTGAAGGTGGTCAACGCTTCACGGCGCAGGCATTCGGCGCCGCCCCCGTGAACACCGCAAAGCCCGTGGCCGGCATGGAGCCGACCACGGGCAGAGGGTGAGAAAACAGGCTCGGCAACCACGTGGCGCGGGGCCACGCAGGCGCGTCAGTGCTGCTGCTGGGCCTTGCGGCGGCGGATCACCAGGAAGCCGCCGGCCGCGACGAGCGCGGCGGCCGCCGCGGACAGCAGGCCGACCGGCGCGCCGGTGCCGGTCTCGGCGAGGTCGCCCTCGGCCCCGGCCCCGGCGGACGGGTTGGCGGAGGGCTTCGCGGCGGAGTCCTCGGCGTCGGACGGGGTGGGCGACGCGGACGGCTGCGTCGAGCCGGACGGGGTGGACGGAGTGGACGGGGTGGGCGACGCGGGCGAGGCCTCGGGGCCCGGCGCACCGGGGACACCGGGCTCGTTGCCGCCGGGCTCATTGCTGCCCGGCTCATTGCCGCCGGGCTCGTTGCCGCCCGGCTTGTTGCCGCCGGGCTTGCCTTCGCCGCAGTCGACCCAGAAGACCTTCTGCTTGGCCTTGCCGTGCTCGCCGTCGAAGTTCCAGAACAGCTTGTAGTGGCCGTCGGACAGGGCCTGGTCCTGCGAACGGCCGTGGCCCTTGGCGTCGAGCGCCAGGGACCCGGTCTTCACGACCTCGCCCTTGACCTTGGCGGTGGGGGGCCATGCCTCGATCCGCCAGTCGACGGCCTGGCCGGCGTCGAACCCGAAGGCGTCGAGGTAGAAGGTGCACACGTGAGGCTCGTTCTTGCGGAGCTCCTCACCCGTGGCGGCATCGTGGATCTTCACGGTGCCGTTGTCACCGGGGGCGGTGGCGTACGCCGTGGGGGCAAGCAGCAGGGCGGCCGTCGCGGCGGCCGTGAGCGTGCATGCGGAAGGAAGTGTGCGCATGGGAAATCCAACGGTTGAAAGAGATGGCTACCGGTGGTGGGGGGCTGCTCAGCCTCCTTCGGCAGAACACGCCCGTCAACGACCTTCTGGACGCATTTGCCGCATGCGATGCCATTCGTTCGACCAGTCCGCCATAACGATTGAGGGCACCCCGCGTGATCGGCCCCAGTATTTGACCGTCCTCCCACATATCGAGAAAGATGGATACGATCGATGAGGCGTACGGAGAGGCGAACAGCGATGGACCCCCTGACCGTGCACAAGGCGCTCGCGAACCCCGCGCGCCTGCGGTTCATGCAGTGGCTGAAGGAGCCGGAGAAGTACTTCGACGAGGCTTCGTATCGGCAGCAGGGGCTGGGCTTCCACATCGGGGTGTGCGTCGGGGACATCCAGAAGCGCGCCGGGCTGGCGCAGTCGGTGGTGTCCGGGTATCTGCAGACGCTCAAGGACGCGGGGCTGCTCACCTCGGAGCGCATCGGCAAGTGGACGTACTACCGGCGCGACGAGGCCGTGATCGCGGAGTTCGCCGCGCACGTCCGGGACTCCCTGTAGGGATCGCCGCCGGGCCCTGACCCCGGGCGCGAGTCCGGCCGGGGGGCGGCAGGTCGCTCAGGGGGCGCGGAGTGGAGTCGTGATCCGCGAACGGATATATCTAGTTTTCTCGATTTGACGAAAGGTAGCGATGAAGAGGACTTCTCTCACCGTGCTGGTGCTGGCCCTGGGCGTGTTCGGGATCATCACCACGGAGATGGGCATGGTCGGGGTGCTGCCCCAGGTGTCGGCCGAGCTGGGCGTCGGGCCGTCCGCGGCGGGGTGGCTGGTGGGGGTGTTCGCCCTGGTCATCGCGGTGTCGGGGCCGTTCACGACGCTGCTCGCCTCCGGCATCGACCGCAGGACGGTGCTCGCCGCGGCGATCGCGGTGTTCGCCGTGTCGAACGCCGCGTACGCGCTCACCACGCAGTACGAGGTGATGCTGGCCTTCCGTGTCCTTCCCGCGCTGTTCCATCCGGTGTTCTTCGCCGTCGCGCTCGCGACCGCCGCGCGGCTGGTGCCGGCCGGGGACGCGACCCGGGCCACGACGACCGTGTTCGGCGGGGTCACCGTCGGGTTCGCCTTCGGCGTGCCGCTGAGTTCGTATCTGGCCGAGCATGTGTCGCTCGCGTCGGCGTTCTGGTTCGCCGCGCTCGTCAATCTGGTCGCGTTCCTCGGCATCCTGCGGTTCGTGCCGGCCATGCCCGTCGGCCGGCGCCTTTCGTACGGGGCCCAGTTGGGCATCCTCGGGCGCTCGCGGACGTGGTTGACGATCGTGTCGGTCGTCCTGGTCTTCGCCGCCATGTTCTCCGTCTACGGCTACTTCGCCGAGTACCTGGGCCGGGTCACGCACATGGACGGCACCTGGGTCAGCGCCATGCTGATGGCGTTCGGCGTCGTGATGATCGTCGGCAACTTCGCCTTCGGCGGTCTGCTGCGGCGCAGCCTCGTGGGCACCGCGGTCGCCTATCCGGTGTTGTGCCTGCTGGTCTATGTGCTCGTGTACGCCGTCGGACCGCTGTTCGCGCCCATGGTCGTGGCCGTGCTCGTCTGGGGCGCGGTGCATTCGGGCGGGCTCGTGGTGAGCCAGAGCTGGCTGGGACGGGATTCCGCCGACGCCCCGGAGTTCGGCAACAGCCTCTTCATCTCGTTCTCGAACCTCGGCATCACCGTCGGAACCGCCGTCGGGGGGTGGGTGCTGAGCGACTACGGTCCCCGTCGGCTCCCCTGGGCCGGGGTCGCGTTCGCGGTGGCCGCCCTGCTGGTCATGGCGCTGCGGCTGAGCCTGGACCGGGCCGGTGCGCGCCAGGAGTCGATACAGGAGGCCGACGGCGTACGGGAGTTGGGGGACGCTCGGGGGTGAGGTGGTCGTGTCGCCCCACGGTGAGGGCCGTTGGGCGACTGCCGGGCTCGGCGGCCCGCGTCACAACACAACGTGACGCGGGCCGCCGGGCCCGTACGGCGTCCGGGCGAGCGCGCCGCATGCGGCCGAACGAGTGGCTCATCGCCGGGTACGAGGCGCGCGGCGGCTAATTTCAGGAGACTGTCCGTCAACGCGAAGGGGGGCGACTGGCAGTTCGCACCGAACATCGATTTCCGGCCACAACACAACGCCCCTTACGCTGCACCACATCAGTCACCAACGGTCGGCCGGGAGAGAAGGGCGACAACATGACCTCCGAGACCAGCACTCTGGGCTCCATCGATGCCACAACCACACTGCTGCAGGCGGAACTTCCCCGCCTGGAACAGCGCAAGCAAGTCCTGGAGAAGGAACTTGAGGCCGTCACCGAGCGCCTGGATTCGGTGCGGACCGCGCTGACGGCGCTGCGTGCGCTGTCCACCACCGCCGTCGCGGCCTCGGACGCGGAGTCGCGTGCCGGCGAGCCGGAAGCCGCCGAGGAGCAGGCGAGCCCGGAGACCCCGGAGAACCCGGAGAGCTCGAAGGGCGCGGCGAGCACGACGAGCACGGAGAGCGTGCGGCCGGAAGGCGCGGAGAGCGGGGCGAGCGTCGTCGGCTCGCTGATTCCGCAGCAGGCTCAGGGATCCGTCGACTCCGCCGCCCCGGCCCCGGCCCCCGCCCCGGCTCCGCACGAGAAGGCGGAGGCCGCGCAGGAGCAGGCCGATGCCCCGGTCGAGCGGGTCGCGGACGCGCAGGAGGAGACGCCGGAAGCGACGGAGAAGGCGGAAGCCGCGCCGGAGAAGACGGAGACGGAGGCGGCGCCGGAGAAGGCGGCGTCCGCGCGCCGTACCGCTCGTAAGGCGGCCGCGCCCAAGGGCCGCAAGCAGGCGGCGGCCAAGCCGAAGACCGAGCGCGCGGGGGCGGCCGGAAAGTCCACCGGCTCCAAGGCCGCCAAGGCGGTGAAGACCGCCAAGGCGGTGAAGACCGCCAAGCCGGCGAAGGCCACCAGCGCGACGGGGGCCACCAGGGCGACGGGGGCGGCCAAGGCCACCAAGTCGGCCGCGGTCACGAAGGCCGCGGATTCCGCGCGGGCCGGCAGTTCCGCGAAGGACAACGGTTCCGTGAAGGGCAGCAGTTCCGCGAAGAGCAACGGTCCCGCGAAGAACAGCGGCTCGGCCAAGGACGCCAGGCCCGCGCGGGCCAAGGCGTCGAAGAAGACGGCTCCGGCCGCCTCGCCGGCGGTCGACGAGAGCGGCAGCCTCACCGAGTTGGTCATCAAGGTGCTGTCCGAGTCCGGCGGCGCGCCCGTACGAGCGCGTGAGGTCACCGAGGCCCTGGGCCGCGAGCTCACACCGGGCGGCATCAACACCGTGCGCAGCACCCTGGACCGGCTCGTCGCCACCTCCCGGGCCCACCGCGCCGGCCGCGGCCTCTACCAGGCGCCCGCCGGCTGACGCCTTCCGCAAGGGAGGAGCAGAAGAAAGGCGGTCGTCACCCGCCCCGTCGCGATGCGTGGACGGCACTCCGCGGACGAAGCTCCGCAGCGCGTGCTCCGCAGTACGCCTTCGCGGCCGGCGCTCCGCGCTCCGTGGTACGGGCCTCGTGCCCCGTGGCACGCGACCGCGTCGGGGCGGGTGACGTCGCCTCCGAAACCGCGTCAGGCATCGCGCGAGCGGGGGGCACCCCCCTGGTGCCGTGGCCGGAATCGGACGTCGGACGTCGGACGTCGGACGTCGGACGTGAGACCGGTTCGTCGAGGGCGCTCGTCGTGTTGTCGGTGGCATGACTTATCCTTCGCTCACTCGCCACACGCGCAGCACGGATCGCACACATATCGGTCGTCGTCGACCGGCTGCTCGCAGTGGCCCCACACTCGTTCCGGGGGGTTCGAAACGACCGTGCGCATACGCGCTCTCCCGGCCGCCATCGCACTGGCGGTCCTCTGCAGCTCGGCGGTGCTCACCGCCGCACCGGCGTCCGCCGACTCCACCAGGCCCGTCGCGATCTCCGACGTCGAGGACACCGTCGTCGACGGCCTCCACCAGCGGCTGTACTTCAGCGACCGGTACGCGAACAAGATCGTCGTCACGGACCACACCGGCAGGGTCGTCACCGCCATCACCGGCCTGGCCGGGGTCCGCGACCTCGAACTGAGCCCGGACTCGGGCACGTTGTACGCGGCGGTCCAGGACGCGGACCGGATCGTCGCCATCGACACCGCGACGCTCACGCGGACCGCCGAGTACCCGACCGGCGAGAAGACCCGCCCCTCCCGTCTCGCCTACGCCGACGGCAGGCTGTGGTTCGGGTACGGCGAGCAGTGGGCCGCCGGGCTCGGTTCGGTCGACGTGACCGCCGAGACCCCCGCGGTGACGCTGGACCTGGCGGCCGGTCATCGCTTCTCGGGCCCGCCCGACCTCTACGCGAGCCCTAACAACCCGGGCACCCTGCTCGCCCTCGATCCCCACATCAGCTCCGCCCCGATCGTCGTCTACGACATCTCCTCGGGCACCCCGGCGATCCGGGTGTCCGCCCAGAAGGGCGGCTTCTACCACGACGCCGCGCTCACCCCCGACGGTCGCTCGGTCGTCGTGGCCGGGCCCGGTTCACGGGCGCTCACCGAGTACCGGCTCTCGGACCTGGAAGAGGTACGCACCTACCCCGTACGCGACCAGCCGGAGACGGTCAGCGTCGCTCCGGACGGCACGGTCGCGGCGACCGTGCTCGACACCGGCGACCTCGGCGACACATACGTCTTCCCCCGGGGCGGCGACGGGCCCGCCAGCGTCCGCAACCTGTCACACGCGTGGATGCCCTGGCCCGGACACGCGATGAACTGGTCGGCCGACGGCGCGAAGTTGTTCGTGCTGACCGGGTACGGCAGCGACACCCGGTTCCACGTCGTCGACGAGCCCCGCAAGTACGTCGGCACGCTCACGGTCGACGCCCCCGCCACCGCCGCCCGCGCGAAGCCGCTCACCGTCAAGGGCTCGCTCACCACCGGCCTGCCGCTGCCCGCCGGGACCCCGCTGGCCGTCACCCGCACCGACATGGAGTCGCCGAAGGGTAAGTCGCTCGGCACCAAGCCCCTCGGCGCGAAGGGCGCGTTCTCCTTCACGGACACCCCGCCGGCCGGCGGCAAGGTCACGTACAAGGTGACGTACGCCGGTGACGCCGCGCACACCCCGGTGACCGCCTCGGACACCGTGGACGTCTCCCGCGCCACGCCCGCGCTGACGTTGAACAACAACGGCAAGGCGTACGACTACGGCAAGTCCGTCGCGTTCACGGCGCACCTCGGCACGACGT
This sequence comes from Streptomyces tyrfis, assembly GCF_037034285.1. NCBI lineage: Bacteria > Bacillati > Actinomycetota > Actinomycetes > Kitasatosporales > Streptomycetaceae > Streptomyces > Streptomyces tyrfis. Next base: position 25,218 of record NZ_JBAGJZ010000059.1, on the reverse strand, counting down.
ACAAGAACCGCGACGTCGAGATCTGGGCCGACCCGTTCGGCGCGGACAAGCCGAAGAAGCTGGTGAAGTCCGGCAAGGTCAACTCCAGCGGCAACCTGTCGGTCACCCTGAGCATGACCCGGGACACCGCGGTCACCGCCGTGTTCAAGGGCGACTCCCGCTATGCCGCGCGGTCGGTCAAGTCCACGGCGTACGCCCGGGTGAAGGTCTCGACGGCGCTGTCCAAGCACTACAAAACGGGCAGGATCGGCTCCGTGAAGTACCACTACTTCCGCAAGAACACCGACGTCATCGCCACGACGACGATGAGCTACGTCAAGGGCCGCAAGCAGCGGCTCCAGCTCCAGGTGTACTACCGGGGCAAGTGGTACGACGGCGGCACCGAGTACTTCAGGCTCGGCGGCAACGGGAAGTCGGCCGTCAACCTGGGGCACTCCGGCAAGTCGGGCGTCCGTGCCCGGGTTCGCTCCTCGTACATCGACCCCGGTTCCGGAGACTCCGTGAACACGACGACGCACGGGGCCTGGAAGTACTTCGTCTTCACGGGCTGACGGGCGCCGGCTCCATCGGCCCGGACGGCGCCGCCCGGCGGGCGGGCAGCCGTCAGGGGCGGCTTCCGAAGCCGTCGCGTTCTCCCTGCGGGCCGCCGCCCTTCGCCGGGGCGGCGGCCGTCCTGTCCGGATACAGCTCATAAAACCTGGACTCGCGGCGGGAAAACATGAGTCCATGGGATCCGCGCGGGCCGGGTCGGCGTGTCGGGGAAGCGGAGGAGGTCGTCCATGTCCAGGCGTCGCATACGGGTTCCGAGTGGCCGGCTGTGCGCGGGCGTGGTGGTCGGGGTCGCTGTCGGGCTGCTGACGCTGTGGCTGCTCATGCTCCTCGGGCGCGCCCTCTACACCAGGAGCGGCGCGTGGGGGTTCCTCCTGATCGCGGGGGCCGGCATCGTCGTGGGCTGTGCCGTCGCGTTCGCGCGCAGGGGCGCCGAGATCGGGGCCTCGTGGGGACTGCTCGCCGCGATCGCGGCCATGTTCTTCTGCGCGACGCACATGGAGTACCTCTCCTCCAACGCCCTGCACGACCGGGGCCGCGAGGTCTACGGCCTCATACAGAAGGAGACCGGCTCCGCCATGCCCAACCCGAGAGACGGCAGCCCCGGCGTGTACTCCTACGCCGTCTCCTGCCCGGGAATCCCCCCACAGCTTGATCTGTCCATCACGGGAAGAGAGTTGGAGGTCGGCAAGGTGTACCTGATGACCATCGACCCGCAGAGCAGAGTGCGCCCCGCCCTCGGCCCGAGGCCCGGAACGGACGTCGTTCACCTCGTCTGGCAGATCATCTGCGCGGTCTTCATCATGTTCTTCTGGCTCGCCGCCGTCGTCGTGGGCTTCGATCCGGACGAAGTCGCCTGGTGACGCGCATGGGCACGGACGGCGGGCCGTGGACGGTCACCCCGGTCGGCCACCCGGTCGCCCAGTCGCCCAGTCGCCCGGTCGCCCCCAGCCGGTCGCCCGGTCGGTCACCCGGTCGCCCCGGCGGAGTCGGCCGTCCGGCCCGTGATCAGCGCCTGCAGCGCCGGTGCGTAGAGGTCCGCGAGGTGTTCGGGGGTGGCCCGGGAGCCGGCGCCGTCGCGGTGGAGACTGAGGGTGGCGCCGAGGCCGAGGAGGTGACCGGCGATCAGCTCCGCGCGCAGCGCGGACTCGGGACCGTGCAGGCGTGCGGTCAGGACGTCGGTGACCTGTTCGTGGAAGCGGTCGCGCAGCAGGGAGCGTTCGTCGCGGTTGCCGAGTGAGAAGACGACCCGCAGCAGGGGGTCGGACTGCTGCTCCCGGCGACGGTTCACCAGCGTCACCACCAGGTGCCGGCCCAGTACGCCGAGCGGCGCGTCGAAGAGCTCCGCGGCGGCGGGCCCGAAGTCGGCGACCGTGTTGAAGAGCTCCTCCTTGCGGCCGAAGTGCTTGACGACCAGGGACGGGCTCACTCCGGCGTCGGCCGCGATCCCCCTGATGGTCACATCGGCGTACGGGCGCTGGGTGAACGCCCGGCGGGCGGCCCGCAGGATCGCGTCCCGCCCCGTGCCCGGATCGGCGGAGGCGGGAGCGGAGGCCGGGGCCGGTGCTGGTGCCGCGGCGGCGGCGGCCTGGCCGCTGATCATGCGTCCTCCTGGATCTCACCGGCCCTGCGGGGCCCGCGGTTCACTGGTCCTGCCGGGCCCTCGGTCTCACTGGCCCGACCGGGCCCGCCGGTCCTCCTGGGCCGTAGGGCCCGGCGTCGGCCGCGCCGCGTGCGCCCGGGTGGCCGGGGCCTCGGCGCTCCCCTCGACCGTACCCGTCGTGACGCCGCGGCCGCCCGGCAGGCACAGGGTGACCAGCAGCGCCGCGAGGGCCGCGCCCGCCGCGATCAGGAAGACGAGCTGGTACGCGTGGAGCGTCGGGGCCGCCCGGCCTGCCACCCGGAACGTGAGGCCGGAGAGGACCGCGGCCACCGTCGCGCTGCAGCAGGCCTGCCCGATCGACCGCATCAGGGTGTTGAGACCGTTGGCCGCGCCCGTCTCGCCGACCGGGACACCGCGCATGACCAGCGCGGGCAGCGCCGAGTACGCGAGAGCCGTACCCGAGGCGACGACCGTCGCCCCGGCGATGATCAGCCAGAGGCTGTGGCTGGTGAAGTACCGCACCACATAGCCGGCCGCGATCACCGCGCCGGCCAGCGCCAGGCTGACCTTCGGGCCGTACTTCCCGGAGATCCGGGCCGAGACCGGGGAGAGCGCCACCATCATCACGCCGCCCGGCAGCAGGCACAGCCCGCTGACGACGAGCGAGGCGCCGAGCCCGTATCCCGTCTCCTTCGGCTCCTGCACCATCTGGGCGGTGACCAGGGAGTTCGCGTAGAAGGCGAAGCCGATCAGCAGGGCCGCGACGTTGGTGAGCAGCACGGCCGGGCGGGCGGAGAGCCGCAGGTCGACCATCGGGGCCGGGACGCGGAGCTCGTACGCGCCCCAGGCGAGCGCCACCACGACGGCGGCCGCCAGCAGACCGACCGTCCGGGCCGAGGTCCAGCCCCAGCCGGCGCCCTGGGTGACGGCGAGCAGCAGGCAGACCAGGGCGGCGGACAGGCCCAGCCCGCCGACGGCGTCGAAGCGCCCCCGGGTGCGGACCGGGGACTCCGGCACGCAGCGGAGCACCAGCAGGATGTCGAGGGCCCCGATCGCCCCGGAGACCCAGAACATGGTGTGCCAGTCGAAGTTCTCCACGACGAGCGCGGCGACCGGCAGACCGATCGCCGCGCCGATGCCGAGCGTGGAACTCATCAGCGCCACGGCGGACAGCACCCGCTCGGGCGGGAGTTCGTCGCGCAGGATGCTGATGCCCAGCGGGGCGACGGCGAGCGCCGCGCCCTGCAGGGCGCGGCCGGCGATCAGGACGCCGATGTGGGAGCTGACCGCGCACAGCACCGAGCCCAGCACCAGGACCAGGAGCGAGGCGACGAGCACCCGCCGTTTGCCGTACATGTCGCCGACCCGGCCCAGGACGGGCGTGAAGACGGCGCCGGTGAGCAGAGTGACGGTGACCAGCCAGCTGGCGGCGGCCGGGGTGGCGCCGGTGAGGCGCGGGATGTGCGGCAACAGCGGCACGACGATCGTCTGCATGACCGCGACCACCACGCCGCAGAAGGCCAGCACGCCGACGGCGAGACGGGGGTGGGGGGCGGGGTTCCTGGTGGTGCTCGGGGCGGATATGTCCGCGGGCATGGCTCTCCGTACGGTGCGTCGGCGACGGGTGTGCGTGCTGGGCCGCATGCCGCCCCACGACAGGGGTGCACGCCTGTTCACCCCCTTCAGGGTAAACGCCTGTGCACCCCCTCGGCGACGGGGAGTACGGGGATCGCGTTAGCCTCGGAGTGCCGGGCCGCCGGGCCCGGACAGACGGAAGAGAAGGCGAGGGTGGCTGCGATGGCGAAGGTTCCGGCAGCGGCGGTGGCGGCGAGCGGACTGGTCGGCGGGTACGCGGTCGCCCGGTGGACGGGGAAGCGCCCGCTGGGCGGGGTCGCTCTCGCCGTGGCGGGCGGCATCGCCGCGTACGAGTGGAACCGGCAGGCCGGACCGCGCGCGGCGGCCGCGCTGACCGGCGCGTATGTCGCCGCGTTCATCGGTTCGCACCCGCTGGCCAAGAGGATCGGCGCCTGGCCGTCCGTCTTCGCCGTGGCGGGCGGGATGGCCGCGGCGTCGTGCGCGGTCACCAGCTGCTCCGGCTCCGCCTGCGCCGGACGGGGCCGGTGCGGCCAGGGTACGGGCACGGACTGACCGGACGCGGGGTGGCGAGCGGGGCGTGAGCGAGGGGTGAGCGGGGCGCGACGGCGGGCGGAAGCGGAGTGACGCCCGGCGTCCGGCGCCCTGGGACCATGACCCGCCACACCTGGCGGCCGACGCCCCGGGACCATGACCTGCCACGCCCGGCGGCCGACGCCCCGGAGCCGTGAGTGGCCCGCGACGCCCGGTGCCCTGCGCGGGCTCGCGCCCCGCCCCGCCCGGGTCCGCCGCCGTCGGCTATGCCCCCAGCGCCCAGGTCACCGTGTGGATCAGGAGCCCGGCCAGCGCGCCGACCACCGTGCCGTTGATCCGGATGAACTGCAGGTCGCGGCCGATGTGCGCCTCGATCTTCTTCGAGGTCTGGTCCGCGTCCCAGCTCGCGACCGTGTCGCTGATGAGCGAGGTGATCTCCGCGCGGTACGTCGTGACCACGTACACCGCCGCGTCCTCCAGCCAGCCCTCCAGCTTGGCCTGCATCCGGCCGTCCGTCGCCAGCCGCGCGCCGAACGCCAGCAGTGAGGCCCGCGCCCGCACCCGCAGCTGGCTCCGCTCGTCCTCCGCCGCCGCGATGACCATCGAGCGCACCGCCGACCAGGCGGACGCGATGACCTCCTGGACCTCCTCGCGCCCCAGGATCTCCGACTTGAGCCGCTCCACCCGGGCCCGGGTCTCCGGGTCCGTCCGGAGGTCGGCCGCGAAGTCGGCGAGGAAGGTGTCGATGGAGGCGCGCGCCGGGTGCCCCGGCATGTCGCGCATCTCCGTGACGAAACGCAGCAGCTCCTTGTAGACCCGCTCCCCCACGCGCTTGTCGACGAACCTCGGCGTCCAGCCCGGGGCCCCGCCCTGCACCGCCTCCATCACCGAGTCGCCGTGCAGCACCAGCCAGTCGTGGGCGCGCACGCAGATCAGGTCCACCATCCTGCGATGGCCGCCGTCGGCGACGACCTTCTCCAGCATCCGGCCCAGCCCGGGCGCGATCTCCACCGCGTCGGCCCGCCGGGTGATCGCCTCGCCCACCACGGCCTGCACATCGGAGTCCCGCAGCACCGTCAACGCGCCGCGCAGCGCGGTCGCCATTTCGGCGGTGACCCGGTCGGCGTGGGCGGGCTCGGCCAGCCAGGACCCGAGCCGGCCGCCGATGGCGAGGGCGTGTATACGGCCGCGCACCACGTCGCCGGAGAGGAAGTTCTCACCGACGAAGGACCCCAGGGACTGTCCGAGCTGGTCCTTCTTGGTGGGGATGATGGCGGTGTGCGGGATCGGCAGGCCGAGCGGGCGCTTGAACAGGGCCGTGACCGCGAACCAGTCGGCCAGCGCGCCCACCATGCCCGCCTCGGCGGCCGCCGCGACGAAGCCCGGCCAGCCGCCCACCCCGGCGTTCCCCGCCCAGGTGGCGAGCGCGTACACGAGCGCGACCAGCAGCAGCAGGCCCGTGGCGGTGGCCTTCATCCGGCGCACCCCGCGCCGCTTCTCCTCGTCCGCCGCCGTGTACGCGAACGCGGCGAGCGGGGCGGGCCGGCCACCGGGCCCGGGACGGGCCTCGCCCGTCCTCCGCTCCGGGGCGCGCTCCGGCCGCCCCGGTCCCGGTTCGCCGAGGCCGGTCCTGTCCATCCGTTCCATCGCTCCACCCGTCCGCGTACGCCTCACCCCCCTGGTGTTCCGTACGCATTGTGCCTACCTGTCCTACTCCTGCGGCGCACGTCGAGTTCCCGGCGCCTGCCCCATCATGGGACCAGTCCGACCAGCACGAGGAGAAACCCCGTCCATGCCCAGGCGTCAGGGATACGGCCTGCTCACCGCCCTCGTGGCGGCCACCGCCGCGCTCGCCGCCGGGGCGGCATCCGCCGGCTCCCCGTTCTTCTCCGCGCCCCCGCCGCGCCCCGGACACGGCTCCGGCGCGGGCGCCGCGGCCCCGGCGGCCGTGCCCGCCGACGCCGACGGCTCCTGGTTCGGGACCTGGTCGGCGGCACCCGTGGCCGGGGCGACCGGGGCCCGGCGCGGCGGGGCCCGGTCGTCGCGTACCGTCCACAACGTCGTGCACACCAGCGTCGGCGGGGACGCGGCGCGCATCACCCTGTCCAATCTCTTCGGGACGCGTCCGCTGCTCGTGGACCGCGCGGCGGTCGACGCCCGGCCGGTGACGTTCCACGGCGCCGCCTCCGTGGCGATCGCCGCGGGCGGGCAGGTCGTCAGCGACCCGGTCGCCGTCCCGGTCGCCGCCGACTCCGATCTCGTCGTCACCGTGCGCGCGCCGACCGCCGAGGGTCCCGTGACCGCGCACCCGCGCAGCCACCAGACGTCGTACGTGGAGGAGGACGGCCGGCGCGTCCGGCGCACCGGCGACTGGCTCCACCTCACCGCCGTCGACGTGCACAACGCGACCGCGGCCGGGACGATCGCGGTGATCGGCGACTCCCTGACCGCCGGCACCGGCTCCACGACGGACGCGAACAGCCGCTGGCCCGATGTGCTCGCCGACCGGCTGCACGGCCGGTACGGGGTGGTCAACGCGGGCATCGCGGGCAACCGCCTGCTGCGCGACGGCACCGGCGTACGGGCGACCGCCCGGTTCGACCGCGACGTCCTCGGCGTCGCCGGGGTGCGCACCGTCGTCGTCGCCCTCGGCATCAACGACGTGCAGAAGTACCCGCAGGAGGCCGACCCCCGGCGGATCGCGGACGCCCTGCGTTCCCTGACCCTGCGCGCCCACGCGCGCGGACTGCGGGTCGTCGGGGCCACGCTGATGCCGTACGGCGGGTACCCCACCTGGACGCCCGCGCGGGACGCCGTACGGGAACGCGTCAACCGGCTCATCCGGGCGGGCGGGATCTTCGACGCGGTCGTCGACTTCGACGCGGCGGCCCGCGATCCGCACGACCCGGCCCGGCTCCGCCCCGGCTACGACTCCGGCGACCACCTCCACCTGAACGACGCCGGCTACCGGCGGCTGGGCTCGTCGGCGACCTGGCCGGATCCGGCGGCCATGACGGCGACGCCGGAACACCGGCAGCCCGTCGGCGGCCGGTTCTGACACGCGGCACTCGGCGCGCGGCACGGCACGCGGCACTCGGCACAGGGCACAGGGCGCACGACCAAAGTGCTCACGTCCACGGCCGAGGGTGCTTACGGGACGTCCCCGCTCACGGACGTCCCCGCACGCGGGACGCCCCGTCTCACCGGGCGTCCCGCTCCTCGCCCTTCTCCAGCCGCCCGCGCTCGCGCCCGCTCCCCTCCTCCAGCCTCCGCGCCCGCTCCGCCTCCTTGAGCCGCTGTCTCTCCGCCTTGCTCCGCTTGCGCTCCACGCCGACGCCGCCCATCAGCGCGAACCCGGTGATCCGCACCCGGGGCGAGTCCGGCGAGGGAACGCCCTCGTCCTTCGTGCTCTCCCCGAAACCGCCCATGATGCCGACGCCTCTGACCTCGACGTTCAGCTCGGGCGGAACCGTCACATGCATGCCGCCCATGATCGTGAAGCAGCGGATGACCACTTCACGGTCCTCGAAGTTGGCCTCGCGCAGGTCGATTTCACCGCCGCCCCACATCGCGAAGCCGGTGAACTTCCGGCCCACCGTCCAGTTGCCCCGACGACTGAACCCGCCCCAGAACGCGAACGCGCCGCCCGACGTGGCCGGCTTGCCGATCCGGTCCGCCCAGCGCAGCCCCGAACCGGTCCGCGCGGGAGCCGATGCGGGGCCCACCGGGTCCAACTGCGTTCCGGGCCCGGGGAGGTCACGGACGAGCGGTTCCAACTCCCTGTGTGTACGCGCCTTGTAGGCCGCTTCGAGCCGCTGCTCGAACTCGTCCATCTCCAGCCGTCCCTCGGCCAACGCCTCGCGCAGGGTCTCGGCGATGCGCTCCCGCTCGGCATCGGAGGCGCGCATTTCAGGAAGGTCACTTGTCATACCGCGAAGCCTATTGAACGGGGTCGCCCCTCGTCACCGCTCGCCCCACCGACGGCCGCCGCCGCCCCACCGACGGCCGCCGACCGCCCGAAGCGCAGCGCGCCGCCTCCCCGCGCGTCCCGCCGCGCCCCCTCCCGCCGCGCCTCCCCCGCCCCTGCGCCTCCCCCGACCCCGCGCGCCCCCTCCCGACCGGCGCGCCTCGACCCGCGCGTCCCGCTACGCGCCGTCGGCCGACGCGTACATCTTGGCGATCACCGCCTCGATGTCGGGCTCCCGCACCGACAGATCGACCAGCGGATAGTCCGCGGCGATCCGGGCGACCAGCGGCGCGGCCGACTCCGAGGCCGGGAAGGCCAGCCACTGGCGGGGCCCCTCCACCTTGACCGTACGGACGGACGGCGCCGACTCCAGCCGGATGGGCGGGAGCGGGCGCTCCAGGTCGACCACCAGCGTCCGCTCGCTCCGCCCCACCTCGTGCAGCCCGGCGAGCGGTCCGTCATACATCAGCCGGCCGTGGTCGATCACCATCACACGCTTGCAGAGCTGCTCGATGTCCGTGAGGTCGTGGGTGGTCAGCAGCACCGTCGTGCCGCGTTCGGCGTTCAAGTCCCGCAGGAATCCACGGACCTTGGCCTTGGAGATCACGTCGAGCCCGATCGTCGGCTCGTCCAGGTACAGCACCTCGGGATCGTGCAGCAGCGCTGCGGCGATGTCGCCGCGCATCCGCTGTCCCAGCGACAGCTGCCGCACGGGAACGTCCAACAGCTCGCCCAGTTCGAGGAGTTCGACGCACCGCTCCAGATTCTCCCGGTAACGGGCGTCGGGGATCCGGTACATCCGGTGCATCAGCCGGTACGAGTCGCGCAGCGGCAGGTCCCACCACAGCGTGGTGCGCTGCCCGAACACCACGCCGATCCGCTGCGCCAGCCTCGTACGCTCCCGGGACGGGTCGATGCCCGCGACCCGCAGTCGGCCGCCGCTCGGTGTGAGGATGCCGGTCAGCATCTTGATCGTGGTCGACTTCCCGGCGCCGTTGGGGCCGATGTATCCGACCATCTCGCCGCGCGGCACCCGGAAACTGATCGAGTCGACCGCCCGCACCCGCCGGCGCTCCGCGCGCAGGAACCCGGTCCTGCGCCGCACGTCGAAGACCTTCTCCACGTTGTCCAGCACGATGAAGTCGGCGTCGGGGCCCACGCCGGAATCCACGCCGGGCCCCGCATCGGAGACCGTGTCGGCGGCGGTCCGGACACGCTCCCCCGGGCGGGCGCCGGTCCCGGCCTCCACCGCTCCTCCCGCGGCCCCTGTCCTCGCCGCCGCCGCAGCGCCGTCCGTCTGTGCGTCCATGTCCATCTCCGAAGTCCTCCGCCCGCTCCGTACGTCTCGCCCCGCCCCCGCCCCGTCCGGCCCGCCCTGCGGGCCCCGCGCCGTACCCTCGGTCGCCCGGCCCCGGTCGCCCGGTCAGTTGCCCGTGCTGCGGTACGCGCGCAGGCCCTTGCGCCAGGCCAGGCCCGCGCCCACCCAGCACAGGGCGGCCACCGCCGGGGGCAGGAACGCCACCCACTCCGGCAGCCTCAGCGGATACTCCCGGCCCAGCACGTACAGCGCGGGCAGCCAGTTCACGAACGCCAGCGGCACCACGAACGTCACCCCGCGCACCAGATCCTTCGCGAAGATCGACGGCGGGTACTGGAGCAGTGTGTTCCCGCCGTACGTGAAGGAGTTCTGCACCTCGGAGGCGTCCTGCGCGACGAACTGGAACGCCGCCCCGGCCACGAACACCGCCCCGTAGATCGCCGCCCCGCTCAGCAGCATCAGCGGGATCATCGCCGCCTTCAGCGGGGTCCAGGCGATGTCCAGCGTCACCAGCGCGTACCCGAGGACCAGCACGCCCTGGCTGGTCCGCCCCAGCCTGTGCAGCGCGAACCGGTCCGCCGCCACCTGGGCCAGCACCGGCGCCGGCCGCACCAGCAGCGTGTCCAGCGTGCCGTCGCGCACCCGCCGCCCCAGCCGGCCCATCGAGCCCATCACCATGTCCGTGATGCCGAACGCGGTGCCCGAGGCCCCGTACAGCAGGGCGATCTCCGGCAGCGAATAGCCGCCCAGCGCGTCGACGTGCGCGAACATCAGCACGATCGCGACGAAGTCGAAGGCCGTCGCGGTGAAGTTCCCGAACGCCGTCATCACGAACGAGGCCCGGTACGCCATCGTCGAGCGCAGCCACATCATCGCGATCAGCCCGTAGGCCCGGACGCCCTCGACGAGCCGGGACCGCTCGGCGAACACCGCCTCCGGCCAGTCCGCCACCGCCGTCCTCCCGGGTGCCGCGACCGTTCCCTCCGCCACCACCGCCCCCTTCCCGTCCCGGCCCGCCGGCCCGGCCGTGTCCGGTGTCCCGTGCGCCTCAGCCACCCTGGACCACCACCCTCCGCGTCGCCGCCGACTGCAGCAGCCGCCCCGTCAGCAGCAGCGCCAACGCCCAGCCGCCCTGGAACGCGTACGCCTCCACCAGCCCCCATCCCGTGTGCCTGCCGAGGAACACATCGGCCGGCACCTGGAGCAACGAGGACCAGGGCATCAGCCGCGCCGCCTCGCCCAGGATCCCCGGGAACAGCGTCAGCGGCAGCAGCATCCCGGAGAAGAACAGTCCGGCCAGGGACGTCACCAGCGACACCCCCGCCCCGTCCATCAGCCAGAACGCCGAGAGCGCCACCAGATAGCGGATCGCGAAACTGACCACCACTCCCAGCGCCACCGAGACGAGGAAGGCCGCCCACACCCCCACCGAGCCGGGCAGGGCCAGCTCGAAGGCGAGCGAACCGATCACCATCGGCACCACGCCACGCCCCAGCAGATGAAACGCGGCCCGCCCCAAGTCGCTCGCCAGCCACCAGAGCTGAAGGTCGACCGGGCGGTAGAGGTCGACCGCCACATCACCCGTGCGGATGCGTTCGATCAGCTCGTCCTCGAAACCGCCGCCCATCATCGAGCAGGTCATCAGCAGCGCCTGCCCCAGCCACACATAGGCGAGCGCCTGCGGCATGTCGTAGCCGCCGAGGTGCGGGCGCGCGTCCCACAGCGCCACATACGCGTAGGTCATGATGAAGCCGAAGACGGTGTTGGTGAACACTCCCGCCGCCGTCGCGATCCGGTACGTGGCGTAACGGCGGAAGCCTCCCGCCGCCACCATCGCGTACAACCGCACAGCACCGCTCCCGTCACCCGGCTGCCGAACCACCGTCAGTCGCCAAAGCGCATGACGCTAGTCCGGTCCCGGCGACCGCCGCCACCGCTTTTCCGTAGTCGATCCGGTGCTTATGTCCAAGAAAAGTGCACTATGGGGGAAGTGACCGCTGCCGAGGAGTCTGCACCGACATGAGCGACGAGCCACAGCAGCCGGGCGGAGGGCGCCGCCCCGGCAACCGGCCCCCCGGGCAACCGTCCCCCCGCACCGACCAGGGCACCGGCGGCACCGCCACCGACAGCACCGGCCACCCGGGCGACGCCGGCGGCAGCGCCGCCCCGCACGCCGACGGCGGCCCCGGAGGCCCGGACACCGCGCCCGACGCGCCCGACGCACCCGGACGGCCCAAGCGGGCCCGCCGGAGCCGGACCGCGTCCGTGCTGCGGACCGTCACCGGGACCGTGCTCCTCCTCGCGCTGCTCCTGCTCGGCGGCCTCGTCGCCGGGTACGAACTCGTCGACATCCCGGCCGCCAACTCCAGCGCCACCGCGCAGTCCAACGTCTACCTCTACCGGGACGGCGGAGTCATCGCCCGCTCCGGCAAGGTCAACCGGGAGAACGTCAAGCTCTCCCAGGTCCCGCTCACCGTCCAGCGCGCGGTCCTCGCCGCCGAGGACCGCGACTTCTACTCCGAACGGGCCATCGACCTCAAGGCCATGGCCCGCGCCGCCTGGAACACCGTCAGCGGCAAGGGCACCCAGGGCGGATCGACCATCACCCAGCAGTACGTCAAGAACTACTACCTCGGCCAGGAACAGACCGTCGTCCGCAAGGTCAAGGAACTGTTCATCTCGGTCAAGCTCAACCGCGAACAGCCCAAGAGCGCGATCCTGGAGGGCTACCTCAACACCAGTTACTTCGGCCGCAACGCCTACGGCATCCAGGCCGCCGCCCAGGCGTACTACGCCAAGGACATCGGGCAGATCACCACCGCCCAGGGCGCCTACCTCGCCTCCCTGCTCAACGCCCCCAGCGCGTACGACGTCGTCGTGCACCCCGGGAACCGGGCCGCCGCCGTCGCCCGCTGGAACTACGTCCTCGACGGCATGGTCAAGGAGAAGTGGATCAGCCCCGCCGCACGAGCCGCCATGACGTTCCCCGTCCCCGGCAAGGTCAGGCCGCACACCGGACTCTCCGGGCAGCGCGGCTACATCGTCCAGGCCATCGACGACTACCTCACCGACCACGGCGTCGTCGACGAGAACACCCTGGCCGCCGGCGGCTACCGGATCACCACCACACTGGAGCGCAAGAAGCAGGAGGCGCTCGTCAAGGCCGTCACCGACCACGTCACCTCCCGGACCAGCGCCCAGCGCCCCGTCGACCGCCACGTCCGCGTCGGCGGCGCCTCCATCGACCCCGCCACCGGCCGGGTCGTCGCCATGTACGGCGGCGTCGACTACACCAAGCAGTACGTCAACAACGCGACCCGGCGCGACTACCAGGTCGGCTCCACCTTCAAGCCCTTCGTCTTCGCCTCCGCCGTCGCCAACGGCTCCACCACCCAGGACGGCCGGCGCATCACCCCCGCCACCGTCTACGACGGCGCCAACAAGCGCATGGTCCAGGGCCCCCGCGGATCCACCGGCTACGCCCCCTCCAACGAGGACGACCGGAGCTACGGCCGCATCACCGTCAGCACCGCCACCGACCGGTCCGTCAACGCCGTCTACGCCCAGATGGCCCAGGACGTCGGCCCCGCGAAGGTCGGACAGACCGCCGTCGCCCTCGGCATCCCCAAGAACACCCCCGACCTCACCCCGACCCCGTCCGTCGCGCTCGGCGTCGCCACCCCGAGCGTCCTGGACATGACCGAGGCGTACGCCACCCTCGCCAACCACGGCGAGCACCACACCCGCTTCCTCGTCGACAAGGTCAGCAAGGCCGACGAGGACCTGCCGCTCCCCGGCCGCAGCACCACCCGGGCCGTGCCGCGCGAGGCCGCCGACACCACCACCTGGATGCTCCAGAACGTCGTCGAGGACGGCACCGGCACCGCCGCCCAGTCCGCCGGCCGCCCCGCCGCGGGCAAGACCGGCACCACCGAGGAGGACCGGTCCGCCTGGTTCGCCGGCTACACCCCCGACCTCGCCACCGTCATCTCGGTCATGGGCCAGGACCCCGCCACCGGCGCCCAGAAGTCGCTCTACGGGGCGCTCGGCCTGTCCCGCATGAGCGGCGGCGGCCCGCCCGCCCAGATCTGGGGCCAGTACACCGGGGCGGCACTGCTCGGCAGCACGGCCAAGAACTTCGACCTCCACCTCGAAAGCGGCTTCGACGAATCCGACGTGTACGCCGAGTGGGAGACCGGACCCGACGACCCCGGACGGCGGTTCGACGACTTCTACGGCGCGCCGCACCGCCGCGGCTCCTTCCCGCCCGGCCGGACGGAGAACGGCGGCTACGGCGACGGCCGGTACGACGGCCCGCGCGGCGAGGGCCGCCACGACTACCGCCCCGGCGCCCAGGGCACGCCCGCGCCCCGGGAGACCGGCACGCACCCGGTCACGCCGCCGCCCCCGAGCGCCTTCCCGCACACGGCGGGCCCGCCGCCCGCGACCGCTCCCGCGCCCCCGGCGGCGACGACGCCGCGTCAGTGACCGGAGGTCGCCTTCAGGCCCACCACGGCCACCAGCAGCAGACAGACGAAGAAGATCCGGGCGGCGGTCACCGGCTCGTTCAGCACCACCATGCCGAGCACCGCCGCCCCGGCGGCGCCGATGCCGACCCACACCCCGTACGCCGTGCCGATCGGCAGGGTCTTCGCCGCGTGGGACAGCATCATCATGCTCGCCACGATCCCGAGGCCGGTGAACACGCTCGGCCACAGCCGGGTGAACCCCTCGGTGTACTTCATCCCGATCGACCAGGCCACTTCCAGCAGACCCGCGACGACCAGCAGAACCCACGCCATGACGGCACCTCCGACGAAACAGAACACGTGAACGGATCGGATGCGTCGTCTTTGCGAATCCCGGTACGGCGCGTCTCGTCGGGTCGGTCCACCGTAGCAAAGGACATGCGATGGGCCTGGTGACACCGGTCACCAGGCCCATCGGCGGCCTATGGCCACGGCTGCGGGGCGCGGGCCGCGGCTGCACCTGCGGCCACGGCTACGTCCCGCGGCGCGCGCCGCGGGACGAAGTCACGGACTACAGACACGGACTACAGACACGGACTACAGGACTACAGATACAGGCCGGTCGAATCCACCGAACCCTCGAACCGGTCCGCCGCCACCGCGTGCAGATCCCGTTCGCGCATCAGCACGTACGCCACACCGCGCACCTCGACCTCCGCGCGGTCCTCCGGGTCGAACAGCACCCGGTCCCCCGGCTCCACCGTGCGCACGTTCTGGCCCACGGCGACCACCACCGCCCAGGACAGCCGACGGCCGACCGCGGCCGTCGCCGGAATCAGGATGCCGCCGCCCGAGCGCCGCTCGCCCTCCGGCGTATCGGACCGGACCAGCACACGGTCGTGCAACATGCGGATGGGCAGCTTGTCGTCGGTGTTCTCGCTCACGACCCGCAACCTACCTGCCCGGCACCGCTCCGCACGCCTCCGGGGGCACGGAACGCCGCCGCATCAGTCCTTCCGGCGCTTCCGCGACGTCGCGAGCAGCCCCACGACGCCGACCGCCAGCAGCGCCACCGGGATCACGCGCTGCAGGCGCGGGGCCCCGTCCTCGGCCACGAACTGCGCCCGCACGTCCGACACGGTCCGGTTCACCGCGACGAAAGCCCGCCCGGCCGTACGGTCCACGGCCTCGGCGGCCTTGGCCTTCACATCACCCATGATCGTCTGCGGGTGCACCCGCACCCCGATCTCGTCGAGCACCACGGCAAGCTGTTCACGCCTGCTGATGATGTCCGCCTCGATCTGCGCAGGGGTCCTGGCATCCGACACCGCGCCGCCTCCGTGGTCCTCGTCCGGTAGATCTTCATCGACAGTCTGTCAGCTCGACCGCCCACGCACCCGGCGGCACCCCCATTACGCTCGGTCCCGTACACCGCACGCGCCACCTGAGGAGAACCATGAGCGAGCGACTCCAGCCCGGCGACACCGCCCCGGCCTTCACCCTCCCCGACGCCGACGGGAACGAGATCTCGCTCGCCGACCACAAGGGCCGCAAGGTCGTCGTCTACTTCTACCCGGCCGCCCTCACCCCCGGCTGCACCAAGCAGGCCTGCGACTTCACCGACAACCTGGAGCTGCTCGCCGGCGCCGGATACGACGTCATCGGCGTCTCCCCGGACAAGCCCGAGAAGCTCGCCAAGTTCCGCGAGAAGGAGAACCTCCGGGTCACCCTGGTGAGCGACCCCGCCAAGGAGACCCTCACGGCCTACGGCGCCTTCGGCGAGAAGAAGCTCTACGGCAAGACGGTGACGGGCGTCATCCGCTCCACGGTCGTCGTGGACGAGGAGGGCAAGGTCGAGCGGGCCCTCTACAACGTCAAGGCCACCGGCCACGTCGCCAAGATCATCAAGGACCTCGGCATCTGACCGGCGCCCGGGTCGCCACCGGCCCCGCGCCCGCGTCGCTCGCGCCCGGCCCCGTACGCGGGGCCGGGCGCGGGCCGTACGCGGGGCCGGGCGCGGGCCGTACGCGGGGCCGCGTGTGAGTGGGCCATGTGAGGGACGTCTCATTCGGCCGCCGGACCGGTTTGCAGCCGCCATGACCGCGCAGAAGCCCTTCCTGGAAGCCCCACCCGAGGAAAGGACCCGGCCATGGCGGCCCCCGACCCCTATCAGGTGGCCGATCCGGAAGCGGTCAGACGCCATCCCACCCTCTTCCGCGCGATCCGGCAGCGGAGGAACCCGAGACTGCGCCGGTCCGACATCACCGTCACCGACGACCGGGCGGTCCGGCGCGCGGTGAAGGCCGCCTCGCTGGGCAACGCCATGGAGTGGTTCGACTTCGGTATCTACTCCTATCTGGCCGTCACCCTGGGCCATGTCTTCTTCCCGTCCGGGAACGGCACGACCCAGCTGCTCTCCTCCTTCGCCACCTTCGCCGTCGCCTTCCTCGTACGGCCCCTCGGCGGCCTCTTCTTCGGCCCCATGGGCGACCGGATCGGCCGCAAGAAGGTCCTCGCCCTCACCATGATCATGATGGCCGTCGGCACCTTCGCGATCGGCCTGATCCCCTCGCACGCCTCGATCGGCCTCTGGGCCCCGGTCCTGCTGATCTTCTTCCGCCTGGTCCAGGGGTTCTCCACCGGCGGCGAGTACGGCGGCGCGTCCACCTTCATCGCCGAGTACGCCCCGGACAAGCGGCGCGGCTACTTCGGCAGCTTCCTCGAATTCGGCACCCTGGCCGGCTACGTCGGCGCCGCGGGCCTCGTCACCGCGCTCACCGCGCTGCTCGGCCCCGACCGGATGACGGACTGGGGCTGGCGCGTCCCGTTCCTCGTCGCGGGCCCGCTCGGCCTGGTCGGGCTCTATCTGCGGCTGCGCCTGGACGAGACGCCCGCCTTCCAGAAGCTGGAGGGCGGCGCCGTCCACGCCACGGACGCCGCCGACGGGGTCGAGACCACCGCCAAGGGCGACCTCGCCGTGATCTTCCGGCGGTACTGGCCGACGCTGATCCTCTGTGTCTGCCTGGTCGGCGCGTACAACATCACCGACTACATGCTGCTGTCGTACATGCCGACCTACCTCTCCGACGAGCTCGGCTACAGCGAGACCCACGGCCTGCTCGTCCTGCTCGCGGTCATGGTCCTCCTGATGCTGGTCATCAGCCGGGTCGGGCGGCTGTCGGACCGCTTCGGGCGCAAGCCGCTCCTGATGACCGGCATGCTCGGCTTCTTCCTCCTCTCCCTCCCCGCGTTCCTGCTCATCCGCCAGGGCGGCGTCCCCGCCATCACGGCCGGCATGCTGATGCTGGGCCTCTCGCTGGTCTGCATGCTCGGCACCATGTCCGCCGCCCTCCCGGCCCTCTTCCCGACCCGGGTCCGCTACGGCTCCCTCTCGGTGGGCTACAACCTCTCGGCCTCCCTGTTCGGCGGCACGACCCCGTTGGTGATCACGGCCCTGATCAGCTGGAGCGGCAGCGAACTGATGCCCGCCTTCTACGCGATGGCCGCCGCCCTGGTCGGCGCGATCGCCGTGGCCTGCATGAAGGAGACCGCCCGCAAACCCCTGGCCGGCTCGCCGCCCTCGGTGGAGACCCCCGAGGAGGCGGCGGAACTGGCCGCCTCCCAGACCCCGGACCCGAAGTTCTGACCCGGGAGGGCCGGTTGGAAGACCTGCGGCCGCTGTGCCCGAACCGCCGCGCCGTCACGGACACCTGGTGCCGCGGAGGCCGCCGCCGATGCGCGCGTCGACAAACCCGCTCCCGTACTCGGCGCCATGCCGGATACGATGATGCGGCGGGCGGCCGTGGCGGAATGGCAGACGCGCGCCGGTTTAGGTCCGGGTGAGCTTCGCTCGTGTGGGTTCGAATCCCACCGGCCGCACCGAAGTCCGAGGGGCCGCCTCGCAGGAGGCGGCCCCTCGGCGTGTCAGCGGGCGGTCACCCCACCAATTCCCGCACGACCGGCATCAGGGCGCGGAACGCCTTGCCGCGGTGGCTGATGGCGTTCTTCTCCGCCGGGGTCAGTTCCGCGCAGGTGCGGGTCTCGCCGTCGGGCTGGAGGATCGGGTCGTAGCCGAAGCCGTTGGCGCCGGACGGGGTGTGGCGGAGGGTGCCGGTGAGGCGGCCCTCGACCACGCGTTCCGTGCCGTCGGGGAGGGCCAGGGCCGCCGCGCAGGTGAAGTGGGCGGCGCGGTGGGGGGCGTCGATGTCGGAGAGCTGGGCCAGGAGCAGGTTCAGGTTGGCCAGGTCGTCGCCGTGGGCGCCGGCCCAGCGGGCGGAGAAGATGCCGGGCGCGCCGCCGAGCACGTCGACGCAGAGGCCGGAGTCGTCCGCGATGGCGGGGTGACCGGTGGCCTCGGCGAGGGCGTGGGCCTTGAGGAGCGCGTTCTCGGCGAAGGTGACGCCGGTCTCCTTGACGTCGGGGACGTGGGGGTACGCGTCCGCGCCGACCAGTTCGTGGTCGAGGCCGGCGTCCGCGAGGATCGCGTGCAGTTCGGTGATCTTCCCGGCGTTGCGGGTGGCGAGGATGAGACGGGTCATGTCACCCAGTATCGGGGGCCGGGTCGGAGCCCTTTCAGGGTGTGCAGACCTTGCCGATCTCCTTGGCCGCGTCCGCGACCGGTGTGACGTCGGCGCTGGTGTCGCCCCGGTCGATGGCGTCGCGGACGTTGCGGACGGCGGTCTCCAGGTGGTCGACGGCCTTGCCGAGGTCGGCGTCGCCGGTGCTGTCGCCGAGGTCGCCCAGTCCCTTCTCGATGTCGTCGAGGGCTTCGGACGCCTGGGTGGGGTCGTCGGACGCCCGGGAGGCGGCCTCCTGGAGATCGCCGACGGAGGTGGCGATGGCGTCGGCGGTCCGGACGCAGTCGAGCGCGGTGTCGACGGCCCCGCAGCCGGTCGCCGCGGTGAGCGCGAGGCCCAGGGCGAGGGCGGCCGGGATCGAGGCGAGGGCGGTGCGGCGGCGGGTGGGCTCGGCCATGGTGCGGGTCCTCCCTGACGCGACGGCGATGCGGCGCGGACGGCGGGTTCGGCGTACACGACGGGCGCGGGTGCGGTGCGGCGTGTACGGCGCGGATACGTGGACGGGCGCACGGGGTCGAGCCGTGCGCCCGTGTCCGTAACGACGCGTCGCGGGGGCGCCTGGTTGCCTCGTCACCCGCCGGGGCCCCGCTTCGTCACTCGCCGCGGTGCTGCCTCGTCATTCGCCGGGGCGTCGCTTCGTCACTCGCCGAGCACGCGGGCGAGGGCCTCGTTCTGGAGGGCGGTGAGGTCGGCGCAGCCCTGGACGGCGAGGTCGAGGAGGCTGTTCAGCTCCGTACGGTCGAAGGGGGCGGCCTCGGCGGTGCCCTGCACCTCGACGAAGCGGCCGTCGCCGGTGCAGACGACGTTCATGTCGGTCTCGGCGCGGACGTCCTCCTCGTAGCAGAGGTCGAGGAGGGGGGTGCCGTCGACGATGCCGACGCTGACGGCGGAGACGGTGCCGGTGAGGGGCTTGCGGCCGTGCTTGACGAGCTTCTTGCGCTGGGCCCAGGCGACGGCGTCGGCGAGGGCGACGTAGGCGCCGGTGATGGACGCGGTGCGGGTGCCGCCGTCGGCCTGGAGGACGTCGCAGTCGAGGACGATGGTGTTCTCGCCGAGGGCCTTGTAGTCGACGACGGCGCGCAGGGAGCGGCCGATGAGCCGGCTGATCTCATGGGTGCGGCCGCCGATCTTGCCGCGTACGGATTCGCGGTCGCCGCGGGTGTTGGTGGAGCGGGGCAGCATGGAGTACTCGGCGGTGACCCAGCCTTCGCCGCTGCCCTTGCGCCAGCGGGGGACGCCTTCGGTGACGGAGGCGGTGCAGAAGACCTTGGTGTCGCCGAAGGAGATGAGCACGGACCCTTCGGCGTGCTTGCTCCATCCGCGTTCGATGGTGACGGGGCGGAGCTGTTCGGGGGTGCGGCCGTCGATGCGAGACATGGCCTCGACCCTATCGGGTGTGGGTGCGGCGTCCGTTCGGGTGCGCGGGAGGGCCGTACGGGTGTGGGTAGGGGGTCCGCCGCGCGGGCGACCGCGTGGCGCAGGCCCCGTCCGCGGTGCGGGGCGGGGCCTGCGGTGACGCCCGAGCCCTGTCTGCCGTCGGACAGGGCCTGGGGGCGGCTCGGCCGAGGGGGGCCGGTGGCGGGCTCGGCGCGTGCGGCGGGAGGCGCCTCAAGCGGTCCGGGTCATCCGGGTGATCGGGGCGGTCCGGGAGATCCGGACGGTCCGGATGGCCCGGCGGGTCCGGGCGGTCCAGACGGTCCGGGAGATCCGGGCGGTCACATCATGTCTTCGATGTCGGCGGCGATGGGATCGGCGTCGGTGCCGATGACGACCTGGATCGCGGTGCCCATCTTGACGACGCCGTGGGCTCCGGCGGCCTTGAGCGCGGCCTCGTCGACCTTGCTGGGGTCGTGGACCTCGGTGCGGAGGCGCGTGATGCAGCCCTCGATCTCGTCGATGTTGTCGATGCCGCCGAGCCCGGCGACGATCTTCTCGGCCTTGCTGGCCATGGCGTTCTCCCTGCTTGTTCCCATGCGTACGACGGCCCACCCTGGGTCCGTTTCGTCACCGTAACGCACGTTTGGCCCAGCTTCGCGGGCGAGGGACCGGACCGTCCTCAATGATGACGATCACCGGCGCTCTGCCCGCCAGGCGGGTTACGCACCGTACCTCAAGTGGTCTACACCAGTTTGCACCGCGCGCCCGGCGCACCGCTTACCGGGGAGGAAACCGATGAGCTCCAGCAGTGCCGCACCACCGCGGAAGACGGGGTGGAACACCTTCTTCCAGGGCCTTCAGAAGATGGGCCGCAGCCTCCAGCTCCCGATCGCCGTCCTGCCGGCGGCGGGCATCCTCAACCGTCTGGGCCAGCCGGACGTGTTCGGGGACGAGGGGCTGGGCTGGAACGACGTCGCCAAGGTGTTCGCGGCGGCGGGCGGGGCGCTGCTGGACTCGGGGCTGGGGCTGCCGCTGCTCTTCTGCATCGGTGTGGCGATCGGCATGGCGAAGAAGGCGGACGGGTCGACGGCGCTGGCCGCGGTGGCCGGCTTCCTCGTCTACTACGCGGTGCTGCACGCGTTCCCGGTGGACTGCGCGCCGGGTTCGACGTTCAACCCGGGCGGCGTCTGGTCGGGCGTCTGTGTGACGAAGGACGCCCGGGTCACGGCGGCGGAGTACCAGAATCCGGGGGTGTTCGGCGGCATCGTGATGGGGCTGCTGTCGGCCTGGTTCTGGCAGCGGTACCACCGGGTCAGACTGGTGGACTGGCTGGGCTTCTTCAACGGCCGAAGGCTCGTGCCGATCATCATGGCGTTCGTCGGCCTGCTCTTCGCGGCGCTGTGCGCCTGGCTCTGGCAGCCGGTCGGCGACGGGCTGACCGGCTTCTCCAAGTGGCTGGTGGACCTGGACTGGGTGGGGTCGGGGATCTTCGGCGTCGCCAACCGCGGGCTGCTGGTCATCGGCCTGCACCAGTTCCTGAACACCTTCACCTGGTTCCAGTTCGGCGACTTCACCAAGCCCGACGGGACGGTGGTGCACGGTGACATCAACCGGTTCCTGGCGGGCGACCCGACGGCCGGGCAGTTCACCTCGGGCTTCTTCCCGATCATGATGTTCGCCCTTCCGGCGGCGGCGCTGGCGATCTACCACTGCGCCAGGCCGGATCGCCGGAAGGCGGTCGGCGGCATGATGCTGTCGGTGGGACTGACGTCGTTCGTGACGGGCATCACCGAGCCGATCGAGTACTCGTTCCTCTTCGTCGCGCCGCTGCTGTACGGGATCCACGCCGTGCTCACCGGCGTCTCGATGGCGGTGACCTGGGCGCTGGGGGTGAAGGACGGCTTCAGTTTCTCCGCGGGACTGATCGACTACGTCATCAACTGGAGCCTGGCGACCAGACCCTGGCTGATCATTCCGATCGGCCTGGCGTTCGCCGTCGTCTATTACGCGGTCTTCCGGTTCGCGATCACTCGGTTCAACCTCCAGACACCGGGCCGGGAGCCCGTGGAGGTGGCGGAGGAGATCGAGAAGGACCTCACGAAATAGCAGGCCATACGGGCCTTTCGGCCCGGTGGAGGAAGGCCGTCGGACCCTGCCGTCCGGGGCCCTCGCCATGCGTCCGGGCACGCGGAATCGCTGTTGCGAAGTTATCCGGAATGACAGGTTCCTTATCTGGCGCACACCGTGCTACAACTGGTCTAAACCACTGAGTGGTGCAGACCACGTGGCGCTCTGCCGCGTTCTCCGAGTCGCCGTCCCTCCCCCCTCGATGTCCCGGGGCGGCGCCTTGTCCCCATGGAGGAAGTTGATGTCCACGGCAGACGCCGCATCCGCGGCACCCCGGAAGAAGGGCGCCGGCGCGATGGCCGTCATGCAGCGCATCGGCCGCAGCCTGATGCTGCCGGTCGCGGTGCTGCCCGCGGCGGCGCTGCTGGTGCGCCTCGGCAACGACGACATGCTCGGCCGGGACTCGTTCCCCGCCTTCGTCACCAAGATCGCGGGCTTCATGGCCGCGGGCGGCAACGCGATCCTCGACAACATGGCGCTGCTGTTCGCCGTCGGCATCGCGATCGGCTTCGCGAAGAAGTCGGACGGTTCGACCGCGCTCGCGGCCGTCACCGGTTATCTGGTCTTCCAGAAGGTGCTCGCCACCTTCACGGACAGCAATCTGCCGCAGGTCGCGGAGGTCGTCGACGGCAAGATCGTGATGACGGACGCCCCGGTGGACGCCAAGGTCCTGGGCGGTGTGGTGATGGGCATCGTGGTCGCGCTGCTCTACCAGCGGTTCTACCGGACGAAGCTGCCGGCCTGGGCGGGCTTCTTCGGCGGGCGCCGCCTGGTCCCGATCCTGTCCGCGTTCGCGGGCCTGGCCATCGGCATCGTCTTCGGCTACATCTGGCCGGTGCTCGGCACCGGGCTGCACAACCTCGGTGAGTGGCTGGTCGGTTCGGGCGCGGTCGGCGCGGGCGTCTTCGGCGTCGCCAACCGTGCGCTGATCCCGGTGGGCATGCACCACCTGCTGAACTCGTTCCCGTGGTTCCAGGCCGGCGAGTTCCACGGCAAGAGCGGCGACATCAACCGCTTCCTGGCGGGCGACCCGACGGCCGGGCAGTTCATGACCGGCTTCTTCCCGATCATGATGTTCGCCCTCCCGGCGGCCTGCCTCGCGATCGTCCACTGCGCCCGTCCAGAGCGGCGCAAGGTCGTCGGCGGCATGATGTTCTCGCTCGCGCTCACCGCGTTCGTGACCGGTGTCACAGAGCCCATCGAGTTCACGTTCATGTTCATCGCCCCGGCGCTGTACGCGGTGCACGCGGTGCTGACCGGTGTCTCGATGGCCCTGACCTGGGCGCTCGGCATCAAGGACGGCTTCGGCTTCTCGGCGGGCGCGGTGGACTTCCTGCTGAACCTGGGGATCGCGAGCAAGCCGTGGCTGCTGGTGCTGATCGGCCTCTGTTTCGCGGTGGTCTACTACGCGGTCTTCCGCTTCGCGATCACCAGGTTCAACCTGCCGACGCCGGGCCGGGAGTCCGACGAGGAGCTGGCCGAGATCCTCAAGGCCGAGGCGAAGTAGGCCGGGGCCCCGGGCCGCACGCCCGCACGGTCCCCGCGCGGGCCGAGCCCCGGTTCAGATCTCGTAGACCGCGCCCGCCGCCGCCACTTCCGCCGGGCCCTTGAAGACCGCGCGGGCGTCGGCCAGGTTGCGGGCGGCGTCGGTCCACGGCGGGATGTGGGTGAGGACCAGCCGCCCCACCCCGGCACGGGCGGCGATCTCGCCGGCCTCGCGGCCGTTGAGGTGGAGGTCCGGGATGTTCTCCTTGCCGTGGAGGAACGACGCCTCGCAGAGGAACAGATCGGCTCCCTCGGCCAGCTCGTCGAGCGCCTCGCAGGCCCCCGTGTCGCCGGAGTAGGTGAGCGAGCGGCCGCCGTGCTCGATCCGGATGGCGTAGGAGTCGACGGGGTGGCAGACCTTCTCGACGCGTACGGAGAAGGGGCCGATCCCGAACCAGCCCGGCTTCAGCGTGTGGAAGTCGAAGACCTCGCCCATCGCCCGCTCGGACGGTGTGTCGCCATGGGCCGTGGTCAGCCGCTGCTCGGTGCCTTCGGGGCCGTGGACCGGGAGGGGGGCGGGGCGGCCCCCGTACCGGTAGTAGCGGACGACGAAGTACGCGCACATGTCGATGCAGTGATCGGCGTGGAGATGGCTGAGGAAGACGGCGTCGAGGTCGTAGAGACCGATGTGGCGCTGCAGCTCGCCGAGGGCGCCGTTGCCCATGTCGAGGAGCAGCCTGAAGCCGTCGGCCTCGACGAGGTAGCTCGAACACGGTGAAACCGCGGACGGGAACGAGCCGGAGCAGCCGACGACGGTGAGCTTCATGGAGCGTGAACCTCCGGGACGTGGGAACGGGGAGGGTTCGTGCGGTCTGTTTGAGCGGTTCGTCGAGCCTAAGGCGCGGAACAGCCGGTCGCGCCGTTGCCGCCGTCCGTTGTGGGGGAACTCACCTGTGCTGTCACCGGTTCGACGGAAGAGGCCGGGACGCCGGTACCGTCGGGGCATGAACATGTCGTGGTGGTGGCCCGCGTTCGGCGTCGTCGTGCTGCTCGCACTGGTGGCGGCCGTCGCCGACGGGCGGGGCCGGGGCGGCCGGCGGCCGGGCGGACGTCCCGGCGCGCGGCCGGGCGGACGGACGCGTCCGGGTGCGGGACCAGGCGGACGGACGCGTCCGGGTGCGGGACCGGGGCGGGCGCCGGAGCCGGGGCGGGCGCCGCGGCCGGGTGAGATCTGGTGGGCCGAGGTGCCGTTCGAGGACGGGCCGGGCGCGAAGGACCGGCCCTGTCTGGTGCTGCGGGTGCGGGGCGGCTCGGCGCTGGTCGCGAAGATCACCAGCAAGTACCACGCTGACCGGCCCGGGGTGATCCCGCTGCCGGACGGGGCGGTGGGGGACGCGCGGGGGCGGGCGAGCTATCTGGAGACGGACGAGCTGCGGGAGGTCGCCGTGCGGGTGTTCCGGCGGCGGGTGGGAGCGGTGGCCCCGGAGGTGTGGGAGCGGGTGCGGAAGCTGGGGTGAGTCCGGCGGGGCCGCGCCCGGCCGCGGGGGGGGGCGGGGACAGGGGGATGGGGCCGCCCCCCCGCCGGGGTGCGGCCCCTTCGGCGGCCCGGTCCGGGCCGT
>NZ_JBAGJZ010000058.1:0-47827 GCF_037034285.1 Streptomyces tyrfis | reverse complement strand
CTTAGGGGTGCCGCTGGCGTCCCGACTTACAGTCAGGGGCAGGAGCACACCATCGAGTGGATCCTGATCTCTCCCTGACGACAGCTGACCGGACTGGAGCATCGGAAGGACCCAGGTCAGCTGGCTCAAGTCGGTCGAGCCAGCTACTCAATGGGGTCCGTGCCAACAACTGCGACAGCCTCCAGAGTGGATGTGGATGGGGGGCTTGGAGCACGCCAGTGAGGGCTGCGGAGTCGCATTCAGGTGACGCTTATAGCTTGACGCTCTGCGTAGGAGGGAGGGGGTTTGGCTCCCGACTTGGCAACTACAGCAGGTGGCTCCTGCAGGGCATCGTCTTGCGCACTCACCCGACGGCCATTTGCTGTGGCGCAGCACCGTCCCGTACCGCCTTGCCCGCGAGGAACCTGATGACGATCCGGAACGCTGAGTTGGGCCAGTTCCGAACGACGATCGACCAGTACTAATCTGCGTCGCCCTGACGCTGCGAGTGTGTACCCTCCCCACCGCGCGTACGCGGCTCAGATCACATGCGGAAAGACCCAGCATTCCTTCCCTTCGGCTCCTCATCACGGGGAGAGAGTCCGGCCCGACGCGCAGCGCGAAGCCAGTAGTGCCCGCAACCTTGCCTGAGACCCGAGCCCTGCACCTGGAAGCCGTGAAGGTCGACCAGCACTTGACGCCGCCGCTCGGCAGCTCCCATTCCTGGAGTTTGGCCTGGGCGCAGGCGGCCGGCCAGGCCGCTGCCCTGGCCACTGATGGGGAGAGGGGCAGCCCGTAAGCAGAGACAGCTGCGCGACGAGGACCACTGGAAAGCAACCGTCTGCCCAGTCCTAACCCCCCAGGGCTGCAGCGTCCGGCTACAGCCCTGTGAGCGGCCACCTGGCGAGCCCAGGTCGGTCACGCGCAACCGCGCCCACGGCGGCTTAGATCACGACAATGCCGAAACTGACACTTCGCGCACCGTCGTATCGCCTGCCATGCGGTGTTCCCCTCTGTCGCGGTCGCCGGGTGGCTGCTGCTCAACCGGTCCCAGAGCCCGGGGGCGGTTCGGGGATCCAGCCCCAGCGCGGGGCCGTTACCAACTCCTCGGTCAGGTGGGCGCAGGCCCCGGGCCGGTGCGCGTACCGCGTCGGCGAGATCAGGATCGTGTCCGCGGGGAAGCGCCGCCACTCCTGCCTGTGCTGCGGTACAGCACGTCTTTCCGATACGACCCCGTTTGGCAAGCAGGCGCATCCCAACCCGACGATGCATTCACACCGGTCGCACCGCTCTTCCTTCACAGCCGCACCCCGCCCTCAGCCCGTGTTGGTGTCCACCCGGTAGACGATCTTCCCATCGAACTCCGCGAATCCCAGCGACTTGTAGAAGGCCCGCGCGTTCGGGTTGTCGCGGTCCGTCATCCACTCGACCCGGCTGCACCCGGGGCGTGCGGCGGCCAGGGCACGGAGCTCGTCTATGAGGCGGGCGCCAACGCCCTGGCGGCGGAGGGTGTCGCGGACGTAGAGCTCCTTCAGAAACAAGGAGTGGGAGGAGCCGGCCGCTGGCCAGAGGAACGAGTAGGCGGCGAGCCCGACGAGGTTGCCAGCCCCGTCCTCGACCAGGAGCGCGGACGCCAGCGGTGGCGAGCCGAAGAGCGCCTCCTCCACCTGGGAGTGGCGTTCCTCGAGCGGCTGGATCTCGGTCGATCCGTAGAACCGCTCGATCTCCTCGATCAGTTCGGCTACAGCCACGATGTCCCGCCTGTCGGCGGGTCGGATCGTCACGGTCATCGACATCTCCTGTCGCTCTTCCATCGCTTCACTCGCTCATTCCAACGCATGATCCTGCCGTGGCGGCACGGCTCATGGCTACGGGTGCGGGGCCGCCGGGTCCCAGCCGTGCCGGCGTAGGGAGCCCTGGACATGCCGGATGAGGTACTCCAGGTCTGCGCAGTAAACGGAGGGATTCAGGTAGCCACGGGCGGTGCTGAAGCGATGCGGGAGGTAGCCTCCGCCGCACACCTCCACCAGAGGGCAGCTCTGGCACTGCTCAGCGAGCGCGACCTTCCCGTACTGCCGGTGCAGGAGCTTTGGATGGTGAAGGACCTCGTCGAAGGACTGCCTGAAGACGTCGAGCCCCAGCCAGGAGGCGCCTTCCTCGACGGACCGCAGGGTGTCCACGCCCTCGATCGTGCCGTCGGACTCGATCACGACACTCGTCGGCGGGGCCAGACCCAGGGATTCCACCGAGCCGCGCACGCCGGAACTGAGCGCCACGATGTCCTCCAGCATCCGTATGCCGTGCCTGTCTTCGGGCCGGGCAAGCCAGGCGTCGTAGACGCGGCTCATCCACACCCCGTACTCGGGCACGCTCGGATCGCTGCGGTGCGGTGGCTCGTCGTGCGTCCCGTGCGGCAGACCGAAGTCGATCACCGGAGGCTCGAACGACGCCAGGTAGTCGTGGACCTCGACCGGGTCGTTGGCCAGGTCCACAACGGCGAGCACTCCTGCGAACAGGTGGGGTCGGGACCGCAGGAGGTCGATGCCGCGTACGGCCGAGGCGGCGCTCGACCGGGAGGCATGGGTCAGCCGATGCCGATCGTTCGCGGACGGCGGCCCGTCGAGGCTGACGCCCACGACAACCTCATACCGCTCGAAGAGGTCCAGCCACGGCTCCGTGAGAAGCGTCCCGTTGGTCTGGAGCTCGAAACGTACCTCCACACCGGCCGGAACGCTTTCCCGTACGACGCCGAGCAGGTCAGCCATGTGTCGGGGGCCGGCGAGTAGGGGCTCTCCACCGTGCAGAACGACATGCGCGCCCGGCAGGCCGTGCGCCACGGCGTGCTCACCGATCCTCCGCCCGGCAGCCTGGGCGACATCCACACTCATCCGGGCGGGTAGACGCTGCCACGCCTGGTCCGCGGAGTTGAAGACGTAGCAGTAGTCGCAGTCGATGTTGCAGCGATTGGCGACCTTGAGAATGAAGGACCGAAAGGGAGCGATGTTCTCGCGCGGCGTCATCGAGCGGGAGAGCTCACAGGGGCCAGGTCCAGATCAGTGAAGCCTGGTGACCACCTTCGCCTGTACTGTTCGCCACGGTCCGCTCGGCTGCCAGTCGCTGCCGTACACGGGCGGCGACGCGGTCCAGGACAACCGAGCTCTGCGTGGGTTCCGGGGCCACGGGCGTCACCGGGGCGTGCGGCGTGGGAACGGACGTGCGTGCCAGCATTCAACGCTCCTCGTAACAGTGCGACGGCGGTTGAGTCGGCAGATCGGCCCGCAACGTAGCAGTCCCACTGCCTACGATGGCATACCGAATCCGGCCACAAGCTCGGCTCACCCCGCCTGCGACGCAAGCAGCCGCTCGAGAGTGTCGGCAGCCCCGTTCGCGCCCAACTGCCTGTACACGGCGAGTGCTTCGCTCAGCAAGCCCTCAGCCTGCGCGGGTCCGTCTGCCATCCAGCCGCAGCGTCCGATCCCTTCCAGTGCCCGCGCTTTCTCCAACGGGCAGCGGATGTCCCGAGCCAATTCCAGCGCCTGCTCGAAATGCTCCCGCGAGGCGGCCCAGTCGCCAGAAGCGTGCAGCAGTATTCCCCAGTGGTTCAGGACCTCAGCCTCCCCGCACCGGTCGCCGAGCTCCCGCAGAATCTCCAGGCTCTGCTGGAACGCTTCGACAGCGTGGTCCTGCTCCGCGACGATTCCGTGCGCCACACCCAACTCGCCCAGAGTGGCGGCCTCACCGCCACGGCTACCGAGATCACGGTACGAATCCAGTGCGTCCTCCAACACGCGGATCGCCTCGGTGACGTTCCCTTCCATGCGGTCCAGCACCCCGAGGTGGCGGACGCTATTCGCGCGCCCGAACCGCTCGCCGAGCACGGTGTAGTGATCCAGCGCCTGGGCATGGGCCTCCCGTGCCCCGGGCAGGTCGCCGGTCAGCCGCCGTACGACGCCGAGCTCGTTGAGGGCGTACGCCTGGTGGACCCGGTCGTCGAGCTCCTGATAGATGTCGAACGCCTGACGGTGCCACCGCGTGGCCAGCTCATACTCACCCATGAGGCAGTGCACGATGCCCAGGTCCCGCAGCGAGTTGGCCTCTCCGTAGCGGTCACCCAGCTCGCGATAGATCGACAGGGCCTCGGTCTGCGCCTCCACCGCCACGTCGAACTGGCTTGTCTGCCGGCGCACCATGCCGAGGTCCGCGAGCGCGTTCGCCTGGCCGAGCCGGTCGCCGATGTCGCGGTAGAGGGCGAGGGCCTCGGTCTGGGCGCGGGCCGCGGCGTCGTTGTCCGCGATCATGTACGAGACGATGCCCGCCTGGTTCAGAGCGTCCGCCTTGCCGCGTCGCTCGCCGACTGCCTCGTACTCCGTCACCGCCTCGTTCAGGGCCTCGATCGCCTCAGGGTAGGCGGCCATGAAGCGCTGTACGACTCCGACCTCGGCGAGCGCACCGGCCAGCGCGTGCCGGTCGCCGGTGTGCCGGGCGGCCTCGACGGCCGTGCGGTGAAGGTTGACGGCCTGGTCCCACGGGCCGGCCTGCCGCAGGAAAGGGGCCATGGCCGCGGCCATACGGATGACCAGCTCATGCAGCGCGAGCCTGTTCGCCCGCCGGATGCAGGCAAGGACGTTCGCCCGCTCGTTCTCCAGCCAGCCCAGGGCCGCCGTACGCGACTCCATGGGCGGCGTCTCCACCTGCGCGGCGACGTCTGGTGGCGCCGGTGTGGCAGCGCCACCGCGAAGGATGTGTCCGTTCGCGACAGAGAGGGCGGCCAAGTAGTAGGTGCACACGCGCTGAACGGCCTGAACATGTTCCATGGTGCCTCCCTCGTCGGCGAGACCGCGGGCGTAGTCGCGTAAGAGGTCATGAAGCCGGTAACGGCTTCCAGGGTGTTCGTCGATCAGATGGGCGTCGTAGAGCGCGTCGAGTTGCTCGCGCGCCGCGGCCACCGAGACTGAGCAGAGCGCGGCACCGGCATAGGCGTCGAGGTCGGTACCAGGGTAGAAGCCGAGACGCTGGAAGAAGCGCTGCCGCTCCGGCGCGAGGTCACGGTAAGACAGGTCGAACGTTGCGGCGACTGCGCGCTCCCCGGCCCGGAGTTCTCCCAGTCGGCCCCGTGCCGCCACCAGCCGCGCCCGCAGGTCCTCGGCGCTCCACGACGGATGATGGCGCAGCCGCGCTGCGAGCAACGAAACCCCCAGCGGCAAATACCCGCACAGCCCCACCAGCTCCGCGAGCACGGCATGGTCGAGCGAGTCCGCCGGCCGCCTGCTGAGGCGTACGAAGAGGTCGACCGAGTGCTCCGGCGGCAACGCCGCCACCGGCAGGACCACCTCCTCGTACGCCGCCAGCCGCTTCCGGCTGGTCACCAGCACGAGACAGCCGCTCCCGCCCGGGAGCAGAGGCTCAAACTGGCGATAGCTGGCCGCGTTGTCGAGGATGAGTAGCGCCTTCTTGTCCGCGAGCCGACTCCGCCACATGGCCGCCCGCGCCTCGGCGACCGCGCCCACGTCGTCGCCGACGGGAATCCGCTGCACAGGCACGCCGGTCGCGGCCAGCAACGAAGCCAGTGCCTCGGTGGCTTGCACCGGCGCGCGCCCCGTCGTATGCCCGTTGAGATTTACGAACAGCTGCCCGTCCGGGAATCGTTCCGACAGCACATGCCCGGCGTGCACGGCGAACGTCGTTTTGCCGACCCCTGGCATTCCGTCGATCACGTGCACGGGCAGCGCTGAGCCGCTCTCCTGCGAGACACTCACGGACCGGACAAGCGCTTCGAGTTCGGCGCTCCGGTCGGTGAACGCTGCGGTGTCGCGCGGTAGCGACCGCAGCACCAAAGCGGCCCCTGGAGGTTCCGACCCGTTCCTCGATTGATGCGGCTCAGGGGACCGCAGGGGCGTGCGGGTCTCCGACAGTGCGGTGAGCAGCACGGTCAGCCCGACCGTGGCCCCGCCCAGCACTGCGAACGAGAACCAGGCATGCCGCTGTAACCACCCCAACCAGCCCGGCCACTCCGACTCAGACACCGCGTTCGTGACGAGTCCCACGAGCATCGTTGTCACGGCACCCCCGGCTGCCACGACGCCGATCGTGATCCCCCGCCGGAGCCTCATGCGCAGGCCGCCCGTCCACCGAGCGGAAAGACTGAATCCGCCTTGCTACCACGGGCGCGACACATCGAACCGAGAACAGCCCTGATCACGCAGCCCCCCGAGTCCGACGCCTCAACTTCCCAAGCGCATCAGCTATTGAGGACCTTGGTCAAGGCCGCCTCCACGCCAATAAACGGGCTCTTCGCAGTTGAGGGTGTAGCCGTGGGGCGTCCGGCGATCGCCGAACTGGGTCGAGCCCGTCGAGGCATACCCAGGGGGAGAGACTTATTTGTCCAGTCCAACCCGAGAGCCCACACGGTTGACGGCCGACGCTCGCTCACTCCTCTTCGCCGGGTTCTTCGCAGGCAAGGGCGGTGCGGCTCGCCCAGACCCCCGCAGCCCCCACGACCGCCACACCCGCTCCTATGGCCGCTTTGCGTCCCGCCTCTGCGGCGGCGTTCTTCAATTGCGTCGAGTCTCGGGCCGCGTCCCACCATCGTGTCGCCTCCAATGAATGTCGACCAGACTCGATTCCGAGCGGCCTGTGAAAGTTATCGACGGCGATGCCGACATGGTTGACCGAGCCCACCACAGCCCGGTGCGCGGGCAAGTGCAGCAGCACATTCGAGTTGGCCGTGTCGGCAGCCGCATCCATGCGTGCCATCAGGTGCTCAATCTTCTGTGAAATGAGTTCCCGCCGCTTCTGCCGGTCATCCTTCAGCACGAGCCGACGCCCGTCCAGTTCGTCGGGAGACTTGTCCAGCACCCGCTCCAGTCGCAGCACGTCGAGCGAGTCTTGCAGTTCGAAGCAACGAGCCACAACGGCGAGCAACTCCTGAACCTCGGACTCTGCTTCCTTGGCCATCTTGGCGAGATCACCGATCTTGGTCGTGCTTTCCACCCTCTCCGCGAGTGCGTCGAGTCGACCCAGCGCCCACCCCAGGGCGTCCGTGATCGTATGGGTCCTGGCCTGCACGGTCGACCACGTATCGTCGTCGACCCGACCCGTTCGTTCCAGAACGGTCATGGCGGACTCGATGTCGAGGCCCGCTCCGAACACCTTCGCCAACTCGGCATCCTTCTGAGCGCGGAGCACGTCGTCGACCTTCTTGTCGATCGTCGCGAGATAGCTCTTGATCTCGCTCATCTCGTGCTGCCTCGCGAGTTGCGCCATAATCCCCGCGGCACCAGCAAGAATCGCCGGGTTGGTCAGGAGCGAGCCGGGCCCCTTCGCGATCTGGAGCCATGACTTGATTGATCCCGGTTTCCCCACCATTGCATAGCTGACACCTGGCGTCTTGCTTTCCATCAGCCCGAATTTCTTGACAAGCTGCGTGGACTCCTCGGTCAGCTTCACCCAGCGACCTGAGTTGGCGGCAATTTCAGAACTTGCCTGTGCGACTCCAGCCCCGGCACGGAGGAGAGGTCCGAGCCTTTGCAATCCGAGGTCCTTCGACAACGACAACAGTCCCTCTGAGGCGAGGAAGCGATCGACATCCGTCGGGTTCCCGATGACCGCAAGTCCATCGCCGTCACTGATCAGCTGAATCTCGTTATCCATCGCCCGCTCCTGTAGTGACTCCTCGCAGTTGAGGGTAGTTGGGGTGAGCGGCGCAAGAGCCTCCATCATCGGAAGACGTCGATCCCTAGCCAGCCACCGACGCGCGCACCGCACGCCCTGCGGCTACCCCCTCAACTGCGAAGAGCCAATAAACGCCCTGCTTCAGGCCGCCTGTCTCAGAGGAGGAAGATACCCAATGCACTGAATGCTCCGGAGCTAGGATGCCCGTGGTCATCGAACTCGATGCAGGGTGCGCCGCCGCTATCTGCCCAGGGCCCGATCTTGCCTGTCACACAGATGGGATCCTCGTGATGGCCCGTAGGTAAGCAGATCGCTGACCAGGGCGTGTCGGCCGGCGCTGCGGCGCCACTCTCACCGGAGAGTGATGGGGCCATCAGGAATCCATCCTTCGACGTAACCGGTGACCAGTAAGACGATCCCCTCTGGGGAGATTTCCCTTCTTCGCCGTTGCAGTTCCTCGATGCTCCATCGGGCGTGTGTGACCGACTGCTTCTCAATTGCCGACCCTTCGCCGTCGCTGATGCGGACGATGAAGACCCGCGTAGCCGTGGCTCGGTCGAACTCCCAATCGTCACCGATGCGTGACTGCCGGATGCCATACACCGATCCATAGCGTGGAGCCGCCACTTCGAATCGCTCCTGCAGGAACCGGGTGGCTGACTCCAGGAAACTGGCGCTGGATGTCATGCGCACCTGGGGGACGGTCCAGCCGCCGCAGCATCCGCCGCACAGAAGGAGCCGACGCTGGTCATCCAGCAGGAGGAGGTAGGCGCGACGGTCCAAGCGGGGCCATGGGACCCAAGGGGCAGTGGGAGACGGCATGCCCCAATCTTGAGGCGCCGCTACTTGAGTAGCAATATCTGGGCGTCGGATGGGTGAACTGTCATGCAGGGAGGGCCGGGCTGAGGTGCGTCACCCTAAGCGACCTGATGGAAGGGCGGCCAAGGTCGACCACCAATGTGGTCAACATGCGATCGCCGAGCAGGCCGCCGATTGAGCCTTCTTCTGACCGGAGCGATTCATGTAGCGCAAGCTCCTGGCTTCTGTCGGCGGCCCCGCCGTGCGCCGCGTGCGCGCCGCACACGGCGCACGGCAGGACGCGAGACGATGGGCTCGGGCCGGGCATGCTCGGGTGCGCGAGGGGTGCTTCTTGGGCTGGATTCGTGCACGGGGGTTGGCTTCTCGCCTTGGCGGTGACCGGACCGTTGGTGTTGGTGCGACCCGGGTAGGCAGTCGCCACATTGATCGTTGCGTGGTGGCGGTCGGGGCCGCCTGTGGCGGGTCAGTAGTGGTTGTAGGTAAGGGTGGCGATGGCGTCGTGGCTGTGAATGCTTTCCAGGTTCTTCGCCGTGACGGTGTGGGTGAGTCCTTTGTCGCGGCAGGTGAGGCTTATGTCCCGGATGATGTCTTCGACAAAGACGGGGTGGTCGTAGGCCTGCATGGTGACGACGCGTTCATCAGGCCGCTTGATAAGCGGGATGACGGGAGCGGAGCCAGTCGCGCGCAGCAGCTGGATGATCTCGTGGACGGGCAGGGGGTACGGGGTGTCGTCGGTGCCGGTGATCTCCAGGGTGATCTCGCTGCGCTGGTTGTGGGCGCCGTAGTCGGAGATGGCTTTGGAGCAGGGGCACAGGCTGGTGACGTGCGTGGTCACCGAGGTGGTGACAGTGCATCCGGAAGCGGTGATGCGGCCGGTGACGGTGACGTCGTGGGCCTGCCAGGATTCCCGCTGGCTGGCAGGGGCGGTGACAGCCGTGGCGATGGGCAGGGACAGAATGAGGGTGAGAGCCGGTGCATCGAGCAGGGCGAGGCCACGCTTGAGGGCGATGGGAAACTCCTGCGGGGTCAGCGTGGCGACTTCCTCGTGCACGAGCGCGATCATGCGGCTCATGTGGGTGCCGCGCCGGTCGGCTTGCAGGCCGACGGTGGCGCTGATGTCAGCAATGCCCTGCTGTCGTGTGTAGCCGTCGTCGAAGGTGAGGGGGTAACGCAGGCCGCTGATGCCCACCTCGTCGATGGCAATGCCGCGCCGGTCGGGTTCGTTTTGGATGTCGTGCATGCCTTACGCGCCTCGGTAGGTGCAACCGGAGGTGCAGGTTTCGCGCACGGTGATCTCGGACAGTGCGGGAAGTTCGCCGATCAGGCGGTCCCAGATCCAGCGGGCCAGGTTCTCGCTGGTGGGGTTGTCCAGGCCTTCGATGTCGTTCAAGTAGTAGTGGTCGAGTTGAGCATCGATGGGCTTGAAGGCCCGTTTGATGTCGCCGAAGTCCATTACCCAGCCCAGTTCTGCATCGACGGGGGCTTCGACGTGCACGATCACCTTGTAGGAGTGGCCGTGGAGGCGGGCACACTTGTGGCCCTCAGGCACGCGCGGCAGGCGGTGCGCTGCTTCGAAGGTGAACTCGCGAAAGATTTCCATTACTGAATTCCCAGATACTTGTGCGTCTGGAGGGAGAGAGTCCAGCGCGGGTTCTTCATGCAGTATTCGACGGTCGCACGGGTGTGGGCTTCGCGGTGAGCGTCATCCAGCGGTTGCAGCCTGAAGTGCCGGAACTCCAGTTCTTCGAACTGGACAGGATCACCGCCAGCCTGCGGGTAGACCAGTTTCAGTTCGTCACCCTGAGTGAGGACCAGAGTGGAACCGATCTTGGGGCTGACGCACAGCCAGTCGATTCCTCGGGGGGCCGGGCGAGTGCCGTTGGTTTCCACTGCGACTTCGAAGCCGCGCTCGTGCAGAGCCTCGATGGCTTCCTCGTCCAGTTGCAGCAGGGGCTCTCCGCCGGTGCACACCACGAACCGGTGGGCTCGATCGGTCGTGGGCCAGGCGGCCTCGACGGCATCGGCCAGGTCCTGCGGGGTGTGAAAGCGGCCGCCGCCTTCACCGTCGGTACCGACGAAGTCGGTGTCACAGAACTGACAGATGGCGCGGGCCCGGTCCTGTTCCCGGCCCGTCCACAGGTTGCAGCGGGAGAAACGGCAAAAGACCGCTGGACGTCCTGCGTGGCTGCCTTCTCCCTGCAGGGTGTAGAAGACTTCCTTGATCAGGTAGGCCATGCTCAGACGCTCTGGTAACGGACGGGGTCCTTCACACCGGCTTCAGCGAAGCCCTTCAGACGCAGCAGGCAAGTGTCGCACTTACCGCAGGCCCGCCCCTGCTCGTCGGGGTCGTAGCAGGAGGAAGTAAGGGAGTAGTCCACGCCCAGCCGCAGGCCCTCGCGCACGATGTCGGCCTTGGACAGCGCGATCAGGGGGGAGTGCAGGGTGATCTTGGAGGTTCCCTCTACCCCGGCCCGGGTGGCGAGGTTGGCCATGGTGGCGAAGGCGTCCATGTACTCGGGGCGGCAGTCGGGGTAGCCGCTGTAGTCCACCGCTGTGACCCCGGTGAAGATGTCGCTGGCACCAACCGTCTCGGCGAACGCCAGCGCGAACGACAGGAAGATCGTGTTGCGGGCCGGCACATACGTGATAGGCACCCCACCCTCCTCGACGTCCTCCAGCGTCTCGTGCTTGGGCACCTCGATGTCGGAGGTCAGGGCAGAGCCGCCGAAGACCCGCAGATCGATGTCGGCAATGACATGACGGGCCACGCCCTGAGTCTGCGCCACGCGCTGAGCCGCCTCCAACTCGATGCTGTGCCGCTGGCCGTAGCGGAAGCTGAGCGCGTAGGGAGTGAATCCCTGGTCCTTGGCGATGGCCAGCACCGTGGTCGAGTCCAGGCCGCCGCTCAGCAACACGATCGCGGGACGGTCCATGCTGTCACTCCCCTATCTGCAGTCCAGTTTCCTCGGTTGAGGCAGGTGCAGCCTACCCTCCTAACTACCGGCTACAGTAACCACAACAAAAATCGAGTTACGGAAGCCAGGGGTCGAGTCGCAGTGAACGAGTTGCCCATCGTGGTCACGTGCACGGACCGGAAGGCCTCACCACCCCCCGCGGACCTGCAGGCCCGCACCCTGCCCACCGGCGACCTGCCGCAGCGAGCCGCGGAATGGGCACGTCGCCTGCAGGCAGTCCAGGGCCGGCAGGCGAAACTGCAAGACCTCTACCAGGGGGATCAGTGGCGGCGTGCGCTCGCTCTCACCGACGCCGCAGCCCGCGCAGGGTTTGCCCCTCGCCTCTATGTAGCCTCGGCCGGCCTGGGCCTACGGCAAGTCTCCAGCCTGGCGCCGTCGTATGCAGCGACTTTCGTACCACGACACGCAGATTCCGTGGCTTTCGCCAGTCCTGAGGCATCCCGGTGGTGGGATCACCTGCAGCACCTAGACGGCACCAGCGATCTATCTAAGATCGCCACGGCCGCCGGACGGGCACTGGTGGTGCTGTCGGAGACCTACGCCCAGGCCATGCAGCGGGACTTGCGTGGGCTCGCGGCCGCCGACGCCGAGGTGGTGCTGATCGGGGGCGCCTGCGATCTGGACGGGGTGTTGCGTGTGCCGGCCAATGCTGCCCTGCGGCAGGCCCTCGGCGGAACCCTCACCAGCTTGAACACCCGCATGGCAGCCTCCTGGCTCGAGCACTGCACGCCGGGCCGCCTCATCAGCCCTGAGGCACAGGCGCGTTGGGATGCCTGGGCCTCTCAGGCGGCCCGGCCCGAACGTTACGCCCGCACACCTATGTCGGACGAGCTGGTGATCGCCTTCATTAAA
This sequence comes from Streptomyces tyrfis, assembly GCF_037034285.1. Lineage (NCBI taxonomy): Bacteria > Bacillati > Actinomycetota > Actinomycetes > Kitasatosporales > Streptomycetaceae > Streptomyces > Streptomyces tyrfis. Next base: position 35,531 of record NZ_JBAGJZ010000058.1, on the reverse strand, counting down.
GAGATGAAGGCCCTCCACCCCGACTCCTCCCGCACTCGTCTGCTGCGCCTCTTCAGAGACAAGGGAATGGCCTGTGAACAGAAGCGCTTCGCAGACCTGTACACATCAACGATTGGCCGCTGATGACTTTCACTGTGCTTAAGCGTCGGGCCCTGCGGATCGAGCAGCACCCCACGATCCCGCTGTATGTGTTCACGTTGGCGGCCGAAGAGGTGCGCCAGGTCGCCGACGTGGCGCGGATCTCTCGGGACGAAGCGGGCAAACTCATCGGCTATCAGCGCCCCGAGAAGAAGCAGCACGTCAAGCAGATCCTGGAGTACCTCGACGGTGATGAAGTCCTCTTCCCTAATGGGCTGATCCTCGCCCTGCCCTCCAGCGTGCGGTTCAAGTCCAGCCCCGGCCCGAGCAGCAGCGACGGCCTGTGTACCTCCGGGACGCTGGAGATCCCTCTGCCGGATTCCCCCGATGCCCCCCGTCCGGCCTGGATCGTCGACGGCCAGCAGCGCAGCCTCGCTCTGGCCCGCACCAGCAACACCCGCCTGGCCGTGACCATTGCCGGTTTTGTTGCCGAAGACCTGGAAACCCAGCGAGACCAGTTCCTGCGCGTGAACACGGTCTCCCCGCTGCCGACCAACCTCGTCACCGAGCTGCTTCCCGAAGTCGGCACGGTCCTGCCGACCAAACTGTCCGCCCGCAAACTGCCCTCCGTCCTGGTCGAAGCCCTCAACCACGACAAGGACTCCCCCTTCCGTGGACTGGTGCGCCGCCCCTCCACCACCGCCGAACAAAAAGTGGAGGCCGTCGTCACGGACAACAGCCTCACCACAGCCATCCAGGAATCCCTCAATTCCCCCTCGGGCGTCTTCTTCCCCTACAAGAACCTGTCCAATGGCACCGTCGACACTGCCACCATCCGGCAGATCCTCGTCATCTACTGGAGCGCCGTCCGCGACACCTTCCCCGAAGCATGGGGCCTGCCTGCGACCCGTAGTCGGCTGATGCATGGCGTGGGCATCCGTTCTATGGGACGCCTCATGGACCGCGTGATGATGGCCATCCACCCCGGCTCGCCCCACGCGTTCGAGCAGACACAGGCTGAACTCGCCCTGATCGTTCCGCACTGCCGCTGGACCGAAGGGCGCTGGCCGGACCTGAACACCCCCTGGAACGAACTTCAGAACAACCCGCGCCACATCAGCACGCTCTCGAACTACCTCCTCCGTATCTATGTGCAGGAAAAGGCAAAGGCCGCGTGAAATTCTATTTCCCTGACAGTCAGGACCTGGTGAGTCCCACCTACGACTTCGTCAACGACGAGTACTCGCCCTACCGAGTGCGCCAACGTGATGACGTCTACGCTCACCAGGTTGTGACGCCGATCCCCTATGACGGGATCCTCGTCAGCAAGGCGGTTGTCGACGGATCCGTGAAAGGCTCGGGAAAATATTCCTCCCCGCAGCGCGAGCGTTTCTACCGCCTGGGCGTGAGAAATTTTTTCCGTCTCCCCGAAGCCTGTGCCACCATAGGTGACTGCGGCGCCTTCAACTATATCGAAGAAGAGCGCCCGCCTTACGAGGTGGGCGAAGTCATGGACTTCTACGGCCGTTGTGGATTCGATGCGGGAATCAGTATCGACCACATCATCTTCGGGTACATTCCCGAAGAGTCCGATACGCAACCCGAGGACGCCTGGATCACCCGGCAGCAAATCTCCCTAGAACTCGCCGAAGAGTTCATCACCGCAACACAAAAATCAGGCGCGCGCTTTGAGCCGGTCGGTGCAGCGCAGGGTTGGGGCCCACAAAGCTACGCGCACAGCGTGAAGCAGTTGCAGAAGATGGGATACCGGCGCATCGCACTGGGTGGCATGGTCCCCCTCAAATCACACGAAATCCTCACCTGCCTACGCGCTATCGACGGCATCCGCTCTCCGGAAACGGAACTGCATCTCCTCGGCATCAACCGGGTCGACAGCATGGAACAGTTCGCCCGTCACGGCGTGACCAGTTTCGACAGTACCTCCGTCTTCCGGCAGGCCTTCATGGATGACCGCAACAACTACCACTCGGCTACTGACTCTTATACGGCGATCAGAGTCCCCCAGGTCGACGGAAATCCCGCACTCAAGCGGCTCATCCTGTCCGGGAACGTGTCGCAGGCAGAAGCGATCGCCGCCGAGCGAGCCAGCCTGCGCGCCCTGCGCGAATTCGATCGCGAGGAAACCTCCATAGAGGAGGTTCTGACTGCCCTCGGAACCTACGAATCCCTCGTACTCGGGCCGAAAAAGAAAAGCTACCTCGAAGTGTACGAGCGTACCCTGAGCGATGCGCCTTGGCGCATCTGCCCCTGCGCCCTATGCAAGAAGCACGGAATTGAGATCGTGATATTCCGGGGGAGTGAGCGAAACAAGCGTCGCGGATTCCATAATTTGACCGTGCTCGAAGCGAAAATGCGATCACTCACCTTCGGGTAAAATCCGCCATCTACTTTTTAACCATGTCAGGAGATGCGATGGCCGACCGCTATGAACTCAGGCTCCCCGCACTTGAAGTGCGTCAGGGAGACAGAAAAATCTACTGCTTCGCTGTCGACGGAAAGAAGATCCACAGCTTCGCCGCCGTCTCCCGCGTCCGGCGGGACGACAGCAGCAGCCTGCAGGGCTACCAGCGGCCCGAAGTCCTCAGCCACATCCGGGGAATCCGCCGCTACCTCGAGTCCGACAACGCCATGCTCCCCAACGCCCTGGTCCTGGCGTTCGACGAGTCCGTCAGGTTCGAGACCGGAGCACGCCGATCTGCCGACGTCGACTACTCCGTCCCGGGAGAATTGGTCATCCCCGTCGACGAATCCCTTCCCGATGAGGGAAAGCCCGCCCTGATTGTGGACGGTCAGCAGCGCACCGCCGCCATCCGCGACGCGGACCTGGCCGAATTCCCCGTCGCTGCCGTCGGATTCATCGCCGACGATCAACAAGACCAGCGTTCCCAGTTCATCCTGGTCAACTCCACCAAACCGCTCCCCAAGGGCCTCATCCACGAACTGCTGCCCGAAACCAGCGGACACCTCCCTCCCTCCTACGCCCGCAAGCGCCTGCCGGCCCAGTTGATGACCCGCCTCAACACCGACGGCAAGGGGCCCTTCTACGGCCGCGTCGCCAGCCCCACCTCCCCCCACGGCAACATCAAGGACACCAGCCTGCTGCGCATGCTGGAGCACAGCCTTTTCGAGGGGGCCCTGTACCAGTACCGCAACCCCGAAGACGGCTCCGGCGACGTCGAACGCATGCTCCTGCACTTGCGCTCCTTTTGGACCATCGTGCAGGAAACCTTCAGCGACGCCTGGAAACTCCCGCCCCGCCAGTCCCGCCTCACCCACGGAGCAGGCATCCAAGCCATGGGCTTCGTCATGGACAGCCTCACCGACGGCATGGCGGCCGAAGACGTCGACTGCGACCGCGTCCGCAACGCCATCCTGAGCCTGATGCCGGTCACCGCCTGGACCTCTGGCATGTGGCGCTTTCCCGACGGTGAACAGCGCCGCTGGAACGGCCTGCAGAACACCCCCAACGACATTCGCCTGCTCACCGACCTGCTGGTACGCGCAGGGCGAGGCTGACCTGCGGTTCACCGTGTCCGAGGGGACACGGTGAAAGCCGCCCCTCACCTACTGGCACAGCGTGTTGACGTGGACGCCGACGCTGGGCCCTGCAGCGTGCGCGAATGACTCAGTTCGTGGACGTGATGCCGGCGAGGACTGACGGATGACGATGGCTGCGGGTCTCCCCGCGTTAAGAGGCGGCTGCAGGGCGTTCTGAACGCCCAACGGCGGGCATGTCGCTAAGGGCAGCACGGGCGGCGTTTCCATGATCATCTTGACTCTCCCGGCCGTCCATAGATGCTGCGCCCGGCCCGGCTTCCGTCTCGGGTCTCGGCCAGGCGGGGGCGGAGTAGCAGCGAGAAGACCATCGGCTGCTGGGGGAGGAGATGCGGCCCATGGTGGAAACGCCGTACGGGAATTGAGGATCTCCATCGCCCTCAAGGACGCGACTGCCCTCTCGATGACGCCGTCCACCACCCACACCCGGGCCGTACATCGCAATGCCCCGGCATTCCTGGGTGCGAGGGCGGTGTCGGTGCTGCTTCTTGCCGTTGTGCTCGCCAGCGGCAAACGGCGTGCATGGCGTCGAGCGGCATGCGGACCTCGTTTGCTTGCGGAGGCGTTGTGGCCAGTTCGGCGCTCGGCGCGCAGGAGAACTGCAGATCGCACGGTGATTCACCGGTCGCACCCAGGGCTAGGCACTGTTTCTCGGATCTCCTGACATAGGCGGGGTGTTGGGGGCAGGCTGGCTGTATGGGCCGTGGTGATCTGACGAATGCGGAGTGGGATCGGCTGGAGTCGTTCCTACCTCCTGGTGGTGCGCGTGGAGGTCGGTGGAGCGACCACCGCCGGATCATCAACGGGGTTCTCTACCGGGTGCGGACCGGCGTGCAGTGGCGGGATCTGCCGGAGCGGTTCGGGCCGTGGGAAACGGTCTACAAGCGGCATCGTCGCTGGTCAGCCGATGGAACGCAGCAGATGCTGCTGTCTCGCATCCAGGCTACCGAGGACGCGGTGGGCGCGATCGACTGGGACGTGTCGGTGGACTCGACAGCGGTGCGAGCCCACCAGCACGCCGCCGGCGCGAGGAAAGCGGCCCCGGTCGCCGTTCCTCAAAAGGGGGCCGAGCGGGGGACGAACCAGGCCGATCTGGTCTTGCGGAAACTGGCAGTCCGCCTGGAGGCGGTGGTCAGGTCGGCGAGTGTCTGGGACGTTCCCGCGGAGGATTCACCACCAAGATCCACCTCGCCGCCGAGGGGCGATGCCGGCCCCTCGCGTTCGTCCTGACACCCGGACACTACGGTGACGGGCCCCAACTCGAGCGGGTACTGGAGCAGGTTTCGGTGCCCCGAACCGGAGTCGGCCGGCCTCGCACCCGGCCCGACCATGTCCTGGCGAACAAGGCCTACACGTCCCGGCGGAACCGCCTCTACCTGCGACGACGCGGAATCCGGCACACCATCCCCGAACGTCTCGACCAGCAGAGGCATCGGAAGAACCGAGGTTCCCGAGGCGGTCGACCCATCAGTTTCGACAGCGAGCGCTACAAGAAACGCAACACCGTCGAACGCGCCGTCAACCGCCTCAAAGGCTTCCGGGCTGTTGCCACCCGCTACGAGAAACGCGCCTACATCTACCTCGGCACCGTCACCCTCGCAGCCCTCGCTATCTGGCTCCGAACATGATCCGAGAAACAGTGCCTAAGGGACTACCGGTTTCGGAGCGCTGTGGAGGCGCGCTGCCGGGATGCCGCGGCGGGCTCCATGAAGTGACGTATCGTCACTTGTGTGCGCGGTCCCGGACGCTCCGGTTACCTGCCTTGATCTCCTGTGCGGGGGCGGGACGTCATCTGGCCCCAGGCGCACGGTGCTTGAACAGACCGGCGCGTGCGGGGATCACGCGGCGGGCTGATCCGGTCTCCAGGTTGGTCTCTTGTGGGCTCGTCGCCCAGGTGCATGCAGGCGGCGAAGCTGCCAGCCGCACCAGCAGTCCGGGTCCACGAGCGCCGCAGATCGTTGCCGAACTGCCGTGCATATATAGCAACGGGTGACGCGGCGTCAACCGCGCATCGCGCGTGTGTATCCATTGACGGCTGATGGGTGCGCGATCGGCGTCATGTTTCGAATAAGCGTTCAACTGCGCCGCCTTGGGGCACCTGCGGTCAGCGGACTGGGGTCGCGTCCGGAGCGCCTTCGTCATCGGCTTCTGGGCGCAAGGCATCCGCTGCGCTTGCTCGCCGCGCCTTCTGGCCCGCCCGGCCCTGTGCGGCTCGGTGGTCATCTCGGGCCCTTCGTGCACGGCTCGGACTGAGCCCCTGCCGACCCGGTGCATCAACACTCGCGCCTGTTGCTTCAGTGAAGGCAGTCCATCGCCTTGCGTGTGCGCCATGGATCAGCTATCCCGTAGAGATCACGAACGACACGATCGCCGCAACGTGAACTGAACTCCACGTACGGGGCAGGATGGCATGAGTTGCTACGTGCAGCCCCGGGTGGCGGTGAGGAGTAGGTGGGGGTGTCGATCGCGGTGAGCAGCGGTTTGGTATCTCGCGCCCAGGCCGGACCGGTGTACTCCTCCCATGAGCGGAGGGATTGTCAGTGGCTGCGTCTACGCTGCAAGCAGCTAGATGTGAACACTCTGTGAAGGAAATGTAATGTCGGGGCTGAGGGTGGGGGATTTTGTTGGCGGTGTCGGTTGTTCGGGAGTTGGCCGGGTCGCGTCGGTTGAGGGGGGAGAGGGCCAAAGGTGCCCCCTTTGAGCCGATAGCAGGCCCTGTCGTGCAGGCGCAGCACGCTGCTGCGACGCTGCGCCTGTCGGTGTGTCCGCTGGCGACTGCCCGAGCCTGCCGGTGTGATTCAGGCACGGGGGGATGGAGCGTGCAACGGGTGCGGGGGAGCGGTGTGCCGTGGCGCCACGCCCCGTTGCCCCTCTGCCCGAATGTGCCGCTGCGCGCCGACGGGACGCGTGCCTGTGCCCGGCGGGACTGGCCGGCATCGAATTCCGTGGAGACCCGTCGGGAGGGCGTGCGCGAGTGTGTTTCCTTCCACGCGGCCCACCCGCCGAGACCGTGCGCCCGCGCCTGCTGTAGAGGGGCGACCATTGATGGATAACGCTGTCCTGTGCCCTGTCTGCGGGGCCGGTATGAAACTGCAGTTTGCATCCAGAGGATCCAATGCAGGCAACTGCTTTTGGGGTTGCTCACGCTTCCCGCAGTGCCGTGGGTCGCGCAACGTCGATACTCAGGAGGCCCAGGGAGCGACCACCCGCCCCCGCGCAGCGAGCAAAAGCCGTCCAGCGCCCCGTAGTCGTGCCCCCCGCACATCGCTGAAGCGCGGCGACCTGCTCGTATCCAGCGCCAATGCCCTGGGCCCTGGGAAATTGGTGGCTCGCAACGGTGACGAGTTGGTCCTGGAGTACTTCGACACTCCCGGACAGGATCCGGACGAGCGCCGTCGTCATACCGTGCCCAGGGAGGGGCTCAAGCGGTTCACGCTGGCACCCGAGACGCGGGTGTTTTGGCACACGGGCACCGCATGGCGCTCCGGGCGCGTCATCGAGGCCACAGCCCATCGGGACATCCACGTGCGGGCGCGCAACTGGGAGGGATACCTTGCCGAAGAGGACCTGTATGTCCGCTGGGACCAGCCGCTGACCGACCCCGTCGGCTTTGCCGGCGCCGGACTGCTGGAATCGCCTCTGCTGGCCGACATGCGGCGCCCCTTCCTGCAGAGCACCCTGACGCAGCGTTCGGCGGCCCATGGCATGCGCGGCGCCCTCTCGAGCGGTATCGAGTTGTACGAGCACCAGGTCGAGACCGTGTGGCGCGTGCTGCAGGACCCGGTGCAGCGCTACCTCCTGGCTGATGAGGTCGGTCTTGGCAAGACGATCGAGGCCGGCCTTGTCGTGCGGGAACTCCTGCTGGACCAGCCCGACCTCACCGTGCAACTGATTCTCCCGCCGTTCCTGGTGGAGCAATGGCGCCGCGAACTGTCGGGCAAGTTTCGCACCGGTGACTTCCCGGGCGCCCGCATCATGTACTCCCGCGACGACGCACCCGACACGTGGGTACCGGCTGATCTCGTCGTGGTCGACGAGGCGCACCATCTGGCCCGCCTGGCGCACAGCGAGCAGCCCGAACTGTCCAGCCGTTACACGCGCCTTGCCGAGGTTGCCACCGCCAGCCCGCGCCTGCTGCTGCTGTCGGCGACGCCCGCGCTGCACAACGAACGTGCCTTCCTGGCCATGCTCAAACTGCTCGACCCGGCCGTGTACCGGGACACGACGGCCGAGGACCTGCGACGGCGCATGGAGGCGCGTTCCGCGCTGGGCCGGCTGTTTCTTGGACTGCAGCCCCACTTTCCTGGCGTGCTGCTGAACAAGCGCCTCACGGAGATCGGCGCCGCGTTCCCTGAAGACGCTGAAGTCGGCGCCTTGATCGGTGAGGTCAGGCAGGCAGTCGCAGGACCGGACCGGCATGCGTTGGCCGTTGCGATCGGCGCGCTGCGCACCTACGTGTCCGAGGTGTATCGGGTCCACCGCCGGATGCTGCGCACCCGTCGTACCGCTGCGCTGCATGAGTCGTACCGGGTCACCGGGCGTTTGCGCCCCCAGCAGGTGGTTCTTCCCTCGTCCGCTTTTGCTGGCCTTGCCTCCCTTTTGGACAACTGGCGCCAGGAGGCTCTTGCTGCTTGTGAGTTCGACGAGGAGGCCCGCCGCGAGGCAGCGTCGGCCTTCGCGACGGCCGTGGCATTGTCCTTGGATCCGGACGCCCTGTGCGCGTGGGCCCAGTCCCGAGTGGCCGCCACGCCGGGCGAGCAGGACGCGCTCGACCGCGTCGAGAGTGACCTGCGCTTCGTCAGCCGCCGCCGCGACATGGCACGCCCGCTGGCCGATGCACTGACCTACCTGTTCAAAGCACGTGAGCGGGTGGTGGTCTTCTGCCCGACCCCGCAGTTGGCAGGGGAGTTGGCCGGGGCGTTCAAGGAAGTGCTTCCCGGGGCTGTCTACCAGCACCTGGTGAGCGACTCGCCCACAGCCTCCGAGCAGGCAGTGCGGGATTTCGAGCAGAGCCGGACGGCAGCTGTCCTCGTTGCTGACCACTCAGCGGAAGAAGGACGAAACCTCCAGTTCGCCGATCTCCTCATTCACGTGGGTCTGCCGCCCAGGGCAAACCGCCTCGAGCAGCGGATCGGCCGATGTGACCGGTGGGACGCACAGCGCGAAGGCGGCGTCTGGCGCTCCTACTCGGTGGCGGAGACGACCGACACGCAGTCGTTTGCCGCAGCGTGGATGCGGATCCTCAGCGAAGGGTTCGCCGTCTTCGACAAGTCCGTAGCCAGCCTGCAGCATGCGGTGGACGCCGCCACAGACGCCGCCTGGGACATGCTGTTCGAGCACGGTGTTGCGGCGGCACCCGATGCCGTCCGCATGGTCCACACCATGCTCGAGGACGAGGTCCAGCGCGTCCAGGAACAGGACGCCCTGGACAGCATCGAAGCACCTGCCGACGAGCGCTCCGTGTACGGCCGGATGATGGCTTCGGAGGGCGAGGCGGCCTCGTTTGCTGACGTCACAGATGCGCTGCTGTCCGCGCGGCGGGGGGCGGGGAACCTGCGGTTCGCACCGGCCGGCGACCCCGCGCATGCGATCGGCGGCTACGAACCCGTCAGCCGGCAGACAGCCGGACAGGTTCAGATCCCGCTGATACCCGCTGCGAGACTGAAGCGCGACTTTGTGCCGCTCGCAGGACACCGCGGCACCTTCGTACGCAAAGTGGCCGTCGAGCACGAAGACGTCCGCCTCTACCGCTACGGCGATCAGTTCGTCGATGCCGTGTCCGACTTCCTGTGGAACGACGACCGAGGCAGAGCCTTCGGCATGTGGCGGTGGATCCCCACCTGGCCCTACGCAGAGCGCCTCGCCTACCGCTTCGACTACGCCATCGAAGCGCAACCGCTCCAGGCCAGCACGGAAAGCGACCTACTCGACCAGTTGGCTGCAGCCTGGAGCAGCGACCTGGTGGACCTGCCGTCCCTGCGACGCCGCGCCGACGGGCTTTTCCCGCCGCTCATCGTGACCGTGTGGACCGACGCAAACGGCACCCCCATCACCGACGAGCGCCATCTCGACGCCCTGCAGGCACGCTACGCAAAGCCCGCACCCGGACAGCTGGGAGGCGACTACTCACTCAACTCCGAGCGCATCACACACGCATACGAGCTCATCCCGGCCGCCCAATGGGGGACGCGCTGGCGTGCTGCTGAGCACAGTGCCCAGCGCCTGGCCCACAGCGACGACGCCGTAAGCGAGACCCGCACCCGGGCCCTGGCCCTCGCCGAGACCGACATAGCCACCCGACTGCGGCAGTTGCAACTGCGCGCCGCGCGGTCAGAGGGAAACGAGCGCGCCGAACTGGAGGAAGAAGTGGAAACGGAAGCGCTGGCGGGCCAGGAATTGCTGACAGCCCTCCAAACGCCTTCGCTCCGCCTGGACAGCACCGGTGTGGTCGTGGTCTCGGGCCGCAGCCTGGAGCAGGACGGCAGCGCGTGACCGCTCAACTCGACATCGTCCAGCGCATCGTTCTGGGAAAGGAAGCAGCAGCGGATCAGCTCACCGGCCCCCACCGGCGCTTCGCCGACGCCTGGCGCTCCGGCCTTGCCGGGCCCGCCCTCAGCGGCGACATCGCCGCTCTCCTGGCTCAGATGCTTCGCCACCAAGCCGGCGTGACGGGCCAGCGCCACCACAAACTGGAGATCAACCTCCACGAACGCGGAATCGAAATGCAGGCGCTCAAGCGAGCACACCTGCATGTCGAACGGTTCGGCGCCACACGGCACACCGTGCGCCTCGGCGACACCTGGACACCTGACTGGCTCCACGGCGACCCCCGCTGGATCGATCTCGCCTGCGCAAGCCCCGGCCCGTTCGTCTTCGCCGACAACACGACGGTGGAGACCAGCGCTCGCCCCAACAGCCCGGTGCCCGTCGATCCAGCCCTGCACGCGATCGCTCCCGACATCCACCACTACCGCTCACGCAGCCAAGCCAGCGCAGTGCGCACCGCCTCCCTGGCCGATCCAGCCTCCACCCTCCACGTCGTCCTGCCCACCGGCACGGGCAAATCCCTCGTCGGCCTGGCACCAGGGCTGCTCCGTGCACGCGGAACCACCATCGTGGTGCTGCCCACCATCGCCCTGGCCCTCGACCAGGAACGCCACCTGCACAAACGATTCCCGGCGTCCGTACTCCCTCGCGAACTGGCCTACCACAGCGACCGCATCAGCGAAGAACGCGCAGCCATCAAGGAACGCCTGCGCGAGGGAACTCAGCGGATCCTCCTCACCTCACCCGAAGCCCTCGTACGAGGATTCACCACCACGCTGCGCACCCTTGCGACATCCGGCCAACTCACCAACCTGGTCATCGACGAGGCGCACCTGGTGCGCCTGTGGGGCTTGAGCTTCCGTCCCGAGTTCCAGATCGTCGCCTCGCTCGTGGGCGAATTGCGAGAACTCGCCACCGGGGCCGGGCACCCTCCGCCACGCATCACACTCTTGTCCGCAACGCTGTCGGCGCCCAGCCTCCAACTCAACGATCAACTCTTCGCGGGCAGCGCCGAGTCACTGTTCATCGGCTCGACCTTCCTGCGCTCCGAACTGCGATACTTCCTGGGCACCACCACGTCACCCGACGTCCGGATGGAACGCCTCATCGAAGCGATGCACCACCTTCCGCGGCCAGCGATCATCTACACCACCAAGAAGGAGCCCGCCAGGATCATCGCTGAGCGTCTGCGAGCTGCCGGGTTTGCACGCACCCGCGTTTTCCACGGAGACCTCGGTTCTGCCGAGCGTCTTGGCATCATGCGCGGATGGTCCGGCGACGACGGGTCGACCACGACCGACATCGTGGTCGGCACCAGTGCCTTCGGCCTGGGAGTGGACCAGAGCGATGTACGAACCGTGGTGCATGCGTGCGTCCCGGCCTCAGTCGACCGCTTCTACCAAGAAGTCGGCCGCGCGGGACGCGACGGCCACGCGGCGCTGTCAGTCTGGCTTCCCGCTACGCCTGACGCGGCCGAAGGCCAGCAAGTCGAAAACGCGACCGTGATCGGGAACGTCAAGGCGTGGAACCGCTGGGAAGCCATGCGGGACCACCGCCTTCCCCCGCAGCCGGGCAAGGGCCTGATCCTGGACACCACAGTCGTACCCGGGCACGGCGATGAGCCCTCGGACGCCAACGAACTGTGGAACCGCAACACGCTCGTCCTCATGGAACGCGCCAACCTCATCACTATCGACAGGCTGGACCCCCCGGTCGTCGAACGCATACCCGGCGAGCCCGAGCAGGCCTGGCAAGCACGGTTCAGCAAGGAGTGGACTGCCTTCGTCAGCCACGTTCCGGTACGGCTCAGATCGCACGTGGCCAACCTGGACCGACAGACCCTCGAGGCTGCCCTGCAGCGGACCCGCACGGAGATCAAGAACGCCGAAGCCGCCTCAACGGCGCGCATCACCCGCCTGCTGGAAAGCAGAGAATGCTGGGGACGCGTACTGAGTGAGGAGTACACCTACACGGACATCGGCGCGATGCGGGCCAGCCAGAACGTGGCGCCCGCGTGCTCCGGATGCCCCGCAGAAGCGCACGTGCACCAGCCCACCTTGCACACCGCGCGTCCCCTCGTCGCAGAAGCGCTCATGCCCGATCTCGGCAGAAAACCCAGCACAGCCCTGGCGAACCTGGCCGCCGGCCACCGCAGCATCGTGGTCACCTACCCCAGCGGACGCCTCAGAACTGCCCTGAGCAACCTCATCCAGTCATGCGTCACCAACGGCGTACGCGTCATCGTCGCCTCAGCAGCGCTGCTCGGGCTCCCCGCCATCCGTACGGCCTCACGGTTCGCCGACGAGGGCATGGTGGCCGTGGACCCCCTGCGAACCGGCGGGATACCTGCGCGCCTCTCGGTACCGAGTTTGATCTTGATGGGCCACGGGGAGACACCGCCCCTCTCATGGCTCGCCCCCACCAGCGGGCCACTACGCGTCGTAGTCGTCCCGGAAGACATGCCCGACCCGGCCTATCCAGATGCACTCATCAAGAGCATCCGCAGCCCTCACTGGACCATTGACGACTTCCTCAGGAGACTCTGATGGCTGTCTTGAACCCCCCGCGCACCCTCCCGGGCCTTGGCCGCGCCATCATCAACTTCCTCACCGGATCCAAACGGGCCTGGACCGAGAAGGAGTTGATCGAGGCGTTCAGACCGCCAGGCCTGAACGAGGCGGCCTCCTCCTCTGAAGGTGTCGCGGACACCCTCTACACCTTCCGGGCGATCGGGATGCTCTGCCTTGATGCGGACGATGCCATTACCGTGAGCGACAGCGTCGCGGCCAGGGGCACCACGCTGGCCCCGGCGGCGTTCCGCCGGGCACTTCAAAGGCATGCCCTCGATCTGGACCGCGACGGTGACCCGTGGCAGACGGGCCCGGGGGAGAGCCTCACCGGTGGGGCACGTGATCTGCTGAGGGCGCTGTCGTGGTTCCTTGCACAGGATGCGCTGGGGCGCCCCGTGGCGTGGACCACTGGCGTTCAGGCCCTACAGCACGCGCAATTCCCGAACCCGGACCGTGAGACCTGGGCCATCACCAACGACACACGCTGGGGTTCCGCCGCCCGGTGGGGACAGGCACTCGGCCTCACGGCGCCTTCGCTTCTACAAGCCAAATCGGGACTCGTGCCCCTACCCGTTGTGGCGATCAATGACGTCCTGGACGAACTGCCCGCCGGACAGCTACCCATTGGTGACTTCCTGAACCAACTGGCGGCCAAACTGCCGGTGCTGCACGGTGGCCTCGTCCGCGCCTCCCTCGTGGCATCCCTTCCCGGCGGAGACCCCGACCCGGGCATCGCACAAGACTGCGCCGACAGTTCGGTGGGCCAGGCACTGCGCGTCCTGCAGGACCGCGGCCGGCTTGTCTTCGACACCCTGCCGGACGCCGACGGCATTCGGCTGTCGCGATTCGACAGCCAACGCCAAACGCACGTCACCCTGGTTCGAGGAGGAAAGCGATGACTTGGCGGGGCACTCTTCCTGCCGCCTGCTGGGAGGCCCGTGAGGCCCCGGCAATCATTCCGGTCGAGGCAGAGAGCACCTCCAACGGAGTGTTCCTCGCCACGCACACCTCGATCCCGATCGTCCTGCGCGACCAGGTGGACAGCGCCATCGGCGGCACCGTCGTCGACGAGCACGGCCTGCGGCGCGCCGTCGAGGAACTGCCCGCGGACCAGCCCATCATCCCCATCCTCGGGAAGTCGGGCACAGGCAAGTCACACCTGATCCGCTGGCTTCGCATCAACCTGAAGCCCGATGACTCGACCCGGCTGATCTTTGTCCCCAAACACCGCATGTCGCTGCGCGGGATCCTCGAACTCATCCTGGAGCACGCCACCAGCGAACGTGCTGCGGAGTTGCGTGCCAAGGTTGCCGCTGCCACGGACGCCGCCGCGGACGAAACCACAGCACAACTTCGCCTGCGCAACGAGTTGGCCGTCCTGGTCGAGACCCGCGGAGCAGACAAAGACGGCACACCCGAGGAGAACGAACTCCGCGCCTTCCTTGCTTCCGCGGAGGGCCTGCCCGCACTGCTGGGAGACCCGGTCTTCCGCAGGCGGTTGCTCGCCGACAACGGCCCCATCGCGCGCCTGGTCCGGGAAAAGCTCTCCGGCAAGGGATCGGAGGACAAGGAGGACGCGTTCGGTTTCAGCGCAGCAGACCTCGACCTCTCGGTCGATGATGTCAGCAAGGCCGGCGTCGACGCTGCCAGTGTCGCCAGCGCACTCGCCAGCGATGCTCCCCTGCGGGACCTGGCAGCGAAGATGCTCAACGAGCAACTTGGACCGGCGGTCAGCGAGGTCTTCGGCATCGGGGGAGACGACCTCAAGCAACTCCTTGTCGAACTGCGTCTCGACCTGCACAAGCAGGGACTGGACCTTCTCCTCCTGATCGAGGACTTCTCGATCTTCCAGGGCATCCAGGGCGGCCTTATCGACGCAATCACCTTGCTGCCCACCGAGACCCTGGCCCTGTGCCCGATGCGCGTCGTCATGGCCGTCACCACCGGTTACTTCGTCAATCAGATGCCGGAGACGGTGTACACGCGGACCTACAAGGTCTTCGACCTCGAACTCCCCGCCGACAAGACAGCCCCGTTCGACCCCGCAGGGTTCGCCGCCCGATACCTCAACGCGGTACGCGTCGGCTCCAAAGAGATCGACAAGCACCACTTGGCAGATCGAGAAGTCCTTGATCAGGAGACCGACGAACGCCCGGAGCCCAACCACTGCCTGCAATGCCCCGTCCGGGACAAGTGCCACCAAGCGTTCGGGGAGATTGGAGGCATCGGTCTGTTCCCGTTCAGCAAGACTGCACTGGACCGGGCCATCCGCAGCCAGTCCAAGGGCGACGCCTTCGTCGCGCGCGACGTGCTGACCCGCGTCCTGCGCCCCGTCCTCCAACGCGACCAGCTCGAACTCGACGAAGGCCGCTTTCCCAGCACCGGATTCGCGAACGACTTCCACACCGGTGCGCTGGACGTCCTCGACAACGTCGAGGACCACGTTCAGCTGAGCACGCCAGGTGATCCCGCACTTTCTGAGCGCCGCATTCGGATGGTCCGCTTTTGGGGTCCGGGCCACGGACCCCAGAACCTCCACCCGACGATTCACGAAGCATTCGCCATCCCGCCCCTGCCTGACCTCACCACCGATCAGCACACCCTCCCGCAGTCGCCGGCACGACAAGAGCCCAGCCGACCCTCGGACAGGCCGCAGACTCCTCTTGGCGGGGACGTTGTATTCCCGCCCCCGGCTCCGGCTTCGGCTTCGGCTCCGAAGCCGTCTTTGGTCCAGGCGGTCGACGACTGGCACAAGACCGGCGAACTCATCCAGAGACACCGCACTGAACTCCGGAAGATCGTGCACGCCGCCGTCATCGGCTTTCTGGGACTCGAAGACGGATACGGAGGTGACAGCGGAGACTGGACCAAGGGAAGGGTGGAATTCACGCCGAGCTTTGTTGTGGACACCTCGATTGCACTGGACGGCAGTGGCCTGCAGACGGCCCTGGTCTCGATCGATCACCGCAACGTAGATGACGTCCGAGTTCTTCGTGCGCTCGCCTGGGTGAACGCAGAGGGGTCCTGGGAGGACGTGCCGCAAGGAGACGCGCTGCAGAGCCTGTGCATGAACAGGGTCCAGGAATGGGCGGACAGCGTGTCCGCTTTCCTCCTTCCTTCGGAAGATGACGACGCCGAACTGGGCCGGCTCGCGCACGCTCTTCTGACCGTCAGTAAGGCCCTGGGGGTCGCCGACTCGTACAAGAGCGATGCACTCAGCCGGGTCAAGGCGCTCTTCGTCAGTCCGCGGAAACTCGCTGATGCTGCGGAACGGCCCCTCACGCGACGATGGCAGGACCGCTTTATCGGAGCTGAATCGAAGGCGGATCGAGACCTTCTCCAGCAACGACTGCTGCGCCTGACGTCCTATCGTCAGGGCGCCGGCAAGCCGTTGGCTATTGATTTGCCCCGCCTGCTGCGAGCAATGCGCGACGATGCCGCTGCGGCGGCCTGGCCCGAGCACGTCCCCGAGCCCATCAGGAACGTGGTGGGCAACATCGAGAAGCGCATCACAATGCTGGATCCGCTGCTCGGCGAGACCCGACAGCTGGTACCCGACGTGAGCGATCTCGGCGGTGACGTCGCCGAGGTGGCTCATGCCCTCAACACTTTGCTCTCCGACCTGGCGGCGCTTGGTCAGTCAGCCAACTCGATCAATCCGTCCGCCCTCCATGACGCGGCGAAGTCGGTGAAAGCCAGTGATCTGAAGAAGGTGAAGGACCTGAACGCGGGCCTTGACGCTTGGCCCACCCTCACCGCCGACCAGCGCCTGCGCCTGATGACCCTGGACGAGGGGCCGACTCTGCGCATCCGCGCCTGGCTCGACCCTGCACTGGAAGCGGTGAAGGTGCTGGAGCAAAAGCTTCAGGCCGGACCCGCCTCGGAAGCTCAGCGTGAGTACGACGAGACCCTCCAGCGGCTCGTGGCCGGGCTGGAGACCTTGAGCCGTGAGGTCATGGACGTGGCCGGACCTGAGGGGGGCGCATGACGCTTATTGAACAAGTTCAGCGTCTGCGTGTGGCAGCGGTCGCTGCCCACGACGAGGACAAGATCAACCGCCGCACCGGCGAGTTGGCCGGACAGGCCGGGAACGTCGAGACCCTCATCGAGACGATCCAGCGCCTCAGCCGGGGCGTCGCCGAACTGCGCGCAGCCCACGCTGCCTTGGACACGGACCTCGGTCCGCAGGCCCCCCAACTGGCCGCAGACCTGCACGCGCTCGCCGAAATGCTCCCCAGCCAGGACGCCGATGCCCCACTGCAAGCACTGAAGGTGCAGGTCAAAGCAGCCGATGGCTTCGTGAAGGGCCTTCGTAAGTCCGTTGAGCAGGCATGGACTGCTGAACGCGAGCGTGAAGTGCCGGTGATCAATGAGGAGCTCGTCGCTACGCTGAGCAAGAGCGGGATCGACGTGGAAGAGATCCGCATCAAGATTGAGAAGGCGCAAGGCGTGCTCAATGTCCTGAACAACCGCGCCGTCCCCGAGTCGGGTGACGTCGCCAGGCTGACCGCGGCGCTGGAGAGCCTCCAGGCATGCGGCCAGCAGATCGCCGCACTCGTTGACCCGGTCCTCGCCCGAGTGATCACGGGCGCCCAGGAAGCCGCCGGGACGCCCTTGAACTCCTTCACCCCCGAGGTCCTTGCCGGGCTGTCGAGGCTGGGAATCCTGGACCGCTTCTGGGTGAGGCTGCGGTGACTCCTGAGACCGAGAGCGAAATCCTCGGCGTCCTCGAAGCACACGAGGACCCCCTGCTGTCCTGGGGCGTTGTTGACGGCGGATTCACCGACGACGAACTGCACACCCACATCGATGACGTCCTCATGGAGCGCGGCGAACTCGACACCGCCCAGGAGGCAATCGAGGCCCTCGAGGACAAGGGCCTGATCATCCGCGACGATGCGGTCTCGCCGTCACGGTGGCGTACCCGCAACGGCGAGACGCTGCGCCTGCTGGCCCGACTGCGCCAGATCTTCCCTTCCGGCGACCCCGCGGCCTGGCGCCAAGG
The DNA here is from genome assembly GCF_037034285.1 of Streptomyces tyrfis. Classification (NCBI taxonomy): domain Bacteria; kingdom Bacillati; phylum Actinomycetota; class Actinomycetes; order Kitasatosporales; family Streptomycetaceae; genus Streptomyces; species Streptomyces tyrfis. Next base: position 17,756 of record NZ_JBAGJZ010000058.1, on the reverse strand, counting down.
CGCCGCGCTCGTCTCGGACTTCCGCTACGCGCGACGCCCGCGTGCCTACCCCCGGCGCGACCAGTCCAGACACGCAGTCATCGACGGCACCGATGCGCTCCACGACCTCTACCGCCAGGTCATCGATGCCATGACGCGCCGAGGGCCCCAACACGCCGACCTCAGCGGGTTCCAGGTCCGGGCCAGCCGCCAGATCTTCACGGCCCTGCAGTCCAACATCACCACCGCCACCGTCGTGGGTGCCGGCACCGGTAGCGGCAAGACACTCGCCTTCTACCTGCCGGCCTTCGCCTACCTGACGGGACTCCAGGACAAGTCGGCATGGACGCGTGCGCTGGCCGTCTACCCGCGCAACGAACTCCTCAAGGACCAACTCAACACCGCTTTCGCGAACGCCCGGCGGCTCGACCACCTGTGGACGAAGACCAACGGCCGGCCCATGACCATCGGGGTACTCAACAAGGACACCCCAACCAGCACGAAGAGCCTGACGGCCTCCTATTCCGCATGGACGAAACGGGCCGAAGGCTTTCAGTGCCCTCACTTCACCTGTCCCGGTGACGGATACACCGTGTGCGGGGGCACACTGTTCTGGTCCGAGCAGGACGCCAAGGCTGGAACGGAACGCCTGACCTGCGGCACTTGCCCGCGTGTGTTCGACGACTCCATGCTGGTTCTGACCCGGAACCGGATGAGCCGACGGCCGCCGGACGTGCTGTTCACCACCACCGAGATGCTCAACCGCGGTCTGTCCGACCTGTCCCTGGGCACACTGTTCGGCGTTGGCGCGGCCAAGAAGCCCCGCTTGATGCTGCTCGACGAGATCCACACCTACAGCGGCACCACCGGCGCCCAGGCAGCCCTCGTCCTGCGACGCTGGCACCACTCGCTGCGCAGTCCGGTCACCTTCGTCGGCTTGTCCGCGACGCTGTCGAACGCCGTTCGCCACATGGCCGATCTGACGGGCGTTGACGACGGACTCGTCACCAACATCGAGCCGGGCGCGCACGAGATGGAGTACGACGGCGCCGAATACATGGTCGCCGTGCGCAGCGACCCCACCAGTGGCGCCTCCGTGCTGTCCACCACCATCCAGACGGCGATGCTCCTCCCGCGCGTCCTCGACCACCCGGCAGAGCGCACATCCCAGGGACTTCTGGGTACCAAGGCGTTCGTCTTCACCGACGACCTCGATGTCACCAACCGGCTCTTCTTCTACCTCCTCGACGCGGAAGGCCAGCGCTACCGTGCCCCGCGTACCCAGCAGTTCAAAGACCCCTTGGCATCCCTGCGACGTCCCGGGCAAGACAACCTCACCGACCAGCGGCGCGCCGGCCAGGTCTGGGACCTGCCGGTGAAACTGGGCCACAAACTCGACCGCCCGGGCCTCAACGTGAGCCGGACCACCTCGCAAGACGCGGGAGTCGACACCGCCTCCCAACTTGTCGTCGCAACTGCCTCGCTTGAGGTCGGCTTCGACGATCCGGACGTTGGCGCCGTGCTGCAGCACAAGGCGCCCCGCGGTGTCGCCGCATTCCTGCAGCGCAAGGGCCGTGCCGGGCGAAGCCGCCGCATGCGGCCGTACACCGTGGTGGTGCTCTCCGACTACGGACGCGACCGTGCCACCTACGAGGCCTGGGATGCACTGTTCGATCCCGTCCTGCCCGAACTGGTACTTCCTATCCGCAACCGGGCAGTCCTGCGCATCCAAGCCACCCTGGCGATGCTTGACTGGCTGGCAGCACAACTGCAGTCCGATCACCGGTACGCAAAGCTGTGGCGTGATTTGAAGGGTCTCGTTGATCCGAAGTACCCGGACAACCGCAAGGTCCAGCAGACAGCCGTCACCATTCTGCGCGATCTGCTGCGCGATCCCGGCCGCCAGCGCAGCCTCCGTCTGTGGATCGAAGGCGCACTTCAGGTCTCCGAGGAGTTGGCCGCCGAGATTCTGTGGCATCCCCCTCGCCCGCTCATCCTGGCGGCCGTGCCCACGCTGGCCCGACGGCTGGACAGCGAGTGGGCTGTCGCGGAGGACCACACGTACGTCAAGGGCAAGGATTTGATGGGCAAGAATCCGCTGCCCGACTTCTTCCCCGAGAACCTCTTCAGCGAACTCGCACTTCCCGAAGGGTACGTGGTCATACCCCCGCAGCAGCCGTGGGAGAAGGAACCTGAACTGCAGGCGATGGGCCTGGCTCAGATGCTGCGCGAGTACGCGCCAGGACGAGTGTCACGGCGCTTTGCCACCCGCAACCTCGAGCACCGGCACTGGATTCCTGTGCCCTACGGCCAGCGCGAGACCGTCATGGACCTCGCCCCTGCCTTGCAGGCGCACCATCGGGAGGAGACCGCCACCGTCGAAGTCGGCGGAGTCCCCACCCTCATTCCCATCGTCCGCCCCGACAGGGTGGAACTTCAACTCGCACCGCCAGAACTCAAGGATGCTTCCAACGCGTCCTTGGTCTGGCGATCCCAGTTCCTGGAGAGGGGCCTCGGCCTGGTCGCCCGCCTTCCCCTGTCGGACCCCATCGGCAGCCTCATCGACGAAGCACGCTTCTTCCTGCACGCTCAAAACGCCCACGTCGAAGTCCGCCGTCTTGCCGTTGAGAGCGAGGCCAGTTTGGTCTTCGCCCGCGGCGGCGAAGCCCGGGTCAAAGCACAGTTCTCGCTCGATGACGAGCGGGTCGGTCTCGGAGCCACCTACGACGTCGATGGCCTGCGCCTGACCGTCACGGTGCCGGACGTGATTGCTCCATCCGGCGACCTCGACCCGGCCCTGCGCAGTGCCTGGTTCCAGCATGTTCTGACAAGCGACCCCGAACTGCTGGAACAGATGAACAAGTTCCAGTTGGAATGGCTGCACCAGACGATCGAATGCATGCTGCTGATGTCCGCCGTGAGTGACGGCACGTCGCTTCCCCACGCCTACCAGATGGTGCGGGAAACCTTCGCCGACCGGTTGACGGACACCCTGAAGGCGATGTTCCGCAGTTCTGACGTCGAGGAGAGCGAAAGCGCCACACTCGGCCGGGTGGGTGAGCGGCTGCGTCAACTCCTTGCCGACAAGGACATCATTGCCCGCCTGGACCACCTGACGGACCAGGTCTGGAACCCTGACCCCGCACAATTCCAAGCCTGGCTGCGCCAGTGCGTCCTTGCCACCCTTGGACAGGCGGCCCTGTGGGCTGCCCGGGAGATCTGCCCCGAGCACGACCCCGAAGGCATCATCGTCGACATAGAACCCGGCTACGCCCCCGACGGCACATGGCGCCATGGCCAGGTCTGGCTCACCGAAGCCTCGATCGGCGGTGGCGGCTTCATCGAAGCGCTGGCCACACGCGTACGCCCCGACCCGCGGCGGTTCTTGCGGCTGATCATGAGAGCCGTCCAGCCCTCCACCACTGAACTGGTCGACGCGCACATGCGGCGGATTGTGCGCTACACGACCGAGCGCAGCGACTGGCTCGACCTTGTTGCTGAATACCGTGGCTCGGCGACACAGACGGACCGGGTGAAAAACCTTGACCGCATACGGGCGCAGTTGCGCGCCTCAGGCATCCACGGCGCGGAGCAGTCCGTCGTCTCGAGCCTGGCGAACCGCCTGCTCCGGCCCGGATCGACTGCACAGACGGACCAGGCACTACGTACCCTCATTGACGAGTGGGAGATCCAAGAGCAACGCCTGGGGCTTGAAATCTCGCCGCGTACCTGGGCTTACCTGATGCGCCAGAGGCACGACCTGGACGCCGGACTGAACCTGTCCGCGAACTCCTCGGACCGCCAGCGCATCGACGCCATCCAAAGCGCACTGTGGCCACGCGGATGGGCCATACGCGCCGGGGCACTGCAGTCGTGGAACCCCTACTTCGACAGCCCGCCGGCCGCACCCGATCTCATCCGGGGGCTGTTCACGTCCACAGACGACCTCATCAGCGTGACAGATCCCGACGCAGACAACCTGGTGCGCACGCGCCTGGCCCAACAGGGATCCGCCCAGCTCATCGCGCCGCCCGAGGACGTACCCGCCCTGGCAGACATGCTGGTGGACCTGTCGATCCGCGCCATCGAAACGGACTTCCTCCAAGTGTTCCCACGAGTCGTCGAGATCGACCACCGCTCCGAGGGCAGCGTCGTGGCCACCCTCGAACTTGCCGAGGTGTCCGCATGAGAAGGATCACCACCATCGGGGCCGGTGAGACCCGACAACTCACCGATCTGCTGCAGAATCTCCTGGTGTCTGAGTTGCTGGCTCCGTCAAATCACCTGTGGGTACTGTCCCCGTGGATCTCCGACATTGTCGTCATCGACAACGCATCCGGACAGTTCAAGAGCGTGCTCCCCGCCTTGCCGGCCCGGCCCATCCGGCTGACGGAAGTACTCATCGAACTCGCCCGCCGTGGCTCGGACGTCCGAGTGATCATGCGCGATGAGCCGCGCAACGCCGTCACAGGACAACGCCTCACCGACCTCGCCCCGGTGGGGCCGCGGCCGACCCTGCTCATCCGGAACACCCTGCACGACAAGGGCATGGTGAGCGACAGATTCCACGTTCACGGCTCGATGAACTTCACCTTCTTCGGCCAGAGAGTGAACCAGGAAGGCGTCACCGTCGTATCCGATCCCGACCAGATCGCCCGCGCTTGGGTCGAATACCAGAACAGGTACCAATTGCCATGAGCGTTGATTTCAAGGAATTCTTCGGTCCAGGCAACGACATCACGCCCACACGGGTAGACCCGAACCTGCAACTCATCCTCGAGAACTTCATGGCAGGCATCCAGCAACGCCAGGTCGGATTCCTGCCGCGAAGTTCCGGCGGCCGTCTGTGGTGGTACGGCTTCGCACCCACCTCACGTCAGCAGCGTGAGACACTCGCCATCCTCGACAGTTGGATCGGCCCCACCTTCAGTGACCTGCCCCGCCACCGGGGTGCTCTCAACCCGGCTGATCCGTTCGACGCCGCACTGGCAAAGGCACCGGTCAAGCCACTGCGCTTTGAGGTGCTGCCCCGCCCGGCAGCAGGGTCGAAGGCTGCGGGACACGCGCGAGGCCAGGTACGTGACGCCCTGCTGGTGCTCAGCAAACTCCTCAACGGCCGGCCGCCCTCGGAGTTCGACGCCCCCCGAACCACCGTCGAGGTCCTCGACGACCTCGGACACGCCATCGCTGCCCGCGACCGTACGGTCGCCCTGGCCTGCCTGCGCGAACTTGAGGCCACCGCCGATCTCGACCAGGCGAACCTGGCCTTCCTGCGACTGCGGGTCTTCGCCGGGCTCGAGGACTGGAAGGCCGTTCTCGGGGACCGGGATCTCGACCACGTCCTTGCCATGCGCCGCCCCTTGAGCGTCACTCACGTGATCCAGCAGGCGGTCTACGCCAGATGGTTCGCCCCGTACGACGCAGCAGGCAAAGAGGAAGACCTGCTCGCTGCCGTTGCCGCGCTCCCTGCAGCGCTCCGGCCGCTGTTCTCTGGCGCACCGACAACGAGTCGGGCGCAGGCTGTCGTGGAGTTCCTCATCGCGGTCGAAGACGACGCGGGAGACGACACACTCAACCGAATCCTCGACGAAGCCGGCACGATCGAACCCGGCCTCCCCGCCCACCTGCGCAACGTGCTCCACCTGCACAGGGAACAGACTCCTCAGCCCACCGCCCCGTCGGAGCCGCCCGCCCCCCTGGATCAGCCCGGCGCCTCGAGCGAATCGCCCCTCGAGCGTGCGACCGGGATGATGGCCCGGGGCGAAGTTCAGGCAGCCATCGACCTCGTGCTGACACTCGAACCGAGCCTGCACGCGGCATACCTGCTCCTGACCTGTGCACGCGACCTGCAGTCACCACAGCAAGCAGCGTTGGCACTTGAGTACATCTCCACGCATCACCTGCGTGGCTTGATCGACGGAGCGAGTGCACGCCTGCGCGATGATCTTGCCTGGCTGGAGCAGTTCACCCAGGACGGACCCAGCCTGGACTGGCACACTTGGCTGGACGCCCTGGACGCAGACCAGGGCAGCGCAGCATTGGCTGCCGGCCCCGAAATCACCGACGCCTGGACGCCACTGAGCAGCGATGCGCTGACCGCATGGCTTCACGATGCCTCCGACGAGGTACTCGGCATACTCGGTGAGAGCGGAGGCCAGTTCATGGCGGCGCACCGCGACATCTTCACTCAAGATGGAGCGGCCGAACTCAGTGAACGCGTCCTTGCCGGTCTCGCGCTCAGCAGCAAGAACTCGGCTGGCGTTCGAGTGCAGACCCAAGCCCTACTGGACTATCTGCTGTCCGCCAATCCCACATCTGCAGTGTTCGCCTCAGCACTCGAGTGGACCGATCTCATCATCTCCGCGAACGTCTCGGCTGTGACCACGACGTGGGCGATCGACGTACTGCAGACGGCGACAGCCACATCGGCAGCGGCAACGAACCCCGCCACTGTCGACTTCTTCTACAAGATCACCAATACGGTAAGGCCCTTCAAGACGGCGCTGGATCCGACCGACATTGAGGCCATCAAGCTCGTAGCCGGTGAACTGGGGCTCGGCGTCCCGGAGGACCTGCTCGCCGAGCAGGCGCAGGATGCCGATCCCGGAGCGCCGTACCGCTACCTGCAGGACTCAAAGGTGGTGCTGTACTCCCTCACCGAGTCGGCCACCACCCGAGCAGCACAGGTGCTGCGCATTTTGGTGCCCAGGATCGAAATCGAGACGAGCGCCGAGCACGACGGCAGTAGCAAACTCGCCGCACAGGCAGCCAACGCCGACGTCTTCGTCGTGGTGACAGCATCGGCGAAGCATGCCGCCACCGACTTCATCGCCGCTAAGCGAGGGGCGCGACCGGTTGTGCTCGTGAACTCTCGCGGCTCGTCCGCCATCTTGCGCGAACTCGCGGAAGGCTGAGTTGGTTGAACTCCCCGTCTTCACCACGCCACGCTCGGCGTAGCTCGCCTGCGCAAAGAAACCAGCAGGTCACCTGGCACGTCAAAGTTTATTTATGGAGCAGCCCTCAGCGAAGAGAGATGGGGCCATCGGGAAGTCATCCTTCCGCGTAGCCTGAGCCGAGGAGGACGGCACCCTCCGACGAGACTTCGCGGGGCGGTCCTGGTCATCGAGGAGGAGCAGGTAGACGCGGCGGTCGATGAGCCGCTGTGGGGTGGCGGAAGTGGGCACCCTGCAAGACTGCACAGCCGACTATTCAAGTAGCAATTTTTGAGCCTTCCTCTGGGCGTGAGCCCCTCACCCCCAGAGCGCCAGCCGTGTGCGGCCAACCGGGGTTGCCCTGCTACCGGGGCGTGCACAGGCTGTGGTGTATTACGCCTCGTTCTGCCGAGTGCGACACATGTCGTGAGCCGCAAAAACACAGCAGAGGCGTTTGGGATTCAGCGCTGCAGCGTTTGGAGGCGTCGCATGGCATCAGGCCTGAGCTGCGACGACGGAATTTTCGACACATCCCACGAAGGCCGGGGACTGGTTGGGTGAGTGGTTGAGAATCGCTACTTCTTGTTGCAGTCTCAACTATCACCGGCTAGTCCCGGTGGCCGTCTGGGTGGACGGCCATGAGGCAGCTTACCGGTTCTGCTCACCCGGGGTGGCGCCAGCCGTCAGGATGGTGTCGACCGGCGCTCCGAAGGTGGCGTCTGGAGTGTGACGGTCGATCGAGGCCAAACCACATTTCCGGAAGAAGCGGATGCGGTCGGCGAGTCTGTCGTTGCTGTCGGCGGTCAGTGCCAGGAAGGTACAGCCGGCCTGCTGCGCTGCCGTGGAGAATCCCACCAGGAGATGCTGGCCAATGCCCTGGCTGCGGTGTGTGGGGTCGACCATCAGCAGTTGAACCCAGGCCTGGGGTGCGGGGTGGTCGGGTTGCGCGATCTCGTCGACGTAGCCTGCATCGAAGCGGCCCTCGAGGAGCCCTACGATTTCACCGTCGAGGAGAGCGACCCATGCTGTGTAGCACCGGGTGGGAAGACCGCGGGCGTAGCCGCATCCGTCGAGTTCGTCGGGCTCGGCTCTCAGTGTCATCGCGTGGATGGCAGGGGCGTCGGCGGGTTCCGCCGGGCGGACGGTAATCATGTTGGTCAGGCTACGGCGGGGCCCGTTCCTGGCGCGTCGTAGATGGCTGCCTGCCGGTGGTGGAGGTGGCGGGTCAGGGCGTTCTGGGCGAGGGCGAAGCCGAGCATGACCAAGGTCTGCTGGGGTGCTCCGTAGGCGATCATTCTGCGGTTCCAGAGTGTGGCGTCGAGCTGGGCGTTGAGGGACTCGGCGTCGGGCCGCCAGCGATAGCAGTGGATGTAGCTGTCGGTGTCCGGTGGGTGCTGGCGCAGGTGCTCGGTGCGGTTGAGCCCGCGCCGGTGGTCCTCACGAGTGGTGTCCAGGCGTTCGCGGTGGGTGTTTCCGCAGCTCAGCCGGGTGAGAAGGTACCAGCGGTGTCGGCGGCCACCGCGGGGTTCGAGCCGGGACCCGGTGGTGGGGGTGAGGTGGATTTCGCCGGTGTCGAGGCTTTCGGCCTCGTGCAGGGCGCCGCCCTTGGACCATAGGTCGTGCCGATTCCCGCAGGGACAGCCGGTGACCAAAGCAATCCGGCGGGGGCGATGCCGTCGTGCTGCGGGGAGACGATCAGCAGGCCGGCCTTCATGAGCTGATCGCGGTGGATTCCGCGCAGGGCACCGTCCCAGCAAGCCCCGGTCAGACCCGGGAGCCGGGCGGCGGCATCCATAAGCATGGACACCGCAAGGGCGGCCTCTCCGCCGTAGCCCTTGCCGGGCCGCTGGTAGCGCACGTCTAGAACGATCCGCGAGAGCGGGCGGTCGTCTCGGACGGAGGTGAGGACGAACTTCGGGCCGAAGACACGGTGTCCGCCGTCTTCTTCCTCCCCGCCCTCGACATGCCAGCCTGCGCCCGGGTCCTTCCGTCGTGGATTCGCCTGCGGCTCGTCCTCGGCGACCTTGGGACTTTCCCCGCCAGTGGCCGCGCTGCCCCCGTCGCTTTCGGCGCTGCCCGGCTCCTTCTTCTCCCGCGCGTGCTTCTTCTTGGACTTCGTCTTGCTGCCCGGCCCGCGGACAGGGGAGGCGGGGACGGTGCCGTCCCCGACGACGAACTGTCCCCGCCCGGGGGCGGTCATCGAGCGGGTCTGCCCGGGGTCGGCGTATCCGGCCTCCCTCGCCTGGTATGCCGCCAGCCTCCTGAACTCCTCCTGCAAGGAGGGAAGGTAGGGGTGGAGTCGTTTGGAGTGCCAGTTCCACATGTTCCGGCTCGGGCCGCGGGCCGGAAGGCGTAAGGCTTCGGCCGGGCCCAGACGGGAGGTGACACCGTCGATGATGAGCTGCCAGTAGGCCGTATCGGCCATGGCAGCAGCGGTCTTGCGGGCCGAGCCGAAGATGCCCAGCATCCCGAAGAACAGTACCCAGACATAATTGGGGAAGACCGCCTGGCGGCCCGCCGTCCCGGCAGGGCGCGGTGGGATCACGCCTGCCAGGGTGTAGACCTCGGGGCAGGCGGCCAGGGCCCGAACCCGGGTGGTCTCCAGCACAGTCATCGAAAGACCGGCATCGGCAACTGCGACCGGATCAGGAGTGTGATCGCGTCCCGGCGGATGTTGTCCGCCGGAGCTGTTCATCGCGCCGCCCGCTATGCGGCCGCTGCGGGGCGCCGCCAGTCGTATCCGACCAACTCGGCCGTACGGTCCAAAGAGCCCATGCCCAACACCCGGGCCGCGTCCTCGACCCGTCCACTGGCCTCGAACGCCGCCCGTCCCGCGTACGCGGTAATCGAAGCGGGCCGCAGCGAGAGGTCGTCCGCGAGTCCGGCCCGCACCAGCACGTCCCGCAACGCGACGCAGATCCGCGCCTGCTGCTGGGGAGGAGTGCCCCCGCCGGTGCCGATCAACGGCACCACCGGGGTCGGCAGACCCTCGATCCGGCGCCGCAGGCACTGCACCGACCACCGGTCCAGGTCGCACCAGCGGGACGCGATCCGTGCGCTTCCCGCTGCGAAGACCCGGCACCCCGCCAGGTCGACGTGCTCGGGCAGCACCCGGGCGACCTCTGCGGAGTGCACCCCGGACAGCGCGAGCGCAAGGACCGCCGCGTGCCGGGTCGCCCCTTCGGTGAGCTGCGCGAAATGCCGGCACAGCTCCGCCTCCAGCGCGTCCAGAGGACGGATGCGCCGCTCGGGGCGGCCGGGCAAGGCGATGTCGAGCGTGGGATCGGCGTCGGTCAGCAGCAGCTGCCGGGCCGTACGGAAGAACGTCCGCAGCACCGAGCGCCGCAGTCGCATCGTCGAGATCGCCGCGACCGCCACCTTGCCGCGTCGGCTGCGACCGCGTGCTGTGATGAACGCTCCGGTCAGTCCCGCGTCGACGTCCGCCAGGGCGAGTGTGTCCTGGGCCTTGGCGTAGCGGATGAAGCGGTCGGTGAGCTGGATGAACTTTTCCACCGTCTGCTCCGACATCGCCCCGTCCACGGCGGCCTTACGCCAGATGTCCGCGACCAGCTCGGCAGCCTCGGCCACGGTGATTTCCCCGCTCACCCGCGCACTCCACCACAGGGTGTGCAGGGGCAGCACGAGCTGGCGCCCGAACGGTCGTCGTGATGCGTGTACTTCACCATGACCGCAGCCCTGCCCACTTCCCGTCCCTGAGGAAGACTTCAGGCAGACATGGCACTCGGTCGGGCGATACGAGGCCGCGGCAGGTTGACGTCGAAGCGGGGGCGGCGGGACGGTCCCTGCTCTGACGCCGATACCGTCCCGCCTGGGTATGCCGCTCACCACCCCCACACCCGCGACCAGGCGATCGCCTCATGGATCACCGACGAGACGACTACGAATTGACAGGAGAATCGGCGCACTCGACACCAGACTTGCGAGAGCACTGAATTTCCCGGTGTCCCGCGGGTATGGTGCGAAGAGGCCGGATTCTCCTCGGGGACTTCGCCTTGGACGGCCGTTCCGAGGGATGTAGCAGATCCCTCGGCGCGGCCGTTCGTGATGTCAGGCGGCGGATCTGGCCGGATCGGAACCATTCGCCGAATACCCAAACTGGGCCTCCTCTGATGTGACATGTGGCCCGCCTTCTGCGAACCACACACTTCCGCCACCGGCGAGGGTGTCGGACGTTCGCTCTTCCGCACCAGCATTGCCGGGGAAGTGGTCTTCGGGGTCAGGGTCGTTCTCCCGGCCTGGCACGATATAGATCCCGCGCTCACGCCGGGTGATCACCCGACTCTTCGCCATGGCAGACACCGCGTTCTGCACCGCCTTGCGCAGGCGGCCCAGGTCGGCGTAACCGGGCGGAGGGTTCTCGCGCAGCACGACGAAGACGCTGTTCGGGGTGAAGTACTTCTCTCTGCTCGCGGACAGCGCAGCGAGGATGTGCTCCCGCACGCCCGCTTCCCCGCCACCGCTGTGAGTGGTGGCGTCTGCGGCGGGCGGCTCGGGTTCGTTCTGTCCCAGCCTGCGGAGGAAGGTTCCCCAGTCCACCTGGATGGCCTCCACGTCCGGGGCGACCAGGGCCAGCAGGTGCCGCAACTTCTCGTCAGCGGAACGGAGATGGCTGGCCGATGCCAGATCCAGGCCGGCCTCGCCCACAGCGGTAAGCATCACCAGGTCACGTGCCGCCTCGGCGGCCGAAGCCTGTGCGGTACTCAGCCGCGTGACGAGAGAGCGGCGCACGAATGCGGAGGAAGACTCGTCCGGCAACACACACCCCCAGGAAGTGAAGACACACCAATCATGCCCAGAGGAAATCCAGTTGGAGACCACTTTCCCGCACCGGATTCAGACTCTGCTCAACATAGAGAAGTGCATTCGAAAAATCGATCGAATCTGTACCTAGGGCGCCGGACACCAGAAGTACCGTCAGTCTGAAGAGGCCTTGTTGGGAAGGCAGTTGCGCGCGGCGGGCAGGACCTGGGTGATACGGACGAAATCTGCGAACGAAGGCCACCGCGTGCCCTGCACAGTCTTTCGGAGAGTGCTGACCGCTATGGCGAGACGGTCAGCCACGTCCTGCTCGGCCTGCCCGACCGGGCCGCGCGCCGCCCGGTCTATCCGGCTGCATCTCATGATCTCGTCACGAAGGACCCGCGCAAGGGAGACCGCGGCCTGCAACTCCACCGGTGCCGACGCCGGAAGCCTGATGTCTGCGAACCGGACTGTCGACGGAATAGCCCGAGAGCCAGCCGCGTCGGCACCAGAAGCGAGTCCCCTCAACCGGGCTGCCATGCACCAGGGAGACTCGACCTTCGGCTTCCCCACGAGCACCTCACGCATCGCTCGCCAGACAGAGAAGTGCCGAATCCGTTCTGAAATCAGGCACTCGACGTTTCCGGGCCATCTGGCCCAAGTGCCCCCACCTGCTGGTGAGTCAGCGCAGCTGGTCGAGTGCCTGCTGGAAGGCTGTCGCGTGCCTGACCTCATCGGCGGCGGTGTCGCGGAAGTAGCGGGCGGCGGCGGTGTCGCCGACGGACGCGGCCCGCTCGGCGAAGCCCGGGTACAGGGTGGTCGCCTCGTTGCGCTCTCCGGTGACGGCCTTGCGCAGGTTCGTCTTCGTGGTGCGGACCAGTCCGGCCAGGACGGCCTCCCCGGCGAAGTGCTCGCGCAGCTCGACGCCGGCGGTGCCCTCGAAGAGGCGTGCCAGCGCCGGGTTGCCGGTCTGCCGCGCATGAGCGGCGAAGAGCATGTACTTGGCGTGGGCGAGCGCCTCACCGTGCATCGCGGTGTCGAGGTTGGCCATGGTGCGGGCGGCCTTCACCTTCGGCAGCCCGGCCGGTACCGGCACCGCGTCGGCTTTCGGCGGCGCGGGGATGGTGCCGCGGCCGGTGGTCACGACTGTGAGCGCGGTGCGGTAGGCGTCGCGGTGACGGCCTTCGTCCGCTGCGATCTCGGTGAACAGCTTCGCCGCCTCCGGGTCGCCGTCCTTGCGGGCCTGGTCGGCGAAGCCGCGGTACATGACCTGGTGCTCGTAGGTCTCCCCGTTGATGGCCTGGCGCAGATTGGCCGCGTTCGATCCGACGGTGCCGGCCGGGGCGGCAGCCTCGCGCAGATGCTCGTTCAGCTCGGTCTGCGCCGTGCTGCGGAAGAGCCTGCCGACGGCCGGTCGGCCTTGGCGGTCGGCCTCGGCGGCGAAGAGGCTGTAGGAGGCGTAGGCGAACGCCTCCCCCTTCATGCCGGTGGCCAGGTCGGCGAGGGTTTGAGAACGCAGTGCCCGGGTGGCGTCGGTGTGCGCGGCCCCCCGCTGATCGGTCGGCGTCGTGAGGGCCACAGCCGTGGCCGCCTGGGATGCGGCGGTCAGCGTGCACAGACCGACCACCAGCGCGCGTATCGAGTGGCGGAACATGATGTCCTCCTTCCGGGGCGCGCCCTTCTGGACGTGGCGCCCCTCCTCATGCCACCCGCACCCGCACACCCCTGCCTCTTCACGCCACCCTTTCGAGTGACTACACACAGTAATGGCGCGAGCTTTCGGGCGACGTCGAGTGCCCTGGACGCACGCTCCTGAGCAGCGGGAACGGGGAACTACGACCGGTCGCCCGTGCCGACCCCGGGACCGCCTCGGAGTTCCTCGCCCGCGACAGCACAGACCCGCTCGGGGCACACGGGTCCGACCGCGCTCGATGCCGAGTGCCGCCCCGCCCGGCCGACCGCGGACGGGCGGTGAGACCGGCGGGCGGCCGTGCCGACGGCGGACCGGCCGCCCGCCGCCCTGCGCGGGCAACCGGGCGGGGGCACGCTGGAGGTGAAGGCTGTGCCGCCGACCGAGGAAGGCGATGGATGCGATGTGGTACGATGGCGGCTGGGGCTGGGGGTGGGTCGTCATGGCCGTGATCATGGTGCTGTTCTGGGTGTTGCTGATCGCCGGTGTCATCGCGCTCGCCCACTACCTCACCAGAGGTCATCGAGGCCGGCAGCCCGGCCTCCCCCCGCCTCCCGGTCAGCCGGTGTGGGGCGGCGGGCGGGCCGAGGATCTGCTGGCTGAGCGGTTCGCACGCGGGGAGATCGACGAGGAGGAGTACAAGCGCCGTCTCGCGGTGCTGCGCGAGCACCGGTGAGCGGCCGTGGCTCACGGACACGGGTGCGCCCCGGCCCCCTCGTACGGCGGGTGGGGCCGGGGCGCGGTGGGTCAGGTCAGGCGTTCTTGCAGTGCTTGCCCTTGCACGGTTCGCCGCGCTGGTTGGAGAGCGTGACGGCCACGCCGGTGGAGCTGTTGGCCTCGGTCACCGCGTAGGGGCCGAAGACCGGGTTCGCGGGCAGGAGGTAGCCCTCGGGCACCGCCGTCTCGCGCAGGTAGTACTCGCCGAGCGGCAGGTCGTCGAAGGTGCACAGCCCGGCGCGGTCGGTGGCGCAGCCCGGGCCGACCCTGGTGTCGGGGTTGATGCCGGTGGTCTGCAGACCGGCGACGCCGTTGGTCTCGCGCCATGCCTCGAACACGGCTCCGGCCAGGGGGCGGCCGTTCTTCCGGTCGGTCTTGGTCAGATGGATCGAGCCCGTCGTCGGCGGCACCGGGACGCGGGTGTCGCGCACCACGATCCCGACGCCCTGGCCCGCGTTGGCGGCGGTGAGGGCCAGCGGGCCGAACACGTTCGGCGTGGGCAGCTCGTATCCGGGCGGGGCCGCGGTCTCGCGCCAGTAGTAGCTGCCGGCCGTGGTGGTGACGACGCAGCGCCCGTCGGCGGCGGTGGTGCAGTCGGTCACCCGGGTGTCGGGGTTCGTCCCCGTGGTCTGCAGGCCGGCGACGCCGTTGGTCTCGCGCCACAGCTCGAACCTGGCGCCCGGCAGCGCCCGCCCGGTGTCGGCGTCGGTCTTCCGGACCCGCACCTCACCGGTGACCGGGGCCGGTCCCGAGCAGTCGGGCAGGTCGCCGTTGAACGGGTACGCGTGGAACTCCTGGCCGCCGCCGCGGTCCGCGAGGCTGGTGTGGGTCAGCGAACCCGTGGTGAAGAAGCGGCCGTTGACGCCGGGAATGGTGACCGTCGACATGGACGACTGCTCGCCCATCAGGAAGCTGCCCTGGAGCTGGCCCGTGCCGGCGAGGCGGACGGACGTGGCGTCGGGGAAGTTCCACAGCAGCCGCTCGCGGTAGGCGTTGAGCGGGGAGGTGCTGTCGTCGATGCCGCCGCTGAAGGTGTTGATGACGCGGTTGGCGCCCCGGATGTTGACCAGGATCGTGGCGCCGGCGGGGATGCGCTCGAAGACGATTCCCTGCTGTCCGCCGTTCGGCGCGGCCAGGTCGAAGTCCACGTCGAAGACCTGGAGCGCGGACGTGCCGTCGCCGCGGAACAGGGTCCGGTTGCCCTCGTTGACCGCGGTGCCCGTGGCCGGCCGGGGCCGGCCGTCGACCCGGGCGTAGCAGCGGCTGGCCGCGGTCAGCTCGTCGCGCAGGGCGGTGTACGGCCGGGCGGCGTTCGGGTCGTGGACGAGGCGTCCGGTGACGGTGCCGGACTCCGTCCCGGCGTAGCGCACGACGCCCTGCTCGCCGATGAGTCCGCCGGTGGTGTCGAGGCGCTGGCCGCCGGCGATGGTGACGTTCCCTCCGGTGGTCAGGAAGTCCGCGCCGTTCGGCGGGGGCACGCGGGACCCCACGCCCACGATCCCGAGGTTGTACAGGCCGCCGGCCGCCGGGTCCTTGCTCTGGTCGAAGTCGTCGAGGACGACCACGCGGCCCTCGGCCTCCGCGGCCCGGCCGCGGACCAGGAAGTCGTTGCCGACGAAGATGTTGATGGCGTTGTCCCGGCCGGCGATCGGCCCGTTGTTGATTCCGGGGAACGGGCTCGGGCAGGAGCCGGGAACGCAGGGGCCGAGGCCGCCCGGAAGCGTCGCCGCGGAGGCGGGGGCCGCTCCGAGGCCGAGGGCGAGGGCGGGCACGGTCGCCGCCGCCACGGCCAGGGCCGTTCCGGTGGCGCCGACGCGGGCACGCAGCGCGCCGAACTGCTGGGAGATGCGTCTCATGGGGGGAATGGTCGGTGGCCGCCGGGCGCGATCGGTTCGTATGACACGTGCCGCTGATCGGATCTCGCGACTTTTCTCATGCGGACGGAGTACGGGGGAGTCCGGGGGCATACGGCCGGATGGCGGGGCGCGGGGGCGGTCGCGGTTGCGGGCAGGCGATTTCTGTGCGTGCGGACGCGCGGGCGTGCGTGCGGGCGGGCGGGCCTGTCCGGCATATGCGCGTGTGCGGGCGCGTCTGTCCGGCGTGCGCGTACGGCCGGTCCCCGTCGCGGGCGCGGGTGGTGGTGGTCATGTCACGGCAGAACGGCGGGCATCTCGATGTCGCCCGAGGTTCACGCGGCGCTGATGGACTCTCGGCGTCGGCGTCCCCTACCGACCGATTCCACCCCGTATCCACCCGTTCAAGGAGTCACGCATGCCCGGAGCGCGCCTGTCCCGCCGCCGCCTGACGGCCGCGAGTGCCGTCGTCGTCGCCACCGCCGCCGTTGTCGCCGTCACCTCGACCGCGGGCGCGTTCGGCCCGAAGGAGCACGCCCAGCAGGCCATCAAGAACGGGAAGGCGAAGAACGTCATCCTGCTCATCGGCGACGGCATGGGCGACTCGGAGATCACCCTCGCCCGCGACTACACCGTGGGCGCGGCCGGCCAGCTGAACATGGACAAGTTCCCGATGACCGGCGCGTACACGACGTACGCCGTGCACGCCGACGGCACCCCGGACTACGTCACCGACTCGGCGGCCAGCGGCACCGGCTGGGCGACCGGCCTGAAGACCGTCAACGGCCGGATCTCCAAGACTCCGGGCACCGACAAGGCCGTTCCCACCATCCTGGAGCTGGCTCAGAAGGGCGGGTACGCGACCGGCTCGGTGACCACCGCCGAGCTCACGGACGCCACCCCGGCCGTCCTCGCCTCGCACACCACCGACCGCTCCTGCCAGGGCCCCGCCGACATGGCCAAGTGCCCCACCGACACCATCGCCAAGGGCGGCCCCGGCTCGATCGCGGAGCAGAGCGTCAACCACAAGGTCGACGTCCTCCTCGGCGGCGGCAAGCAGCGCTTCGACCAGAAGGTCACGGACGGCAAGTACAAGGGCCTGACCGTCACCGAGCAGGCGCGGAAGCTGGGTTACCAGGTGGTCACCGACGACCGCTCCCTGACGGCGGCCAAGGGCGACAAGCCCGTGCTCGGGCTCTTCGCGCCGGGCAACGTGCCCACCGAGTGGACCGGCAAGCCCGCCGCGGTCGGCGGCACCGCCCCGCAGCGCTGCGTCACCGGCAACCCGAGCCGCCCCGCCGGCACCCCGGACCTCGCCGGCCAGACCACCAAGGCCATCCAGCTCCTGGAGGCGAAGCAGAAGCGGAAGCACGGCGACAGCAAGAAGGGCTTCTTCCTCCAGGTCGAGGGCGCCTCGATCGACAAGCAGGACCACTCGGCCGACCCGTGCGGCCAGATCGGCGAGACGGCCGCGTTCGACCGCGCCGTGAAGGTGGCCCGCGCGTACGCCGCCAAGCACCCGGACACCCTGGTCGTCACCACCGCCGACCACGGCCACACCAGCCAGATCGTGCCGCTGGAGGCCCAGCCGCCCGGCCTGTCCTCGACGCTGATCACCGACGAGGGCCAGCAGCTGAAGGTCAACTACTCGACCAACCCGCCCGGCCAGTCGCAGGAGCACACCGGCACCCAGGTCCGGATCGCGGCGCAGGGTCCGCAGGCGTACCGGGTCCTCGGCGTCACCGACCAGACCGACCTGTTCACCACCCTCCGCGAGGCACTCCGCCTGCGCTGAGGCCGCGCGGTACGCACGCCCGTACCGCC
>NZ_JBAGJZ010000057.1:0-49611 GCF_037034285.1 Streptomyces tyrfis | reverse complement strand
ATGATGCTCATGCTGAACGAGTCGGGCGAGACCCTTCGGCTGCCCGGCGTCCACTGCGCGGAGCACCCCGTCGACTTCCCCGTCGTGCGCTTCGACATGTGGATGGGGCTGACCGAGCAGAAGTCCCCGGAAGGGGAATGCGAGGGTGTCATCGGCGAACTCCGTTACAGCGTCGACCTCTTCGACCACGCCACGATCAAGGACCTCGTCGAGAGGTTCGTCGCACTGCTGCGCACCGTCTGCGAACATCCGGAACTCCCCCTGAACTCCATGAGTTCGCCGCGCGCGTTCACCAGGGTGCGGAGAAAGCCGGTCAGGCTTCCGGCCGGCCCCGCCGCCCCGTCCACGAATGGACACACCGTGCCGTCCACGAACGGACACACCGCCTGACCCCCGAGGCGTGCGCCCGATGACCACACCGTCCAAGCCCATACGCCGGGAGGCGGCCGTGACCTACTCGATTCAAACGCCGGAGAGCATCAAGGACCGCTATGAGCGGGAAGGCTGGTTCCTGGCTCCGGAGGCCCTGGACCAGGACGTGATCGCCCGGGTCACCGCCCGGGTGGAGGCCCTGAGCGTCCAGGAGCGGCCCGAAGTCGTGTACGAGAAGGACGGCCGGACGGTGCGCGGTATCCACGGATGCCACCTCTTCGACGACGTCTGCCGCCGACTCGTCCGGATGCCCGCGCTCCTGGGCCTTGCCGAGGAACTGCTCGGGGAGCCCGTCTACGTCTACCAGTTCAAGGTCAACATGAAGCAGCCCGGCGAGGGCGCCGCCTGGCCCTGGCACCAGGACTTCGCGTTCTGGAGCCGGGAGGACGGGATGCCCGCGGACAAGGCGGTCAACATCGCGATCCTTCTCGACGAGGTCCACCGGACGAACGGCCCCCTGCGCATCATCCCGGGAAGCCACCGCCAGGGCCTGGTCGGCGCGGGCCCGGACCCGACGCCCGGCGGGGGAGGCGGGGACTGGCGCAAGCACGTCTCGGCGGATCTGGAGCACACCGTCCCCGACAAGCTGGCCGAGGACCTCGCCCAGGAGATGGGCACCACCCTGGTGACGGGTCCGGCGGGCACCCTCTACGCCTTCCACCCGACGATCGTCCACGCGTCCTCCGACAATCACTCCGCCGACCGCCGGGCCATGCTGCTGGTCACCTACAACGCCGTGAGCAACGCCCCCGAACGGCTGACCCGTCCGGAGTTCCTGGTCAGCCGCGACACCACCCCGCTCGCCGCGGTCGGAACCGACACCCTGTGACGACGACGCCCGAACGAGCCCCCTGACAGGGCCCCGCCCCCCCGTCCGGACCCGCTGGGCTGGGCTTACGGTGCGGTCGGCCCGAGGCTGGAGGCCGAGCCCGGTGGCGGCGGATCACGGACCCGTACGGTCCCCTCCACCGTCGAGTCGAGGAGGAACCGTGGCTGACCGGCGCGAGGAGACGCCCCGCATCGTGGTCGGGGTGGACGGCTCGGACTCGTCGAAACAGGCCCTGCGCTGGGCCCTGCGGCAGGCGGAGGCCACCCACGGCGTGGTGGAGGCGGTGACGGCGTGGGACTTGCCGCAGTTCCACGGCGCGCTCGGCTGGCTGCCCCCGACGAGCGGCGACGAGGCCGTGCTGGAGAGCCGGGCACGCAACGCGGTCATGCAGGCCGTCGAGGAGGTCGCGGGACCGCGGCCACCGGTGGAGGTCCGCGCCGACGCACGCTACGGCACCCCCGCCGGCGTGCTGCTCGACGCGGCCCGCGGCGCGTCCCTGCTCGTGGTCGGCAGCCGGGGCCTCGGGGGCTTCTCGGGGCTGCTGCTGGGCTCGGTGGCCCAGCACTGCGCCCAGCACGCGACCTGCCCGGTCGTCGTGGTCCGCGACGGCGGGGAATGAGCCCGGACGGCGGACCGGCCGCTCCGGCGGCGGGCGGTGAGCGCGAACGGCGGACGACGAGGTCCGACGGCGGACCGTGAGCGTGCGACAGCCGGGCGGGGTCCAGCAGCGGTTCGGTGCCGTACGTTCGATGTCGTGCGTCCGGTGCCGTGCGGCGCCGAGCGCGCCCGGACGAGGATGCCGCCGTACGGCGCCGACACCGCCGCCGGGCGGAGAATCCGTCTCCGCCGAGCAGCCCCCTGTTTTCACTGGAAAGCGTTGCCGCCCGTGCGGCCGGATCGCGGCCCGACACGATTCCCTGAAGTGTGGCAGCAGCAGCCGCGCGACCGGCGCCGCCCGCCCACCCGGCGGGGAGGGAACCGGCCCGGTTCCGGATGGTCTCCGTGTCTCCGTTCCGGTGACCGCGGTGCGCCGACAGAAGGTGTGGAGCAGTTGAAGGCATTCGTGATGAAGGAGATCGGGCGTGTCGGCTTCATGGAGAAGCCGGTTCCGCGGCCGGGCCCGGGCGACGCCGTCGTGCGCACGACCCGCGCCCTGATCTGCACCTCCGACTCCCATACCGTCCAGGGCGGCATCGGCCCCCGGGAGAACCTGACGCTCGGGCACGAGGCCGTGGGCGTCGTGGACGCCGTGGGGAGCGAGGTGAAGGACTTCCGGCCAGGCGACCGCGTGCTGGTCGGCGCCATCACTCCCGACTGGGGCGACCTGGCCTCCCAGAACGGCCACCCCTCGCAGTCCGGCGCACCGCTCGGAGGATTCAAGTTCGCGAATTCCAAGGACGGGGTGTTCGCCGACTGCTTTCACGTGAACGACGCCGACGCCAATCTCGCGAAGATCCCCGATGGCATCTCCGACGCGGCGGCGGTCTACTGCGCCGACATGCTCTCCACCGGATTCATGGGCGCCGAGAACGGACACATCCCGATGGGCGGAACCGTGGCCGTCCTCGCCCAGGGACCGGTCGGTCTGATGGCGACGGCGGGGGCCCGGCTGCGCGGCGCCGGTCTCGTCATCGGGGTCGAATCCGTTCCCCGCCGCCAGGAGCTCGCGCGGACGTACGGCGCGGACGAGATCGTGGACTTCGGCCGGGAGGACGTCGTGCGGCGCATCCTCGACCTGACCCACGGGCAGGGCGTGGACACCGCCATCGAGGCACTCGGCGCGGACGTGACGTTCCAGACCGCGATCAAGGTCACCAGGCCGGGCGGCACGATCTCCAACACCGGCTATTTCGGCGAAGGCGAATTCGTGCGTATCCCGCGCGTCGAATGGGGCGTCGGCATGGCCGACAAGACGATCACGACGGGACTGTGCCCCGGGGGCAGACTCCGCATGGAGCGACTTCTGCGGGTGCTGGAGACGAAGCGCGTCGATCCGTCGCACATGACGACCCACGAATTCCGCTTCGACGACATGGAACGGGCCTTCGAGGTGTCGGACAAGAAACTCGAAGACGTCGTGAAAGTGATGGTCGCCTTCTGATCGTCCTTTCGTCAGAGGCGTGACTTTCTGAGGCACCCGGTCGAATTCGGCGCTGCGGAGACGAGGCGGCATGCACGATCCCGATCCACCGTTCCGGCCCGTCCGCAGGCGGGCGGGCTACCTGCCGCTGGAGGACCTCGGCCTCATCGGGGACGGCGCGACCGCCGCGCTGGTCGGCCTGGACGGCTCCATCCCGTGGATGTGCCTGCCCCGGTTCGACGCCGACCCCCTGTTCTGCGGCCTGCTGGATCACACCCGGGGCGGGCACTTCACCCTGGCGCCGGAGGACCTGGTGGAGGCGCGGCAGCGCTATGAGCCGGACACCGGCGTACTGACGACCGAACTGCGCGGCCCCACCGGCCTGGTACGCGTCACCGACGCCCTGGCCCTGCGCTCCGGGGCCGACCTCACCGACGACGCGCCGGCCCACCGGAGCGAGCTCGTGCGTTCGGCGGTCGTGCTG
Organism: Streptomyces tyrfis; assembly: GCF_037034285.1. Taxonomy (NCBI): domain Bacteria; kingdom Bacillati; phylum Actinomycetota; class Actinomycetes; order Kitasatosporales; family Streptomycetaceae; genus Streptomyces; species Streptomyces tyrfis. Next base: position 45,786 of record NZ_JBAGJZ010000057.1, on the reverse strand, counting down.
TCCGGGAACGTCCGCCTGCGGGCCGAACTGGAGCCCCGCGGCGGTGCGCACGTGCGGGCGTTGTTCAGCGGCCTGGAGCTGCGACCGTCCCGGCGCGGCGACCTGCGGCTCCACCTGCGGTCCAACCGCCCCCTGACCGGCCTGCGCACCGTCCACGACCTCCGGCAGGGCGACCGCCTCGACCTCTCGTGCTGTCCTGGGGCCGCTTCCACCGCCACCACCGGTTCGACACCGACGCGATGCTGCGGGGCACCGCCGACGCGTGGCGTCGCTGGATGCGGCACTTCGCCTACGACGGCCCCGACGAGCCCCTGGTCAGACGCGCCGCGATCACGCTCAAACTGTGCGACGACTGGGCCAACGGCTCGCTGGTCGCGGCCCCCACCTCCTCGCTGCCCGCGCCGATCGGCGGAGTCCGCAACTGGGACTACCGCTACGCCTGGATCCGCGACGCCGCGTTCGCCGTGTTCGCCCTGCGCCGCATCGGCTTCCGCGGCGAGGCCGACGCCTTCCTCGGCTGGGTCCTCGACGCCTTCGAGTACAGCCGGCGGCCCCGGATCATGTACGACGTCCGGGGCGGCCTGGTGCCGGCCGAGGTCGAGGACGGCGAGTTGGCGGGTTACCGGAGCTCCGCCCCGGTGCGCTGGGGCAACGGCGCGGCCGACCAGCGCCAGCACGACGTGTACGGCGAGATCCTGGACTGCGCCGACCAGTGGCTGCGTTCCGGCGGCGAGATCCAGCCCGCGCTGTGGGCCGGCCTGGCCGAGCTGGCCGACGCCGCGGGGCGGGCCTGGCTCCAGCCGGACCAGGGAATCTGGGAGGTGCGCAGCGAGGGCCGGGTGTTCACGTACTCGGCCGGGCTGTGCCAGGTGGCCTTGGACCGCGCCGCGCAGATCAGTGAGCGGCTCGGGCTGCCCCGGAGCGACACCCGGTGGCGAGCCTCGGCCGAACGGCTGCGCAGGCTCATCCTCGAACAGTCCTGGGACGAGGAGGCGCGGACCCTCAGCGCGCACCTGGACGGCGGCGGCGTCCTGGACGCCGGCCTGCTCGCGCTCCCGCTGCGCCAGGTGCTGCCGGTCGACCACCCGCGGATGGCGGCGACCACCGCGGCCGTCGCCGAACGCCTCTCGGCGGGCGACGGCCTGCTCTACCGCTATCTGCACGAGGAGTCCCCCGACGGCCTGCCCGGCGACGAGGGCGCCTTCCTCCTGTGCAGCTTCTGGCTGGTCGACAACCTGATCGGCCAGGGCCGGATCGGAGAGGCCGAAGAGCTGTACGCCTCGTTGTGCGCCCGGGCCAGCCCACTGGGGCTGCTGCCCGAGCAGATCGACCCGTCCACAGGAGAGTTCATGGGCAACTTCCCCCAGGCCTTCAGTCACATCGGGGTCATCGCCAGCGGCGTGAACCTCGCCCGAGCGAAGGCAGGCGGGCGAGGATGATCAACCGGCTTGCCGTCTTCGGCGCGACAGGGGATCTCACCGCACGCTATCTGCTGCCGGCGCTGGCCGCGCTGCGGGCGGCGGGCCGACTCGACGACCTGGAGCTGACCGGCGCGAGCCGGGAGGACTGGGACACCGGGCGGTACCGGGAATGGGTCGCCGCCCAGCTCGACCGGCACGGCGGGCCCTGTCCGCCCGGCGCGAAGGAGGCGATCACGGCCTCGGCCCGCTATCTGCGGGCCGACGTCACCGACCCCGCCGACGTCGCCGCCGCCGTCGCCGGCGAGGGACCCGTCGCGGTCTACCTCGCCCTGCCCCCGGGGCTCTTCCCCCACGCGGTCACCGCACTGCACCGGGCGGGTCTGCCGACGGGCAGCCGGATCGTGCTGGAGAAGCCGTTCGGCGAGGACCTGGCCGGCGCACGGGAGCTGAACCGGCTGCTCGCCGAACTCGTGCCGGAGCAGGCGGTGTTCCGCGTCGACCACTTCCTGGCCATGACGACCGTGCAGAACGTGCTCGGCAGCCGCCTCGCCAACCGTGTGCTGGAGCCGATCTGGAACAGCACCCACATCGCCGAGGTGGAGATCGTCTGGGACGAGACCCTCGCACTGGAGGGCAGGGCCGGCTACTACGACCACGTCGGCGCGCTCAAGGACATGCTCCAGAACCACCTCCTGCAACTGCTCTGCCTGGTCGCCATGGAACCGCCGGTCACGCTCGGCGAACGGGACCTGCGCGACCGGAAGGTCGACGTGCTGCGGTCCGTGCGCCCCCTGACCGAGGCCGACGTCGTGCGCCGCACGCGTCGCGCGCGCTACCTGTCCGGCCGGATCGGCGACCGCGACGTCCCCGCCTACGCCGACGAGGACGGTGTGGGCCCGCAGCGCCGTACCGAGACCTTCGCCGAGGTGGAACTGGAACTGGACAGCCGGCGGTGGGCCGGAACGACGTTCCGGCTCCGCAGCGGCAAGGCGCTCGGGGCGGACCGCAAGGAGGTCGCGGTCCACTTCCGTCCCGTGCCCCACCTGCCCTTCGGCCACAGCGGCGAGGCCCGCCCCAACGTGCTCCGCTTCGAACTCGAGCCGGAGGGGCTGGCGTTGGAACTGACGGGCATCGGTTCCCACGCCCATGAGCTCACCCCGCTCTCGCTGACCGCGCGAATGGACCCCCAGGGCCTGCCCGCGTACGGCCGGCTCCTGCTGGACGTCCTGAACGGCGACCCCGCCCTGTCCATCCGCGGCGACGAGGCCGAGGAGGCGTGGCGGTTCCTGGAACCCGTGCTCTCCGCGTGGGAGAGGGACGTCGTACCACTGGAGGAGTACCCGGCCGGCTCGGCGGGACCGCCCCCGCGCCGGAGCCGGACGGACGGCCGGCGCGGCGAGGAGGACCCGGCCTGATCGCCCGCGGGGGCCGTACCGCGCCCGCCGAGCCCGACCGAAGGAGGAGAGCACCCGCGATGTCCCCCGGCACCGAGCGCCGTTCCCCGTGCGTCGTGGTCATGGGGGTCTCCGGCACGGGCAAGACCACGGTGGCCCGGCTGCTCGCCGAGCGGCTGGGCGTCCCCCTCGCGGAAGCGGACGACTTCCACTCGCCGGCCGGCATCGCCAGAATGTCGGCCGGTATCCCGCTCGACGACGCGAACCGTCGGCCCTGGCTGGAGTCCATCGGCCGCTGGCTCCGCGAACGCGACGCGGCGGGCACCGGCGGAGTCGTCGCCTGCTCCGCCCTCAAGCGACGCTACCGGGACACGCTCCGAGCGACCTGCCCGGCCGCCTTCTTCCTCCATCTCACGGCCGAACGCGCCCTGGTGGCGCGGCGCATGGGCCACCGCACCGGCCACTTCATGCCGACACTGCTGCTCGACTCCCAGCTCGCCGAGCTCGAACCACTCGAACCGGACGAACGCGGAGTCGCGCTGGACGCGACCCCGGCCCCCGAGACGCTCGCGGAAGCGGCCATGAAGCTGCTGCCCCACCGGTGAGCACCCCCGACGCCCGACGAACGGCGACGGCGGCATCGGCGGTGCCGCCGCGCCCCGTCGAACCCGCGTGCGTGTGGCCGAACGAGGCTAAGGGCTGTCCCGTAATCCCTGGCGGGCGTGCGACGACAGCTGCGGCGCCTCGCGGCGTTGTCGGAACGCCCGCATACGTCCCGTATGCGGGCGCCCCTCCGCCTTGCGATGCACCGCATCTGACGCCGCACGCTGATCCACCACGGATTACGGGACAGCCCTTAGGACGTAGGAGACTTGGCCCGGTCCATGGCCGGGGACGGACCGGCGGCCGCGGGATGAGGGGGCGATCTCGACGGTATGGATCCGGCGGTGATCACGGGAGCCGAAGTTGATGGAGACCGAGTTCTCCATTCCCTCACGATCTTGCCCAAATCCCCTTTAAGATCGCTGAAAAGGCGGTTCTCCGCATCTTTATGCACTCCCTCACGGGCAGGGCCTCAGGCCCTTCTGAACGCTGAGAGCAGGGGATGACATCTACACATGAACGAGCGAAGAGAGCCGTGCCCGGACCGCGTCAGCGGGGTCTGGGCGCGCTCGGTCGCCGCAGCGTCGGCTGCGTGCTCGCGCTCGGCCTAGGAATCGGCGGCGGGGCGTTAGCCATGGCGCCCACGGCGTACTCGCAGACGGGAGACGGATCGGTGACGGTCCGGGTGATCCGGGCCGTGGACACCAGCGGGGTATGGACGCCCGCGCTGGAACCGGGCATCGCGGGCGTCAAGGTGACCCTCACCGACGACGCCGGGGCCGGCGTCGAGGGGGTCACGGCGGCCGACGGGACCGTGACGCTGACTCCGGCGGCGGGCGAGGCCACCAGCGGTAAATACCGCGTACAGGTGGTGAATCCGAAGCCGGGCGTGCTGTACCCGGCCTTCGCCTCGCGCCAGGGACTGGACGGCGCGCCCAACCAGCTGAGCAGCAACGAGGAGTTCGTCGACCTCTCCGACGGAAAGAGCGTGGCGTACACCACCGGGCTGTGGAGTCCGGGCGACTACTGCCAGAAGAACGCACCCCTGATGACGAGCTGTCAGCCCACCACGCGCGAGGGCGGGACCCAGCGCACGCTGGTCTCCTTCCCGTACGACGCGCGCGGCCAAGACGGCGTCGACGTCAACGTCACGGACATCGCCACCAACGCCGAGACCGGCACGCTGTTCGGCATCGCGTGGAACAGGGCCGACAAGCGGGTGTTCTCCTCGGCGCTGGCCAAACGCGGCACGGACTACGGTCCCGGCGGCGCCGGGGCGATCTACGTGACCGACCCCGCGCGGAAGAAGACCTCCCTCTTCACCGTCGTCCCGGGCGCGGGGACGACGGCGCACGGCCCGGGTACCGATGACGCGTTCCTCGACGTGCCCGGCAAGGAGAGTCTGGGCGGCATCAAGATCACTGACGACGGCAAGGACCTGTTCGTCGTCAACCTCAACGACCGCAAGCTCTACCGCTACGACGCCACGCAGGCGACCGCGGCGGCGCCCGAGGCCGTCCACACGATCCCGGACCCGGGCTGCCCGGCGGCGGGGGACTGGCGCCCCTTCGGCCTCGGTCTGCACCACGGCACCGGCTACCTCGGCGGGGTGTGCTCCGGCGAGTCCACCGGGAAGGTCTCGGACCTGCGCGCGGTGGTTCTGCCCTTCGACCTCGGCACCGGCGCCTTCCGGGAGGCCGTGCTGAACCAGCCGCTGGACTACCCGCGCGGTTCGACGGTCGGCGGTGGCCCGTGCGACGGCGCGGGCTGGTTCCCGTGGACGAGCACCTACCCGGACTCGCAGAACGGCCGTCCGTGTGGCAACTCCACCATCGCCAACCCCGAACCGGAGTTGGGCGAGATCGCCTTCGAGACCGACGGCTCGATGCTGCTGGCCTTCCGCGACCGCTTCGGCGACCGCGGGCCGGGCGCTCCCGCGCCGAACTCCGTCGCCGTCGTCATGTCGGGCGGTGACCTGAACAAGGCCTGCCCGGCGAACGGCGAGTACGTGATGGACACCAACAACGGCTGCGGGCTGTCCCCTCGGGGCACCCGGTTCTTCGACACCAGCTGGGGCGGTCACCGCAACACGGCGTTCGCCGGGATGGCGTTCTCCAAGGTCGAGAACACCATCGCGACCTCCGCCTTCGACCCCAACCACACCGCCTACGGTTACGGCACGTCGTTCCTCCAGCGTGATGGCGCGCAGGATCCGAAGTTCGGCCTGCGCCTCAACCCGCCGGGGACTGCGGCCCCGTTCGGCAAGGGCGCCTCGATGGGCGACCTGGAGGTGCTCTGCGACCAGGCACCGCTCCAGATCGGCAACCGGGTCTGGTACGACCCCGAGCGCAAGGGCATCCAGAACCCGGGCCAGCGCCCGGTCGTGGGTGCGACCGTCCACCTGTACGACGAATCGGGCAAGCTCGTCGGCACGACCGAGACGACGGCGCGCGGCGAGTACTACTTCGACGACTCCAATGTCACCGGCGGCCTGAAGCCGAGGACCAAGTACACCATCCGCCTCGACAATCCGGCCGACTACGCCGAGGGCGGCCCGCTCCACCAGTGGGTCCCCACGGACGCGGATGTCGGTGACAACCACTTCATCGACTCCAAGGGCATCGTCCCGCGCGACGCGAAGTTCCCGGAGCGGGCGCTCACCACCGGCGGGCCCGGGGAGAACGACCACACCTACGACTTCGGCTTCCGACAACAGGAAGGCGCGCTGCGCCTGGTCAAGCACGACCAGGACGGAAAACCGCTGGCCAAGGCGAAGTTCCAGCTGTGGAAGGAGACGAACGGCTCCGACGGCCTGCAGACCACCGGGCCGGAGCCGGACACGCCGGTCGACAAGCCCTGCCTGACCGGGACCGACGGCATCTGCCAGGGCGCCGGCGCGCCGGGAACGTACTACTGGCAGGAGGTCAGCCCGCCCGAAGGGTACGCCGTGCCCGACGTGGCGGTGTTCGGACCGCTGGTGCTGACCTCCGACAACCTCGACGAGGGGGTCTCGGTGACCGCGGTCAACCAGCGGCTGCCCGGCCCCACTCCGACGCCGACACCGACGACGCCGGCACCGGAAACGCCGGGCAAACCGGGGGCGCCGGGCGCACCGGGCGCACCGGGCGCGCCGGGCCATGTGCCCAACTCGGGCCTGGCGGCCACCGGCACGAGCGGGATGGTGCCGCTGGCCCTGGCCGGCTGCGCCGCGCTCACCGCCCTCGGTGCGGCGCTGGTCGTACTGATGCGCAGGCGAAGGGCACCGCACCACTAGCCCCGGAACGGGGCGACCGGCGCGGGTGATCCTCCGGGCCGGATCGGGCGGGTTCGCGGACCAGCGGTTCGCGAACCCGCCCTCCTGTGTGACCGACCCACGAGAGAAGGCGACTGCATGGCTCGGAAGAGGAAGACCGGCGGCCGTACGCCGCGTCGGACCCGCCGGCTCAGAACACTGATCGCGCTCGCGGTGTGCGGCGCCGCGGCGGGCGGCCTGGCCGCCTACCGGACCCTCTCCGACGACTCCACCGCCGAGCGGCCGGTGACGATGGAGGAGGCGTCCAGGCTGGCGCTGTCCCGGCTGAATCTGTACCAGGCCAGTCCCGTGGCGATCAGCCTCACCGCCACCGAGGGCGGCGGAGTGGTGGTGCGGGTCGAGGGGGTGGTGGACTACCGGACCCGTCGGGCCGTGGGGAGTTATCAGGTCACCGGCGCCGCCGGGGCCTCCGAACCCGCCAGGCCCTCCGAAGCTTCCGGACCCGCCGCCGGGCAGCTCGACCGCGGCCTGATCGTCTGGGACACCGGCGGCCTCGGCCTGGCCCCCGCGCCGGAGGGCGACACCGGCCCGCCCTGGCAGCGGGCCGAGCACATCCCGCGCTCGGGCTGGTCCGCGCGCTCCTATACGACCGATCCCCTGGACGCCGGGCTCCAACTGCTGATCGAGCTCGGCGCGGACCGCCCCGACAACCCGCTGTTGCTCGCACAGTCCGGGGCCCGCCGGCTGGAGCCCGGGCGCATCGACGGCCGCGACTACGACCGGTTCGCCGGACCGCGAGCCCAGGGCGCCACGCCCCGGGCCGGGTCCGACGGCGGGCGGTCGCCGCTGACGTACTGGGTCGACGGCGACGGCGGCCTGCGACGGGTGACGATGCGGATGCCGGGCCTGGGGACCCCGACCACCGTGGAGTTCTCCGGGCGCGACGGCCGCGCGAAGCTCCCCGAGGCGCCGTGGAAGACCGGCTGAGACCTCCGCGCCCTGCGCCGCGGCCGGCGTGGTCGCGGGAGGACGTTCTCAACCGGCTTTACGAATCAGCAGGTCGAGCGTGCGGCGCGGCCCCGGGGCGCCGCGCTCAGCGCGAGTGCGGCACGGCGTCCGCCTTCTCCGGGAGCGGGTACGCGGCCGCGTCCACGACCCCCGGCAGGCCGGTCGCCGGGCTGCCCGGGGTCGTCGGGTCCGGCATGGACGGCTGGGCGGGCGGGGCCGGTACCCGGCTGAACGGCACCCCGGGCGGGGCCTGCACCGGCGCCGCCCGGCCGGTGGGCGGCGCGCCCCGGCGGCCGCCGCCGCAGCCCGCGCGGCCCTCCAGGCCGTCCGGGCTCTGGGTGGCGGGCCGGTTGCCCGCGAAGCAGTTCCCGGGGTCGGCCGAGGCCAGCACGAGGTCGGCGCCATTGCCGGTGGCGTAGTTGCCCTCGACGCGATTGCCGCTCGCCGGATGCCCCGGCGGGTCGGTGACGATGACCCCGGCCGCCCGGTTGCCCCGGACCAGATTGCGCTGGACGCGGTTCCCCGTGCCCCCGCCGATGCCGATGCCGATGCCGAAGCCCCCGTCCGCCTGTTCGGGCGTGTCGGCGGCGTTGTTGTCGACGACCACGTTGCCCGCGATCAACGCGCCGTGCTGCGGGGCGAGGGCCTCCAGGTCGTTGGAGTTGACCGTGACGCCGACCCGGTTGCGGGCGACGAGGTTGCCCAGCACCGACAGGTCGTCCGAGGCATTGGTCAGTTCGATGCCGACCGCGTTGCGCTCCACCGTGTTGCCGCGGACGACGGTGGCGCAGGGCTTGCACTGGCCGACGTAGATGCCCGAGTCGGCGTGCCCGGAGGCGTAGGAGTCCTCGATCACGCCGTTGCGCGCGTCAAAGGCGTAGATGCCGTACAGGCCGTTGTTGTACGCCGTCACCCGGGTCGCGCGGAAGCCCCGGACGGGAGGGAAGCGGGTGGTGTCCAGCGGGTCGTACGCGGACCCGCCGGCGCCGCGCTGTTGCAGCCGCTCGTCGGTGACACCGGTGAACAGCACACCGTTGGCGAGGTAGCCGTGCACGGTGAGGTTCTCGACCACCGAGCCGGCGCCGGTCACGGTGATGCCGTTGGCCAGCCGCACACCGCCGTCGAAGACCACCGCGTCGCGGTCCGTGCCGCGCAGCACCACCCGGGGCTTGGTGACGCGTACGCTCTCCCGGTACACACCCGGGCCGACCAGCACCGTCTCGCCCTCGCGCGCGGCGTCCACGGCCTGCTGCACCGTGCGGTAGTCCTGTGGAACGCGCAACACGCTCCCCGCCGGATGCCGCGCATCGGCGGACGTCGATTTTGTACCGGAGCAGCCGGTGGCCGCCAGCGCGACCGCGACGAGCGGCGCCGACAGCCGCAGCGCCGCCCGGAACACCGCCGCCGGAACCGCTCTACGCGCCAACAGGCCTTCTGCAGACAGGATTTGCATGGCAGTTGTTTTATCGTCTCCAATAGGCGTATGCCCACCGAACAGGGAAATGCGCAGGATTCATCCAGACCCGCGGCAACCCGTTTCGGGCGGCGTCGGGCCCTGCTCGCCGGCGGGGCGGTCCTCGCCGCCGGGATCGGCGCGGCGGCCGACGAACTGGTGAGGGACGACCGGACAGCCGGCCGTGCCACCACCGGCGCCCCGGCGGCCGAGGCCGCGATCCCCTTCCACGGCGCCCGGCAGGCGGGCGTCACGGCGCCCCAGCAGCCGGCGACGCATCTGCTCTCCTTCGACCTCCCGAAGGCCTCCGCCGCCACCGACCGGAAGACCCTGCGCGCCGTCCTCGGCGCGCTGACCCGCACGCTCGCCGCCGCGGCCTCCGCCGCCCCGCCGGACCCGCGCCTCCAGAGCGGCGGCGCGTCCCGGCTCACCTCCCTGGTCGGCGTCGGCCCCGCCCTCGCGGCCCGGCTCGGCCTCGATGTTCCGGCTTCCTTCGGCGAGTTGCCGTCCTTCCCCGGCGACCGTCTCGACCCGCGCCGCAGCGACGGCGATCTGCTGGTCCAGCTGTGCGCGGCCGACCGCTGGACGCTCACCGTCGTCGCCGAACTCGCCGCCACGGCCGCGCGGGCCGCCGGCGCCGTACCGCGCTGGACCCAGTCCGGCTTCCTGCCCCACACGCCTCCGGGCACCACCCCTCGCAACCTGTTCGGCTCCAAGGACGGCATCGCCAACCCCGATCACGCGGCGGCCGAGCGGTGGGTCTGGGGCCCGACCGGAGCCCACCGGAACGGCACCGTCCTGGTCTACCGCAGGATCCGCATGGACGTCACCGGCTTCGCGGCTCTTTCCGAGAGCGAGCACGACCGGGTGATCGGCCGCCGCGCCCGCGACGGCGTCCCCCTCAGCGGCACCGCCGAGCACGACGAGCCGGACATCTACGCCAAGAACCCCGACGGCTCCTACGTCATCCCCGCCACCGCCCATGTGCGTCTCGCCAGCCCCCGCTTCGACGGCGGCGCCCGCATGCTCCGCCGCAGCTACAGCTACGACGACGGCCCGACCGACCGCGGCCTGCTCTTCTGCGCCTTCATGCGCGACCCCGCCCAGTTCACCCGCGTCCAGGACCGCCTGGCCGCCCGCGACGCCCTGAACCCCTTCCTCCAGCACCGGGCCTCGGCCGTGGCCTACGTCCTGCCCGGCGCCGCGCCCGCCGGGACGCTCGGAGAACAGCTCTGGGCATGAAGCCCGCCTCGGCCCCCTCCGGCCGGAACGCGTGCCGCGCGCCCCGGACCCGGGGGCGCCGCACGGCGTGACGGAGACGAGGAGGTCACGGGGCGCCCCCGGGACGGGGAGCCGTCGCCGACCCGCCGACACCCCCGAACATCATTTGGTGCAGGTCCCGTTGCACTGGTACATGCCCAGAAAGCCGCAGCCCGACGTCGTACTGCAGAAACAGCACTGGCAGTGCGGACCCTCCCACACCGTGCACCACACCGAGGTGGTGCTGCAGTTGCACGTGGCCAGCCGGGCCGCCGCCTCGTCTCGCGCGGCCGGGGCGGTGTCGGCAGGGCCGAGGGTGACCAGGAGGGCGGCGCTGTCCGCCATGCCGAACGCCTCCTTCGCCGCCGTCTCCACGGCGGAGACACGGCGTTGCAGCCCGGAGCCCGGCTCCGGCTCGCCACCGGCGAACGTGGCTTCGGAGCCCGCGAGGTCCAGCGCCTCCCGCACCACCCGGCTCTGCTGGGCGGTCAGCGCCGGATGCGCGGCCCGGAAGTTCTCCAGGTGCTCGGTCCACACCCGGCTGCGTTCGGCGGGGGAGAGCTCCACCAGCACCGCCTGCCGCACGGCCGAGGGCAGCGGCGCGATCGCGGCGTAGGTGCGCGGCAGCGCGCCGCGGTGTGCGGCCACCCAGGACCGGGCCTCCGTCTGCGCCGAGCGCGCGAACGCCGGAGTCCGGCCCGCCACCGTCATGCCGATGGCCGCACCGGCGCCGCTCGCCAGCAGCAGGAAGTGCTTGCGGCTCATGCGCGAGCGGCCCCGTTCCCGTTCCGGCACTGCGACGCCGTCCGCGGCGGCGAGCGGCTGCCCGGCGCGGGCCGCGCGGCGCAGCTCGCCCAGGGCGACGAGCACGCGACCGGTCGCCCGCGGCCCGAGCCGCCGCACCAGCCGCGGGGCCATCCGGGGCCCGGTCCAGGCACGCGCCGCGCCATCGGCCACCCGCAGCAGGGTCGGCGCCCACGCGGGGTCGGCGCCGAGCGCCTCCTGGCGCCACCGCCGGACGGCCGCATCGGTCAGCGGCAGCACTTCCAGCTTGTCCCCGCTGGCCCGGGCGACGGCGGACGACACCGTCGTACACGTTCCGCAGGACGAGTCGAACGCCAGGATCCATCGTGCTGTGGACTGCATTTCCTGCCCTCTCGTTCGTCGGGGGAGGCAGCCACCGGGACGACCGGACCGAGGCGCATCGCGGGCGCCGACCCGCGCTGACGGGACGTGACCCTTCCGGAAGGACCACGCGGCGGTGAGATCGCAGATGGTGGGGGGACGGCGGCCGCGCTCGGACAGTACGCCACTGTCCCGCGCACCTCTGGCAGAAGAAAGGGGAGTTCAAGACACTTTCACCCTGTGACGGCGGGCATGCCCCTCATGCCCGCACATGCGCACCCGTCCCCACGCCCGCGCCCGCCGCCGCGCCCCTCATACGCGGTCGTCATGTGCCGCGTCGCAGGCGGGGAGAAGATCCCCAGGCCTGCGCACGAGGGTCACGAGCGTGGCCGTGGCGGCGGTGACGAGGCCGAACGCGACGGCGGCGAGGGAGCGTCCGGGGTAATCCGGGAACACCGACTGAGCGACATTGATCAGGGTGTGGACGACGACCGCCGGGAGCACGGCTCGGCCGGTCCGCTGGAACAGCCGGACCATGAGGACGCGGAGCGCCACCGTGCTCAGGCACTGGCCCGCGATCCACAACGCGGTGTGGGCACTCTGCACATACGCCACGACGTGCCACAGCGCCCACACCACCCCCAGGACCACACCGCCGCCGAGAGCCCCCCACCGCTCTTGCAGGGGCCGGAGGACATAGCCCATCCACCCCGCCTCCTCGAAGACGGCGGCGACGGCGTACAGGGCGAGGAGCACGGGGACCGCCGTGAGCGGCTCATGCGGCCCGTCGAGCGGCACACCGGCCAGCGCCAACACCCCGTACGACAGCAGCATGGTGACGGGCACCAGCAGGATGACGGGCGCCCACCAGACGCGCTGCCCGCGACCGGGGAGGGAGAAGGTCCTCCTCAGCAGCGCCGTCAGACCGCGCACTCCATCGTCCCGCCAACTGCATATCGATGCCACGACGAACGGCAGGACGAACTGAAAGGCACTCACCGGCATGCCCATGGGCAGCCAGTCAGGGCTGCCGAAGACGGTCCCGGCCGCCCAGAACGGCAGGGACAGCGCGAACAACAGCGCGAAGAACCTGGGCATGATCCTGGATCATCCCAGGACGTGTCCGGGGCATGCGACGTCCGATCCGGCCTCGTCTCTCCGGGGCCGGTGCCTTTGCATGTGAACCAGAGGCGCTCCGGGACTTCCAACTGCCCCCGGATGCCAAGGCCCGGCTCGCCCAAGCCGCCGCCCCGTTGCCAACCGGCGATGTGGCTGGTTCGGAACGGGCGGCGGCCTGTGCCGATCAGATGTCGCGGAAGATCTCGATCTGCGCGCCCACGGAGTTGAGACGCTCCGCGAGTTCCTCGTAACCGCGGTTGATGACATAGACGTTGCGCAGCACGGACGTGCCCTCGGCCGCCATCATGGCGAGCAGGACGACCACGGCGGGGCGGAGCGCGGGTGGGCACATCATCTCGGCGGCGCGCCAGCGGGTCGGACCCTCGACCAGGACCCGGTGGGGGTCGAGGAGTTGGAGGCGGCCGCCGAGGCGGTTCAGGTCGGTGAGGTAGATCGCCCGGTTGTCGTAGACCCAGTCGTGGATGAGCGTCTGACCGTGCGCCGTCGCGGCGATGGCGGCGAAGAAGGGCACGTTGTCGATGTTGAGCCCGGGGAACGGCATGGGGTGGATCTTGTCGATCGGCGCCTCCAGCTTGGAGGGGCGGACCGTGAGATCGACCAGTCTGGTACGGCCGTTGTCGGCCACGTACTCCGTGGTGCGGTCGCAGTCGACGCCCATCTCCTCCAGCACCGCGAGCTCGATCTCCAGGAACTCGATCGGAACCCGGCGGATCGTCAGTTCGGACTGGGTCACCACGGCGGCGGCCAGCAGGCTCATCGCCTCGACCGGGTCCTCGGAGGGGGAGTAGTCGACGTCCACGTCTATCTGCGGGACGCCGTGCACGGTCAAGGTGGTCGTGCCGATGCCGTCCACGCGTATGCCCAGTGCCTCCAGGAAGAAGCAGAGGTCCTGGACCATGTAGTTGGAGGAGGCGTTGCGGATGACGGTCGTGCCGTCGTGCCGGGCGGCGGCCAGCAGCGCGTTCTCGGTCACGGTGTCGCCGCGCTCGGTCAGCACGATGGGGCGGCCGGGGGAGACCGAGTGGTCCACCTGCGCGTGGTACAGGCCCTCGGTCGCGGCGATCTCCAGCCCGAACCGGCGCAGGGCTATCATATGCGGCTCGATGGTCCGAGTGCCGAGGTCGCAGCCGCCCGCGTACGGGAGCTTGAAGGAGTCCATGCGGTGGAGCAGCGGGCCCAGGAACATGATGATGGACCGGGTCCGGCGGGCGGCGTCCGCGTCGATGGCGTCCATGTCGAGCCGGGCGGGCGGGACGATCTCCAGGTCGACGCCGTCGTTGATCCAGCGGGTCCGGACGCCGATGGAGTTCAGGACCTCCAGAAGGCGGTAGACCTCCTCGATGCGGGCGACCCGGCGCAGCACCGTACGGCCCTTGTTGAGGAGTGAGGCGCAGAGCAGTGCCACGCACGCGTTCTTGCTCGTCTTGACGTCGATGGCGCCCGAGAGCCGACGGCCGCCGACCACCCGCAGATGCATGGGCCCGGCGTAACCGAGCGAGACGATTTCGCTGTCGAGCGCTTCGCCGATGCGCGCGATCATCTCAAGGCTGATGTTCTGGTTGCCGCGCTCGATGCGATTGACGGCGCTCTGGCTCGTGGCGAGCGCCTCGGCGAGCTGACTCTGTGTCCAGCCACGGTGTTGACGGGCGTCACGTATGAGCTTGCCGATGCGTACGAGGTAATCGTCTGACATGGCGAAAGGTTATCTCAGATATGAGATGAGCCTTGCGGTGGGGTGCGCTGTTCGGGTGACTCCGGTGCGCAGGCGCGGCTGCGGCCCGTTCGTGTGCGGGCGCCGGGCGGGACGCGGCACGGGTGGCACGTGCGTTCCATGGTCCGCCCTCACCGCCGCCGGGGCGCGCGGTGTACGCCCGTTCGGGGACGGGGCGCCGGGCGGGGGCGGGGCGGCCCGGACGGTCGGGCCGCCCCGGTCCGGCCGGGTGCGGTGGGGGCGGGCGGGTCAGGCGGGTCAGGCCGTGGAGCCGTCTTGGGCGAGCAGGGCCTCGACGCGGGCGCGGTGCGCCTTCTCCCAGCTGTCGAGGGTCTCCCGCGCCTCCTCGGCGAGCCTCCGGCGGGCGTCGCGGAGCACCTGCTCGCGGCGGGCGCCGGGGGTGACGACGACGCCCTCCTCGTCGGCCACCACGATGTCGCCGGGGCGGACCTCCACCCCGCCGCACCGCACCGGCACGTCGAGCGGTCCGACGGCCTTCTTCACGCCCGGGACCGGCATGACGCCCCTGGCGAAGACGGGAAAGCCGATCTCGCGGACCTCCGCCAGGTCCCGGATCACCCCATCGGTCACGAAGGCCGCGATGCCCCGGCGCCGGGCGACGGCGCAGACGTTCCCCCCGGCGAGCGCGTAGTCCACGTCGCCCGCCTCGACCACGATGACCGAGCCGGGCTCCGCGCGGTAGACGGCCGCGTGCAGCATCAGGTTGTCGCCCGGCGGGCACCGTACGGTGTACGCCGGCCCGGCGACGCGCGGCGAGGGCCACAGCGGGCGGACGCCGATGTCCATGACCTGCTCGCGGCCCAGGAGTTCGGCCAGAGTGGTCGGGGATATGCCGTCGAACGCGGTGATGTGGTCGTTCACGTCTCTCCTTCGCTCGGGTGCTCGCGTCACCGGCGGCGACGCGTCCCGTGTGCGGGGTCAGGTGTCGTACCAGCCGTCCCACGGTGCGCCGAACCCCAGGTGATCCGGGAGGAGTTCGGCCCAGTCGTGCTCGCCCTCGCCCTCGCCGTGGCGTTCCGTGACCAGCCCGAAGAGCACGCCGTCGAAGGTCACGTGGAAGGGGCGTACGGCGATGTCGCCGTACGCGCGGCGGGGGAGGGCGTCCAGGAGCGCGGACATCCGCGAACGGGCGCGTGCCAGGGGCGAATCACCGTCCCGGGGCGCGTCGTGCTGCTCGTCCCAGGTGCCCGCACACCATACGTCGGACGCGGTGTGGCGGCCCTCGGCGTCGAAGAGGTGGAGGGCGCCGTACAGCCGTCTCCCCGCGTCGTCCGGAACGGCGTAGGTGATCGTGGCCAGGAACTGCCCGTCCGCGTAGCGCCCGATGGTGTCGGTCCGGTGGTCCGGCTCGTGGGCGATGGGGACGACCTCGGGGACTGCCATGCCGGGATCATAACCACGGGCGCGGACAGCGCTCGCCGTGCCGCGGTGCTCCCCGGTGCGTGCTGCGGGGCTCCTCGGTGCGTGCCGCGGTGCTCCCCGGTGCATGTCGGGCGGAGGGAGCAACAGCGTTTCTCAGACGTGCAGTTCGGGCGGGAGGCCGGTCCGGCGCAGGTCGGCGGGTGGTGGCTCACGTGGTTGCAGAGGAGCACGGAGGAGGGCCGGTCGGGTGCCCGGGCACGCCGGTTCTCAGAGCGCGCGGGCCAGCAGCATGGCGCCCATCGCCAGCATGGTGGCCGCGACCAGGGAGTCCAGCACCCGCCACGCGCCGGGCCGGGACAGCACGCCGCCGAGGAGCCGGGCGCCGTAGCCGAGGCCGGCGAACCACGCCACGCTCGCCAGCATCGCGCCCAGGCCGAAGACCCAGCGCAGCGAGCCCCGGTCGGCGGCGACCGAGCCGAGCAGCAGCACGGTGTCCAGGTAGACATGCGGATTGAGCCAGGTCAGGGCCAGGCAGGTGAGCACCGCGGTGCGCACCGAGCCGGCCGACGCGCCCTTCGTCGACAGCCCCCCGCCGCCGTCGCCGCCGTCCCCGTCGACGGGCCGCAGCGCACGGCGTGCGGCCAGGACGCCGTAGCAGAGCAGAAAACCCCCGCCGGCCAGGCCCACCGCGGTCAGCGCGGCGGGCCACGCGGTGACCACGGCGCCGAGCCCGGCCACGCCGAGGGAGATGAGGACCGCGTCGGACACGGCACAGATGCCGACCACCGCGAGGACGGCGTGCCTGCGCGCGCCCTGGCGCAGCACGAACGCGTTCTGCGCGCCGATGGCGACGATGAGGGACATGCCCGTGCCGAATCCGGCGGCGGCCGCCGGGAGGATGCCGGTGTTCATGACGTCCGACGCTAGGGAACAGCACGACATCAGTACAGCTAAAGTTTCTTATCAGGCTTTAGCTCTCGTGAAGCTCCTGTGTGAGGGCCACTCGGGAAGGTTCTCGTGAAGGAAGGGACGGGGCGGGTGAACGAGCTGCCGCTCGACCAGGTCCGGACGCTGCTCGCCGTCGTCGACGAGGGCACCTTCGACGCCGCCGCCGCGGCCCTGCATGTGACGCCCTCCGCCGTGAGCCAGCGGGTCAAGGCGCTGGAGCAGCGCACCGGACGGGTGCTGCTGATGCGCACGAAGCCGGTACGTGCCACGGAGTCCGGGCAGGTCGTGGTGCGGTTCGCGCGTCAGCTGGCCGCCCTGGAACGGGACGCGCGGACGGAGCTGGGGATCGCGGCCGGGGCGGGGCCGGTCCGGCTGTCCATCGCGGTGAACGCGGACTCCCTGGCCACCTGGTTCCTGCCGGCCCTGACCCGGGTGCCGCAGGACCCGCCCGTCTGCTTCGAGCTGCACCGCGAGGACGAGGCGCACACCGCGACGCTGTTGCGCGAGGGACAGGTGATGGCGGCGGTGACCTCGTCGGGCGAGCCGGTGGCGGGCTGCGTGGTGCGCCCCTTGGGCCGGGCGCGGTATCTGCCGGTGGCGAGTCCGGCGTTCACGGCGCGCCATCTGGCGCGCGGACCGCTGGAACGCCGCCTGCGCGACGCGCCGGTGATCGTCTTCGACCGGCGCGACGCGCTCCAGGACCGGTTCGTCCGCTCTCTCACGCCCGACGGCTCCGGGGCCGGTCCGCTCCGGCACTACGTGCCCACGTCGGAGGGGTTCTGCGACGCCGTGGTCGCCGGTCTCGGCTGGGGCCTGGTCCCGGAGCCGCAGGCCGAACCGCTGCTGCGGGCGGGCGCCCTCACGGAACTGGTGCCGGGGCGGTGGGCGGATGTGCCGCTGTACTGGCAGCAGTGGAAGCTGGATGTGCCGGCGCTCGCACGCGTGGCGGAGACGGTGGCCGCCGCGGCGGCCGAGTCCCTGTACATCCGGGACTGAGCTGCCGTACCCGACCCGCTGTACATCCGGGACTGTCCCGCTCCACGCGCCCGGGCCGACCCCCCGGACGGCCGGGACCGCCTCGTCCCGGCCCCTGCCCGGCGGCCTCCCGGCGAAAGGCGCCGCGGGCCACGACGACCGGAACGCGGGGTCCCCGGCGCGGCGGGCCGGGGCTGACCTCTCGCGGTGAGGATCGAGCGATGTCAGCGGAGTTTGAGCGACCTGGGGCACGCCTGATCGTCCAGTGCCCTTCCCCGACGTGTGACGTGTTGTGAGCGGTAGGCAGTCGACGTTCGGCCACATCGTGATGTCCGTTATCCGCCAGCACGAGCGAGGGCCGTTCCGAAAACTCGGTACGTGAACATCTCGGCCGATCTGACACCAGCCATGAGCGTGGACACGCTGATCGCGCTCCTGATCTTCTTGTTCCCACTCGCGTACAGTCCGGGCCCCGGAAACGCGTTCTTCGCAGCGATCGGTGCATCGAAAGGGCTGCGCGCCGCTACGCCTGCACTCGCCGGCTACCACATCACGACCCTCGTCGTGACTGTGGCGATCGGGATCGGGATGGGTGTCACCATCCTTGGGCATCCCTTGCTCACGAAGCTGCTCAGCTCGGTCGGGAGCCTCTACGTGCTGTGGCTGGCGGTGACGTTCATTCGTGCCGCTCGGGAGGAAGGAGGAGACGCGGCGGATTCCGCACCGGTCGGAAAGCGGCGGATCGGGTTCTGGGCCGGCGCGATCGTCCTGCTGCTGAACCCCAAGGCGTACTACATCATCGCGGTGATGTTCACGCAGTTTCTCACGCCGTCCGCCAACGACGACATCGCCACGGTGCTGGTCATCACGGTTGTCTTCACGCTGAACAACCTCGCCGCCTTCATCGCCTGGGCGCTCGGCGGCCGGGCCCTCGCCGCCCTGTTCCGCAGTGAACGGTCGAAGCGATGGATCGATTATTGGTTCGCCGTCATCCTGATCGGAGTTGCGATCTGGATGGCGGCACCGCTGTTCACCTGATCGGAAGTCATGCATGGTTGGCTCACCGCAACGCGCCCCTCGCCCCTGACCCCGGCCGGCCGCAAACGGCTGGCACGACTGATCGTCGTCGAGCGATGGTTCGCGCGGCGCGTCGCCGAAGGCCTTCAGTAGGAAAGTCGAGCGTTTCTCACCGAAGGTTGAGTGCGTGTGGGGCCACTATCTGATCCGCGTCACTGAACGGGGCGGCCCGGACCGTGTTCGGTCCGGGCCGCCCCGTTCAGCGGCTCCTTGTCATCGGCTTGGGCGTCAGCGGGCCTGGGGCACGCGGGCGTCGTCCCGGTCCGGTGTCTGGCCGGGGGTCTGGTCGGTGTCGGAGTCCTGCCGTACGGCAGGTGGGGCGGCCGGGCGGGCGCCCTGGTCGAAGGCGGCGCCGATGGCGACCACGACGGCTCCGGCGATGAGGATGAGGGAGACGCCCCAGGTGGCGTGGGTCGCACTGGCGCCGACGATGGCCAGGGCCGCCAGCGGGGCCAGACCGCCCGAGAGGGCGGCGCCGATCTCCCGCCCGGTGCCGACTCCGCTGACCCGGACGTCCGGCGGGAACTGGCGGGAGAGGAAGGCGCCTTGCGGGGCGAACATGGCAGGTGCCAGCACGCCTGTCGCGATGATCAGGCACAGCCAGATCACGGTGGAGTTCTGCGTGTCGAGCAGAACGAAGAACGGAAAGGCGAAGAGCGCCGAGGCGATGCCGCCGCCCGCGAGCACCTTGCGGCTGCCGAAGCGGTCGCTGGCCCAGCCGAAGAGCGGCACGGTGACGATGGCGGTGGCACTGGCCAGGGCGATGCCGAACGCGCCGACGCTCGGCGAGACGTCCTGGAAGTCCGAGAGGTAGGCCAGTGAGAAGGTCTTGAAGATGTAGCTGAGGGCGTTGTATCCCAACGAGATGGCCAGGACCACGAGGAGGCCGCGCCGCTGCTTGCGCAGCAGGGTGACGAACGGCATCTGTGGGGCGGCGTCCTGCTCCTGATTCTTCTTGCTGTTGTGGAAGTCGGATGATTCGGGCACGCGGCTCCGCACCCACAGGCCCACACCCGCGAGGGCGAAGCTCGCGAGGAACGGGACGCGCCAGCCCCAGGTCAGGAGCGTCTCCTCGTTCAGGGAGGTGAGCACCGTGACGGTCAGCGACGACAGCAGCAGTCCAAGGTTGAGTCCCAGGGCCGGCCAGGCGCCCTGGCGGCCGCGTCGGTTCTCGTCCGCGTGCTCGTAGGCGACCACTGCCGCGCTGCTGTACTCGGCTCCGGCGCCGAGGCCCTGAAGGATGCGCAGGGCCACCAGGGCGGCAGGCGCCGCGATGCCTGCGGTGTCGTACGTGGGCAGCAGGCCGATCAGCCCTGTGGAGATGCCCATCAGGACGAAGGTGATGATCAGTACGTTCCGTCGGCCGATGCGGTCGGCGAGGTGACCGAACATGATGCCGCCCAGCGGGCGGGCCAGGAATCCGGCCGCGAAGGTGGCGAAGGCGGCCATGGTGCCGGCCGCGTCGTCGGTCTGCGGGAAGAAGATCTTGCCGAAGACCAGCGCGGCCATGGAGGCGTAGAGGTAGAAGTCGTACCACTCCAGTGCGGAGCCCACGATGGTGGCGGTGGCAACGCGGCGGCGGGCGATGGCGGGGGGCGGTCCGGGGTCCTGAGTGGCTGTGTGCGGGGCGTTCGCCATGGGCTGTCCTCGATCACCGTTGAAAGAGAGGGGTAGGGCGGGGAGGGGAAGAGACGGCGGGTCCTGCGTCGGCGGGCGGGGAGCGGTCAGGCCTCGGCGGACTCTTCGCGTACGGTCCGGGCCGAATCCCCGTGGCCGAGCTGTTCGAAGACGTCGGCCGCGATCCGGCTCCCGATGTGGAGGCTGGATGTGGCCGCGGGTGACGGCGCGTTGAGCACGTGGACGGCGCGCGGGGTGCGGCTGATGACGAAGTCGTCGACCAGTTGCCCGTCCGCCGTGACCGCTTGTGCGCGTACGCCGCTTCCGTGCCGCCGCATGTCCCTGCTTTCGATCTCCGGGACCAGGCGGCGGACGTCGCGGACGAACAGCGGCCAGAGGAGCGACCGGCTGATCTCGGTGACCCCGTGTCGCCAGAAGCGCCGCGCGAGATGGCGCAGGGCCGGGTCCCGCAGCAGCTCGGACACCATGCGGGGGTCGACGTCGCGCCAGCGGTAGCCCTGGCGGGCCAGCGCGGGTACGGCGTTGGGCCCCACGTGGACCGAGCCGTCGAGCATGGGGGTGATGTGCACGCCGAGGAAGGGCAGTTCGGGGTCGGGTACGGGGTACACGGGGTTGTTGACCAGCCCGCGGCGGCCGGGCCTGATTTCTGCGTACTCTCCGCGGAAGGGCATGATCCGTACCGTCGGGCGGTCACCGGCCGCAGCCGCGATCTTGTCGCTGTGCAGGCCCGCGCAGTTCACGAGGGTCCGGGCCCGGAGTTCCTCACCGGGCGTGTGGATCACAGTCCGGTCCGCGGTGGCGGTGAAGGAGAGCGCCGGTGACTGAAGGCGCAGCTCGGCGCCGAGTTCGGTCAGCTCGGCCGCCAGCGCCCGGCACACCTGGGCGAAGTCGGTCATCGCGGTGTCGGCGACCGACAGCGCGGCCACCCCGGAGACATGCGGTTCCCGCTCGGCGAACTCGGCGCGGCTCAGCCGCTGCACCGTGACACCGTTCGCCCGGCCGCGCTCCGCGAGCGCGTCCAGGCCGGGGAGTTGGGCCGTGGAGGTGGCCACCACGAGCTTTCCGGTGCGCTTGACGGGCACCTGGTGCTGCTCGCAGTACCTGATCATTTCCTCGCCGCCGGCCCGGGCCAGCCGGGCCTTGAGGGAGCCGGGTGCGTAGTACAGGCCGCTGTGGATGACGTTGCTGTTGTGCCCGGACTGGTGGGCGCCCCAGTGTTCCTCCTTCTCCAGGACCGTGACGGACAGGCCGGGCCGGGCTCGCAGCAGCGCGCGGGCTGTGGCGAGCCCGAGCAGTCCTCCTCCGATGACGGCGACGTCGACGGCACGTGACATCCGGCAGTCCTTTCTGGTGACGCGAACGTGAGATGCGCAGCGACTGTATACATTCGCTGCTGGCGGAGAGTGAATGTATACAGTCGCTGCGTTGATGCACAAGAGATAGAGTGCCGAGGTGACCCGAGGAGCCCGCACCCCCAGCACGAGCAACAGCGCCGGCGTCATCGCCGACCGGCTGCGCGCCGCCATCCGCGACGGTGGACTGCTCCCGGGCGCCCGTCTGGTGCAGGAGAAGCTCGCGACCGAGCTGAAGGTGAGCCGAATCCCCCTGCGCGAGGCCCTGCACGCGCTGGCGGCCGAGGGCCTGATCGAATTGCAGCCGCAGCGCGGCATGGTCGTCGCCGAGCTCAGCCACGGCGAGATCGCCGAACTCTTCGAACTGCGTCTCCGGATGGAACCGCACCTGGCCGAAGAAATCGTGCGCGGCTGCCGCGACCGGGACATCGACGAACTCCAGGACCTCGCCGACGAGATGCGCCGCCAGGGCGCCGACACCGCGAGCCGGGCCTCCCTCAACTACGAGTTCCACCGGCGCATATACGCCCTCTCCGAGCAGCGGCTCACCCTGCGCTTCGTCGACCAGCTGCTGCACCTCGTCGAGCCGTACAGCCGACGCTGGGCGCGCTCGGGCCACGACCTCGAACGCATCGACGACGAACACCAGCGGATGGTCGACGTGTTGCGCGACCGTGACGCCGCCGCGCTGCGCCGCGTGATCACCGCGCACGTTGAAGGCGCCCGCGATCACGTCATGGCCGCCCACCGGGGGAAGTGACCTTCGGGCCGTCGCCGGCGGCCGGACTCGAGGGCGCGGCAGTGATTTCGGCCGCGGTCCGGCAGCGCACCGTGTTGCGGGCCCAGCGCGAAGTGCCCACTCCCCGGGAGATGGATCAGCACCGGCCGGACCCGGCTCTGTTCTCGTACAGCTATACGAGAACGGGGCCGGGTCCGGCCGGTTCCGCACGTCACCGCGGCGGACGTCGTCCGGGTGGCCATCGCGGCCACCGGCTCGTCGTCGGCCGTCGAGGACCGCCGCCCCCGGCGCTGACCCGACTGATCAGTGACCGCCCGGGGCTCCCCCGCTGGACCGCGACACCGTCACGGTGGACCGCAACCTCATCGCCTCTCTCTTCTGGATCGCGCGGTCCTCGGCGCCATAGGTGCTCAACCTTCGATGAGAACCGGTCGACCTGCGCTGCGACAGAACACGGGGACGCCCGCGCATGACCGTGCGGAGGTGATGTACTAGAGTTATCTCGACATCGAGATAATTGCCGAAGGCGCACCGCAGTCCGCCATCGGGTAAGGGTTACCTAACTAAGTCTTACCTTAGCGGACGGTCGGGGGGCCGCAGGCGGCACCACGCGGCGCCCGCCGTCATGAGGCGCGGCGCGGAGTACGCGCACATTGATGAAGGAGACTGTCGTGTCGGCGAACAGCTTCGACGCCCGCAGCACGCTGCGCGTGGGCGACGAGTCGTACGAGATCTTCAGGCTGGACAAGGTCGAGGGCTCCGCGCGCCTCCCGTACAGCCTGAAGGTGCTCCTGGAGAACCTGCTCCGCACCGAGGACGGCGCGAACATCACCGCCGACCACATCCGGGCGCTCGGTGGCTGGGACTCCCAGGCGCAGCCCAGCCAGGAGATCCAGTTCACCCCGGCCCGCGTGATCATGCAGGACTTCACCGGCGTGCCGTGCGTCGTGGACCTCGCCACCATGCGTGAGGCCGTGAAGGAGCTGGGCGGCGACCCCGCCAAGATCAACCCCCTCGCCCCGGCCGAGCTGGTCATCGACCACTCCGTCATCGCCGACAAGTTCGGCACGAAGGACGCCTTCGGCCAGAACGTCGAGCTGGAGTACGGCCGCAACCGGGAGCGCTACCAGTTCCTGCGCTGGGGCCAGACCGCCTTCGACGAGTTCAAGGTCGTCCCGCCGGGCACCGGCATCGTCCACCAGGTCAACATCGAGCACCTGGCCCGTACGGTCATGGTCCGGGGCGGCCAGGCGTACCCCGACACCCTGGTCGGCACCGACTCGCACACCACCATGGTCAACGGCCTCGGCGTCCTGGGCTGGGGCGTCGGCGGCATCGAGGCCGAGGCCGCGATGCTGGGCCAGCCGGTCTCGATGCTCATCCCGCGCGTCGTCGGCTTCAAGCTGACCGGCGAGCTGAAGCCGGGCACCACCGCCACCGACCTGGTGCTGACCATCACCGAGATGCTCCGCAAGCACGGCGTCGTCGGCAAGTTCGTCGAGTTCTACGGCGAAGGCGTCGCCGCCACCTCCCTCGCGAACCGCGCCACCATCGGCAACATGTCGCCGGAGTTCGGCTCCACCGCCGCGATCTTCCCGATCGACGACGAGACGCTGAAGTACCTGCGCCTGACCGGCCGCGACGAGCAGCAGGTCGCGCTCGTCGAGGCGTACGCCAAGGAGCAGGGCCTCTGGCTGGACCCGGCCGCCGAGCCGGACTTCTCCGAGAAGCTGGAGCTGGACCTGTCGACGGTCGTCCCGTCGATCGCCGGCCCGAAGCGCCCGCAGGACCGCATCGTCCTCGCCAACGCCGCCGAGCAGTTCAAGCAGGACGTCCGCAACTACGTGGACACCGCCGACGAGGCGGGCAAGGAGTCCTTCCCGGCCTCCGACTCCCCGGCCGCCACCAACGGCGTCCCGTCGAACCCGGTCCCCGTGACCGCCCCCGACGGCACCACCTACGAGCTGGACCACGGCGCCGTCACCGTCGCCGCGATCACCTCCTGCACCAACACCTCGAACCCGTACGTCATGGTCGCCGCCGCGCTCGTGGCGAAGAAGGCGGTCGAGAAGGGCCTGACCCGCAAGCCGTGGGTCAAGACCACCCTCGCCCCGGGCTCGAAGGTCGTCACCGACTACTTCGACAAGGCGGGCCTGACCCCGTACCTCGACAAGGTCGGCTTCAACCTCGTCGGCTACGGCTGCACCACCTGCATCGGCAACTCCGGCCCGCTGCCGGAGGAGGTCTCCAAGGCGGTCAACGACCACGACCTGGCCGTGACCTCGGTGCTCTCCGGCAACCGCAACTTCGAGGGCCGGATCAACCCCGACGTCAAGATGAACTACCTGGCCTCCCCGCCGCTGGTCGTCGCGTACGCCCTCGCCGGTTCGATGAAGGTGGACATCACCAAGGACGCCCTCGGCGTCGACCAGGACGGCAAGCCCGTCCACCTGGCGGACATCTGGCCGACCGAGGCCGAGGTGAACGACGTCGTCGCCAACGCCATCGGCGAGGACATGTTCAACAAGTCCTACCAGGACGTGTTCGCGGGCGACGCCCAGTGGCAGGCCCTGCCGATCCCGACCGGCAACACCTTCGAGTGGGACGCCGAGTCGACCTACGTCCGCAAGCCCCCGTACTTCGAGGGCATGACGATGGACCCGGCCCCGGTCGAGGACATCGCCGGCGCCCGGGTGCTCGCCAAGCTGGGCGACTCGGTCACCACCGACCACATCTCCCCGGCCGGCGCCATCAAGGCCGACACCCCGGCCGGCAAGTACCTCACCGAGCACGGTGTGGAGCGCCGTGACTTCAACTCCTACGGCTCGCGCCGGGGCAACCACGAGGTCATGATCCGCGGCACGTTCGCCAACATCCGCCTGCGCAACCAGATCGCGCCGGGCACCGAGGGCGGCTACACCCGCGACTTCACGCAGGCCGACGGCCCGGTCTCCTTCATCTACGACGCCTCGCAGAACTACCAGGCCGCCGGCACCCCGCTGGTCGTCCTGGCCGGCAAGGAGTACGGCTCCGGCTCGTCCCGCGACTGGGCCGCCAAGGGCACCGCGCTCCTCGGCGTCAAGGCCGTCATCGCCGAGTCGTACGAGCGCATCCACCGCTCGAACCTCATCGGCATGGGCGTCCTCCCGCTCCAGTTCCCGGAGGGCGCGACCGCCGAGTCCCTCGGCCTGACCGGTCAGGAGACCTTCTCCATCACCGGCGTGACCGAGCTGAACGACGGCGCCACGCCGCGCACGGTCAAGGTCGCCACCGACACCGGTGTGGAGTTCGACGCGGTCGTCCGCATCGACACCCCCGGTGAGGCGGACTACTACCGCAACGGCGGCATCATGCAGTACGTGCTGCGCAGCCTGATCCGCAAGTAGGCGCCAGGCGGTCGGCAGAGCCGAGGGCCGCACTCCGGGGGATTCCGGGGTGCGGCCCCTCGCGCGTTCCCGGCCGGCCGGACCGCAGGTCCCACCGGCCGCGAGGCGGAGCGGAATGCGATCGTGGGCCCACGGGTTCCCCGTACGGAGGCGCGGGCCCCGGGCCACGCCGAAGAGCAGCCGAGGAACAGAAGAGCAGCCGAGGAACAGAGGGAGCGGAACGGAGCCATGGGCGAGTTGATCCTGATCCGGCACGGCGAGACCGAGTGGTCGCGGTCCGGGCAGCACACCAGTTACACCGACCTGCCCCTGACCCCCTTCGGCGAGCACCAGGCCCGCGCGCTGGCGCCCCTGCTCACCTGCCGGCGGATCGCGCTCACCCTGGTCAGCCCCTCGGCACGGGCCCGGCGCACCGCCGAACTCGCCGGTCTCGCCGCGCCCCGCGTCACGCCCGAACTGCACGAATGGGACTACGGCGGCTACGAGGGCGTGACCACCGACGAGATCCACCGCACCCGCCCCGGCTGGAACCTGTGGACCGACGGCGTCGCCCCCGGCCCCGAGGGGCACCCCGGCGAGACCCCCGCCGAGGTCGGGGCACGCGCCGACCGGGTGCTGGCCGAGGTGGCGCGGGAGGCCGGCCGGGACGCGGGGCAGGACATCGCGCTCGTCGCCCACTCCCACTTCCTGCGGGTGCTCACCGCCCGCTACCTGGGGCTGGGCCCGGCCGAGGGCACGCTGTTCCAGCTCGCCACGGGGGCCGTCTCCCGGCTCGGCACCGAGCACGGCCGACCGGTGATCACGGCGTGGAACGTGAGCCTGCCGCGCAGCCTGTTCCCGCCGGAGACACCGGAGACACCGGAGACACCGGAGACACCGGAGACGCCGGAGGGCTAGCGCGACGGGCCGTCAGGCGAGCAGTTCGATCTCCGCGAGCCTCCCCGTACCGGCGAACACCAGGCGGTAGTGCGCGTACGAGCCGGGGGACCGCACCGAGAACGCCCGGGTCTGGCGGTCCCAGGCGAACGACTCGTGCGACCGCACGTCCAGGTCCTTCCAGCGCGTGCCGTCCGCCGAACCCTGGAGGACCCAGCCGGCGGGGGCCGCGCCGGCGGCGTCCGACGTCAGCGTGTACTGGGCCGCGGCGGTGGCCGACGGCACCGGGAGGTCCACCGAGGCGACCGGCGCCGCCGTGGCCGAGGTGTCGTCGAAGAGCGGGCCCGGGCCCCTCAGCACGTCCGCCCTCGGCGAGGGCGCCCGGTCGTCCGTGGTGATCGACGTCGGCGCCGCGTTCTCGCCGGTGCCCCAGGACGACGGCGTCGCGCCCATGGCGAAGTCCAGGGTCCCGCCCCGGGTGAGGAGGCCGTGCGGCAGCGAAGTCGACGTCCACTTCCGGCCGTTGACCTCCAGCCCCTGCACATAGACGTTCGTCGCGCTGTTCCGCGGGGCCCGGACCACCACATCGCGGCCGTTCTCCAGATGGACCGTGGCCCGGGTGAAGAGCGGTGAGCCGACCGCGTACTCGCCGCCGCCCATGACCAGCGGGTAGAAGCCGAGCGCGGAGAAGAGGTACCAGGCCGACTGCTCGCCGTTGTCCTCGTCGCCGTGGTAGCCCTGGCCGATCTCGCTGCCCGTGTACAGGCGGCCCATCATCTCGCGGACCTTCTCCTGCGTCTTCCAGGGCTGCCCGGCGGCGTCGTACATGTAGGCGACGTGGTGCGCCACCTGGTTGCTGTGACCGTACTGGCCCATCCGGACGTCGCGGGCCTCCGTCATCTCGTGGATGACCCCGCCGTACGAGCCGGTGAACTCGGGAGCGGCCGTCTCCGGCGTGGCGAAGAAGGCGTCGAGTTTCTCGGCCAGCCCGGCCCGCCCGCCGTACAGGTTCGCCAGGCCCCGGCTGTCCTGCGGGGCGGTGAAGGCGTACCCCCAGCTGTTGGTCTCCGTGTAGTCGTAGCCCCAGACGCGCGGGTCGTACGCGTCCGGCGGGAGCCGCCAACCGCCCTCGGCGTCGCGGCCCTGGAAGAAGCCCACCCGGTCGTCGAAGAGCCGGACGTAGTCGCGGGCGCGGTTCAGGAAGTACTCGGACTCCTCCCGGTAGCGCCGCTTGCCCGTCCTCTCGTGGAGCGCCCGCGCCATCCGCGCGATGCCGAAGTCGTTGAGGTATCCCTCCAGCGACCACGACAGGCCCTCGTGCGTGCCGGTGTCCGTGTAGCCGGTGAACGGGGAGGTGGCCATGCCCTTGCGGCCGACGCCCGAGGACGGGGGGACGACGGTGGCGTTCTTCAGCGCCGCCTCGTACGCCGCCTCGGCGTCGAACTCCACGCCCTTGACGTAGGCGTCCGCGAACGCGACGTCGGAGGAGGTGCCGGTCATCAGGTCGGCGTAGCCGGGGGAGGACCAACGGGATATCCAGCCGCCGTCCTTGTACTGCTGGACGAAGCCGTCCGCCATCCTCCCGGCCCGGCCGGGGGTGAGCAGGGAGTACGCCGGCCAGGTGGTGCGATAGGTGTCCCAGAAGCCGTTGTTGACGTACACCTCGCCGTCGACGATCTTCGCGCCGGTGCGGGTGGGGGTGTCCGGGCCGGTACGGGGGGAGAAGGGGCTGGCGTACCGGGCCCGGCCGCCGACCCGCTCGAAGCCCGAGTTCGGGTACAGGTACAGCCGGTACAGGCCGGAGTAGAGCGTGGTCAGCTGGTCGGGGGTGGCGCCCTCGACCTCCACCCGCCCCAGCAGGCCGTCCCAGGCCCGCTGCGCGCTCCGTTCGACCTGCTCGAAGGAGCGGGAGGCGGGGATCTCGGCCGCGAGTTTCCGCTTCGCCTGCTCGACGCCGATCAGCGAGGTCGCCAGACGCAGCCCGACCGTGCGGTCCCGGCCCGCGTCGAAGCGGAGGTACCCGGTCACGTCCGCGCCTCCGCCGCCCGCCGGACGGCCGCTCGCGGTGACCGTCGCGTCGAAGACGCCGTACACGAAGAGACGGGTGGCGCCGGTCGAACCGCCGCTGCGCACGTCGGAGAAGGCGGTGAAGGAGCGGGTCGCCGGGGCGAGCGCGAGCCCGCCGGCGCCGGTGACGTTGTCGAGGATCACGCTCGCGTCGTCACCGGGGAAGGTGAAACGCATCCGGGCCGCGTGGTCGGTCGGCGTCATCTCGGCCTTCAGCCCGTTGTCGAAGGTCACGCCGTAGTAGTGGGCCCGCGCCGTCTCGTTCTCGTGGTGGAACGGCAGCGCCCGGGCCGTGCGGGAGGCGTCCGGCGCGCCGGGGGCCGTGGACGGCATCAGCTGGAAGGTCTGCCGGTCGCCCATCCAGGGGCTCGGCTCGTGGCCGGCGGCGAACGCCTGGAGCGTCGGCAGGTTGTCCTCGTCGTTGCCGCGCGCGTACTCGTACAGCCAGCTGGTCGAACCGGCGTCAGTGACCGGCGTCCAGAAGTTGAAGCCGTTCGGGACGGCGGTGGCGGGGAAGGCGTTGCCGCGCGAGAAGCTCCCGCTGGAGTTGGTGCCGCGGACCGTCGACACATAGTCGGACAGATGCGCGCGGCGCTTCTCGGGCTTCTTCGGCGCGATCGCGAGGTCGTCGATCCAGCCCTGGAACTTCGCCGGGCCCGCGGGGGAGTCGTACGCGACCAGGATCCGGTCGACGGTCCGGCCCGCCGCGACCGCGCCGATCGGTGACTCGACCCTGTTCCACTGGTTGACGTAGAGCCGCTCGGCGTCGGCCTGGCCGCGCGGGGTGAGCGGGCCGCCATGGGTGTCCGCGGCCCGCAGCTCGCTCAGATGGGCGCCGTCCGTGAACGCCAGGTCCACCGCGACATGGGTCGCCGGGTAGGAGAGGTCGGTCTCCGTCATCTGCGGATAGACCAGGTAGGAGAGCGTGGTGTCACGGGTGACGGCGATGTTCACGTCGAACACCTTGTTGTACGAGTAGGCCCGGCCGTCCGCCCGGTGCGTGCCCGCGTACCGCAGGGCCCTGCGCCCGGTGAAGCCCGCGCCCGCCTTCGCGGTGGGCGAGCCGGACGGGCCGCGGTCGACCTGGCTGCGCATGGTGTCGGGCACCGGGCGCGTGGTGTCGCCGTCGGAGAACTGGACGTCGGCCAGCTGGGTCGCGTCCGTCGCGCCGTTGTTCGCGGTGATCCGCAGCCGGTAGTGCGCGTAGGCGGCGGGGGAGGCGATGTCGTACGACACGGTCCGGAACCGTTCGGGGAAGGACCGGCCGGCGCGGGAGTCGAGGTCCGTCCACTCCTCGCCGTCGGTGGAGCCCTGCAGGGTCCAGTCCCTCGGGTCGCGCTCGGCGTGGTCGTCGGCCGAGGTCAGCGCGTAGGTCACCGCCTTCACCGGCTCGGCCAGGTCGAACTCCACCCAGGCGGTGGTCGCGAAGGCGAGCCACTTGGTGGCGGGCGCCCCGTCGACGAGGTTCTCCTTCACCTCGCCGCCGCCGGTGTTCTCGGCACTGGCCCGGACGTCTGTCACCTTGTCGGTGACATTGCCCGGTATTCCAGTGGAGAATCCGCCGTCGACACCCGATGACCGCTTCTTTCCGCCAGGGCCTTCTTCGACGGTGTTGCGCCAGTCCGGTTGCTTTTCGTTCGCTTCGAAAGAAGAACGGAATGTCCGCGTCACCGAGGCGTTTCGGCCGTTCGCGCCGCCGTCCCCGGACCGGGCGGAAGCGGCGGCGGGAGCGATCAAGATCAATACCAGGGAAACCACGATCAGCGCGGCCGTACGGCGATGTCTCCTGCGAGGTCCGTGTCGGGGCTGCATGCCGAGCCATTCCTTCCGAGGAAGTGCATCCGGACAACGTTGTCAGAGCGAGGCGCACGGTCCAGTAGGAAGGCAAGTTCCGGATGTGTCAAGGGCGTTGTGGCCGAGGCGCCGGGAGAATCGGCCGCCTCGGGGCAATGCCCGCCCCGGCGGGGGAGTGCGTCCGGGGTCGGTATCCGCGAGGTCTCAACTCGGGAAAGACTGCTGTTCAACCTTGCATTCGATCTTGCTCAGTCGGCCGCGAGTGGACTATACCTGTCGGCGTCTGCGCAGCCGTTTCCGGTGAAGTGGGCAAGGGGGGCACGGGGCGGGGCCGGAGGGGCACGAGGGTGCCTGTGCGGCCGGTCTTTCCGAACCTCCCAATGCACGTGGCCAGCCTGAAAATCAGCACTAACCAAGCGCAACTGACCGCGGTGGCGGGGCCCTTCGCCAGAGGCGAATATCAACGGGCGACCGGTACACACCGCCTGGGTCCTGGAGAAGGCGAGGACTTGAGCATGGGATCCACCTCCGCCCACAAGAATGAGGGCCTCGGCCGTCGCGATGTGATCAAGCGATCCGCCGCACTCGGTCTGCTCACCGTTCCGGCGATGGGCTTCCTGTCGTCGTGCGCGAGCGGCGACAGCGGCGACGACAAGAAGGTCGAGAAGGGCAAGGTCACCAAGGAGAACCCGCTCGGCGTCAACGAGACGGCGCCGCTCGAAGTCGTCATCTTCAACGGCGGCTTCGGCGAGCAGTACGCGATCGACGCGGAGAAGAAGTACAACGAGGCGTTCCCGAAGGCTCCCAAGGTCAAGCACGTCGCGACCCAGAAGATCCAGTCGCAGCTGCAGCCGCGCTTCAACGGCGGCACCCCGCCGGACCTGATCGACAACTCGGGCGCCGAGCAGATGGACATGGGCGTCCTGGTCGGCAAGAAGCAGCTGCTGGACCTGACCCCGCTGATGGACGCCCCGTCCCTCGACGACCCGAACAAGAAGGTCCGCGACACGCTGCGCCCCGGCGTCCTGGAGATGGGCCAGTTCGAGGGCGACCCGGTCTGGATCATGTACTACGCGTACACCGTGTACGGCGTCTGGTACTCGCAGACCGCGCTCGACAACCTCGACGCGCAGTACCCCGAGACCTGGGACGACATGCTCGCCCTGTGCGCCAAGGCGAAGAAGAAGGGCGTCGCCGGCTGGACGTACCCCGGCAAGTACCCCTACTACCTGCCGTTCTCGCTCTACCCGTTCATCGCCAAGATCGGCGGCCGGGAGGTTCTCGACAAGATCGACAACCTGGAGCCGAACGCCTGGAAGGACCCCGCGGTCAAGGCGGCGTTCGAGGCGTACTACGAGCTGTACCAGAAGGGGTACATCCTCCAGGGCACCCCGGGCCTGACCCACATCCAGTCGCAGACCGAGTGGACCAAGGGCAAGGCGCTCTTCATCCCCAACGGCTCGTGGGTGGAGAACGAGGCCGCGCCCACCACGCCCAAGGACTTCAAGATGATGGTCGCGCCGCCGTCCAGCCTGGACGCGTCCGACAAGATGCCGTTCGGCACCATCTGGGCCTCCGGCGGCGAGCCCTTCATCGTCCCCGCCCACGCGAAGAACCCCGAGGGCGCGATGGAGCAGCTGCGCATCATGCTCTCCGAGGAGTCCTCGAAGAACTTCACCCAACAGGTCAAGTCGCTCAGCGCCTTCAACGGCGGCACGGACGGGCTGACCCTGTCGACCGCCCTGCAGGCCGGTGTCGACGTGCTGAAGAAGGCCGGCGACAACGTGGTGAACCCGCGCCTCCAGGACTGGTACGTGAAGCTCCAGAAGGAGCAGATCGGCGTCGCCGGTCTGGGCGAGATGATGGCCGGCCGCGCGACCCCGGCGGAGACCATCAAGAAGATCCAGGCGTTCGCGGACGCGGCGGCCAAGGACCAGTCCATCAAGCACTACAAGCACCAGTGAGCAACCGTCACCAGCGGCGGCACCCGCGGAAAGATCGGGGTCGGTAAACGATGCAGCATGGCAAGTACCGTTTCATCGTGGGATTCCTGGCAGTCCCACTGGCGCTGTACGCGGTCTTCGTGATCTGGCCGTTCGTCCAGTCCATCTACTACTCGTTCACGGACTGGACCGGCCTGAGTCCCGACTTCGCGATGGTCGGGTTCGACAACTACACGAGAATGCTCAAGGACGACGTCTTCTGGAAGTCCTTGCAGCACAGCGTGCTGCTCGTGCTGCTGCTGCCGCTGGTGACGCTGGGCCTGGCGCTGTTCTTCGCCTTCATGCTCAACGTGGGGGGCCGGCGGCGCAAGAACGCCGCCGTCTCCGGCGTGCGCGGATCGGGCTTCTACAAGATCGCCTACTTCTTCCCGCAGGTGCTCTCGATCGTCATCGTCGCCCTGCTGTTCCAGTTCGCGTTCAACCCCCGCAGCGGGATGATCAACGGAACGCTGAAGATGATCGGCCTGGAGTCCGTCCAGCCGGAGTGGCTCGGCGACCCGAACCTGGCGCTCATCTGCGTCATGACCGTGCTGATCTGGTCGACGGTCGGGTTCTTCGTCGTCCTCTTCTCCGCCGGCATGGCGTCCATCCCGAGGGACTTCTACGAGGCGGCGCTCCTGGACGGCGCCAACCGCTTCACCACGTTCTTCAGGATCACCCTGCCGCTGCTCTGGGACACGGTGCAGTCGGGCTGGGTCTACATGGGCATCCTGGCCCTCGGCGTGGAGGCGTTCACCGCCGTGCAGGTCATGACCGTGGGTCCCGGCGGCCCCGACTACTCGACCACGGTGCTCCCGCTGTACGTGTACCAGACGGCCTTCCGCGACGGGCAGGCCGGATACGCGACGACGATCGGTGTCGGACTGCTCATCGTCACCATGGCCTTCGCCGCCGTCGTGATGCGACTGGGCCGGCGCGAGCGGCTGGAGTTCTGATGCCGCGACCGACGGGACCCGCACCCCGCCACCCCCAGCAGGCACCACAGGTCGGCCTCCGTGTCCGGCTCGACAGTACGAGGTGAGTACGCGTGAAGACCACTGACACCCCTCCCGCCGCCCCGGCGGAGCGGCCGGCCCCCGCGGCCAAGGCGCCCGCGCCCGTGGTCAAGGAGAAGAGCGGCGAGGGCCAGGTCCTCAACGTCTTCTCGCACGGCGTGCTGATCATCTGGGCGATCCTGGTCGTCATGCCGCTGCTCTGGGCGGTCATGGCGTCCTTCAAGACGGACGACTCGATCCTGTCGACGCCGTGGAAGCTGCCCGACAAGCTGCACTTCGAGAACTGGTCGCGCGCCTGGAGCCAGGCGCACATGAGCGACTACTTCTTCAACACCGTCGTGGTGGTGGGCTGTTCGCTGGTCGGCACCCTGCTGCTGGGCTCGATGGCGGCGTATGTGCTGGCGCGGTTCGACTTCCCCGGCAACCGCTTCATCTACTACCTGTTCATCGGCGGGATGAGCTTCCCGATCATCCTGGCGCTGGTGCCGCTGTTCTTCGTCATGAACAACATGGCCCTGCTGAACACGCGACACGGACTGATCATGGTCTATATCGCGTACTCGCTGCCGTTCACCGTCTTCTTCCTCACCTCGTTCTTCCGGACGCTGCCGACCTCGGTGGCGGAGGCGGCCATGCTCGACGGCGCCTCGCACACCCGGACGTTCTTCCAGGTGATGCTGCCGATGGCGCGGCCGGGCCTGATCAGCGTCGGCATCTTCAACTTCCTCGGGCAGTGGAACCAGTACATGCTGCCGACGGTGCTCAACACCGACCCGAACCAGCGGGTGCTCTCCCAGGGGCTGGTCGAACTGGCCAACAGCCAGGGGTACAAGGGCGACTGGTCCGGCCTGTTCGCCGGTCTGGTGATGGCGATGCTGCCGGTCCTCGCGGCCTACATCGTCTTCCAGCGCCAGGTCGTCGCGGGCCTCACCGCGGGCGCGGTGAAGTAGCGCCGCGACCCGCCCCGCCGTCCCTCCCGCGATCGCCCGCCGGCCACCCGCCGGCGGGCGATCCGCGTGTACGGGGGCGCCGCGGCCGGCGCGCGGTCCGTGCCGCCGCCCCGGCGGCCGGCACGGACCACGGGCCCGGGCTGCCGCCGGGGCGCTCGGGTGCGGCCGGGGGCTCGTGCGGCCGGGCAGCGGGGCGGCTGGGCGACCGGCTGCGCGCGGCCGTCCGGCGCCCCCGCCTGCGGCGACGAGGGCTTTCGGGCGTCCTTGAAGGATCAAGGTCTTGACGGGGGGCGTCGCAAAACGGTCAGCTTAGACTTCACATGTTGGAGAGAACGGTAGGAGTGTGAGTCGATGGAGACTCCCGGGTCGCAGACGTCCCTGCATCGCGCCAACCTTGAGCGGGTCGTGCGGGCGGTCCGCATGGCCGGCTCGCTCACCCAGGCGGAGATCGCGCGGAGCACCGGTCTGTCGGCGGCCACCGTCTCCAACATCGTTCGTGAACTGAAGGAAGGCGGCACGGTCGAGGTGACCCCCACCTCGGCGGGCGGCCGGCGGGCCCGCAGCGTCTCGCTCAGCGGCGACGCGGGCATCGTGATCGGCGTCGATTTCGGCCACACGCATCTGCGGGTGGCGGTCGGCAACCTCGCCCACCAGGTGCTCGCCGAGGAGGCGGAGCCGCTGGACGTCGACGCCTCGTCCGCGGAGGGCTTCGGCCGGGCCCAGCGGCTGGTCGAGCGGCTCGTCGCGGCGACGGGCGTCGGCCCGGACAAGGTGATCGGAGTGGGGCTCGGCGTGCCCGGCCCCATCGACGTCGAGTCCGGGACGCTGGGATCCACGTCGATCCTGCCGGGCTGGCGCGGGATCAACCCCGGCGAGGAGCTGGGCCGCCGGCTCGGCGTGCCGGTGCACGTGGACAACGACGCCAACCTCGGGGCCCTCGGCGAACTGGTCTGGGGGAGCGGCCGCGGAGTCAGGGACCTCGCGTACATCAAGGTCGCCGACGGGGTCGGGGCCGGCCTGGTGATCGACGGCCGCATCTACCGGGGCCCCGGCGGCACGGCCGGCGAGATCGGGCACATCACGCTCGACGAGTCGGGCCCGGTGTGCCGCTGCGGCAACCGGGGCTGCCTGGAGACGTTCACCGCGGCGCGCTACGTCCTGCCGCTGCTCAGACCGAGCCACGGCCAGGACCTCACCATGGAGCGCATGGTCCAGCTGGCCCGTGAGGGGGACCCGGGCTGCCGCCGGGTGATCGCGGACGTCGGACGCCACATCGGCAGCGGGGTGGCCAACCTCTGCAATCTGCTCAACCCCAGCCGGGTGGTGCTCGGCGGGTCGCTGGCCGAGGCGGGCGAGGTGGTGATCGCGCCGATCCGCGACTCGGTCTCCCGCTACGCCATCCCCAGCGCGGCCCGGCAGCTCTCGGTACTGCCCGGGGCGCTGGGCGGCCGGGCCGAGGTGCTGGGCGCGCTGGCCCTGGTGCTGAGCGAGATGGGGGATTCCACCCTTTTGGAGAGCGGAGCCTCGGCACAGGCTCCCGCATTCACTTAGAGAAGGAATGGCACCGTTGTCATCTCGTTAAAGATTTACTCCTTGACGCCGTTGTTCAGGCCGAGTTGACTGCCTGCCACCTCGGCCGCCATGTCGCGGCCACGTCAGGGGAGGCAATCCGTATGAACGTAACGACGCGTCGCATCGTCATGGGAACGGCCGCAATCTCCATGGCCGTCTCTCTCGCCGCCTGTGGCAAGGCGGGCGGTGACGACAAGGCCGCCGACGGTGACGGCAAGAGCATCGGTCTGCTGCTGCCGGAGAACAAGACCACCCGATACGAGACGTTCGACCGCCCCCTCATCGAGGCGAAGGTCGCGCAGCTGTGCGGCGACTGCAAGGTCAAGTACAGCAACGCGGCGCAGCAGAGCGACACCCAGAAGAAGCAGTTCGACGCGCTCATCACCCAGGGCGTCAAGGTCATCATCCTGGACTCCGTCGACTACAAGGCCACCAAGTCCTGGGTCCAGCAGGCGGAGAAGAAGGGCGTCAAGGTCGTCGCGTACGACCGCCTCGCCGAGGGCCCGATCTCCGCGTACGTGTCGTACGACAACGAGAAGATCGGCCGCCTCCAGGGCGAGGCGCTGGTCAAGGCGCTCGGTCCCGGCGCCAAGGAGAGCGACGTCGTCATGATCAACGGCTCGCCGACCGACCCGAACGCCCCGTTCTTCAAGAAGGGCGCGCACAGCGTCCTGGACACCCAGGTCAAGAAGGTCGTCTACGAGCAGGACATCCCCGACTGGTCCCCGGACGAGGCCAACAAGAAGATGGGCGCCGCCATCGACTCCCTGGGCAAGAACGGCTTCCAGGGGGTGTACTCCGCCAACGACGGCATGGCGGGCGGCATCATCACGGCCCTGAACAAGCGGGGCATCAAGGTCCCGGTGGGCGGCCAGGACTCCGAACTCGCGGGCCTCCAGCGCATCCTGAAGGGCGATCAGTCCTTCACGATCTACAAGCAGATCAAGCCGGAGGCGGAGACCACCGCGGAGATCGCGGTCAGGCTCCTCAAGGGCGAGAAGTTCGACGAGCTGACGTCGACTCAGGTCGACAGCCTGTCCGGCGAGTTCAAGGGCATCCCGGCCAAGCTGTACGACGCCCAGGTGGTGACCAAGGAGAACGTGGCGAGCACGATCATCGCCGACAAGGTCTACCAGGCCGCGCAGATCTGCACCCCGGAGTACCAGGCCGCCTGCGCGGCGGCCGGCATCAAGTAGCGCCGCACGAACCGGAGTCCGGTGCGGCGCCCGCCCCGTCCATGCCCCGCGAGCAGGGGGCGGGCGCCGGACCTTCCCCCCACGCGCATCCCGTGCTCCGCACCATCGTTCCCGCCGGCGAGGCGGTGAAGGAGATGATTCACGTGTCCGCTCCGCCCGTGCTGGCATTGCGCGGAATCTCCAAACGGTTCGGCGCCGTCCAGGCGCTCACCGATGTGGACCTGGAAGTCCGTTCCGGCGAGGTCGTCGCGCTGGTCGGCGACAACGGCGCCGGCAAGTCGACCCTCGTCAAGACCATTTCGGGAGTCCACCCGATCGACGAGGGCGTCATCGAGTGGGCCGGCGTCCCGGTCCGGATCAGCCGCCCGAACGACGCCCAGGACCTCGGAGTCGCCACCGTCTACCAGGACCTGGCGCTCTGCGACAACCTCGACGTCGTCGCCAACCTCTTCCTCGGCAGCGAACTGCGCAGAGCCTCGGTGCTCGACGAGATCGCGATGGAGAAGCGGGCCAGGGAACTGCTGGACACCCTCTCCATCCGGATCCCGAGCGTCCGCATCCCCGTCGCGGCGCTCTCCGGCGGACAGCGCCAAGTCGTCGCCATCGCACGGGCGTTGATCGGCGACCCGAGGATCGTCATCCTGGACGAGCCGACCGCGGCGCTCGGCGTCGAGCAGACCGCCCAGGTGCTCGACCTGGTGGAGCGGCTGCGCGAACGGGGCCACGGCGTCATCCTCATCAGCCACAACATGGCCGACGTGCGCGCCGTGGCGGACCGGGTGGCGGTGCTCCGCCTCGGCCGCAACAACGGCTTCTTCGACGTCGCGAGCACCACCCACGAGGAGATCATCGCCGCCATCACCGGCGCCACCGACAACGCCGTCACCCGCCGCCGGGCGCGCACGGCCACGAAGGAGGACGCGAAGTGAGCGACCTCGCCGAGACCCCCGAGACCCCCAACCATCCCGAGAACCCCGAGACCTCGAAGCCTTCCCGCACGACCGGGACGCCCGCCGCCGGCACTCCCGGAAATCCGGAGCCGTCGGAGACCGCCGCCCCCGCCCCCGACGCAGCCTCCGCGCCCGCTCCCGACCCGCGACTGCTCGTCCGCGCGGAGGGCTTTTGGGGCTACTGGTCCGCGTTCGGCCGCAGGGTGCGCGGCGGCGAGCTCGGCTCGCTGCCGGTCCTCGTCGGACTGGTCCTCATCGCGATCGTCTTCCAGTGGCGGAACGACAACTTCCTGTCCGCCGGCTCCGTCGCCAACATCGCCGTCTACAGCTCCGGCCTCGGCATCATGGCGGTCGGCATCGTGTTCGTCCTGCTGCTGGGCGAGATCGACCTCTCGGTCGGCTCCGTCGCCGGCGTCGGCGCGGCCACCTGGGCCGTCCTCCAGGTCGACCGCGGCTGGAACGAGTGGCTCGCGATCGGCGTCGCCCTGCTCTTCGGGGCGGCCCTGGGCGCCCTGCACGGCTTCTTCTTCGCCCGGATCGGCGTGCCGGCGTTCGTCGTCACCCTGGCCGGCTTCCTCGGCTGGAGCGGCCTCCAGGACTGGATGATGGGCGGCGAGGGCTCGATCAACACGCCCTCGGGCAGCGTCGTGGAGGACCTGACCAACTACTTCTTCGAGTACAAGGCCGCCGGTTACGGACTCGCGCTGGTCGCCGTCCTCGCGTATGCCGCCTCCCTGCTGACGGACGTCCGGCGCCGCCGGGCCGCGGGCCTGCCCGCCCGTGCCAACGGCGAGGTCGCGCTGCGCACCGCCGTCGTCGCCGTGCTGTGCCTCGCCGCCGCGTACGTCCTGAACGAGCCGACGGGCGCCCGCGGGCTGCCGCTGGCCCTGGTGCTCTTCCTCGCGGTCCTGGTCGTCGCGGACTTCGTCGCCCGGCGCACCGCCTTCGGCCGGCAGGTCTTCGCGGTCGGCGGGAGCCCGGAGGCCGCGCGCCGTGCCGGTATCGACGTCGCCCGGGTCCGGATCACCGTCTTCGCGCTGTCCGGGATGCTCGGCGCCTTCGGCGGCCTCTTCATCGCCAGCCTCTCCGGCGGCGCCACCAAGAGCGTCGGCGGCGGCAACACCCTGATGCTGGTCATCGCGGCGGCCGTCATCGGAGGCACCAGCCTCTTCGGGGGGCGCGGCAAGGTCTGGTCCGCCCTGCTCGGCATGATCGTGATCCAGTCGATCCAGCAGGGGCTGAACATGATCGGCATGGCCAGCGCCATCCAGTCCATGATCACCGGGGCGGTGCTGCTGGCCGCGGTGGTCATCGACTCGGTCTCCCGCCGCACCCAGAAGACCGCGGGGCGTGCGTGACGTCGGGCACATCCGGCCGGAGGCCCGGCGCCCCCGACGGCGCCGGGCGCCCCGTCATGACCGTACGGGCGCGGCGGGAACGGCACGGGCGCGAGCGCGCCCCGAGCGCGCGTCCGGGCCCGCGCCGGCGGTCGCGCCCCGAGCGCGGCAGGGTCCGCGCGCACGGGACCCCCGCGCGGCCGCACACCCGGCGCGCGCCCGTTCCGCGCGCGGTCGTGCGCCGGGCGATTGCACGGGCGTGTCCCCGTCCTGTACCGAGTCCGTCCCGAACGCCCCGCCCGATGACCCCGCGCACGGACGGAACACTAGACTCATCGGATCGGCATGCTCGACCCAGCTCAACACGCAAGGAGGCACGGTGACACAGCCGCGCGAAGCGCGACGTGCAAGGGCGGCGGCGGGCGGGTGGGATCTGCTGACCCGCATCGCTGGACCGCGTGACCTGGACCGGCTCACCCCCGAGCAGCTGGACCAGCTCGCCGAGGACATCCGGACCTTCCTCGTCGACGCAGTCTCGAAGACCGGTGGCCATCTCGGCCCCAACCTGGGCGTGGTCGAACTCACCATCGCCCTGCACCGGGTCTTCGACTCGCCGAAGGACAAGGTGCTGTTCGACACCGGTCACCAGAGCTATGTGCACAAGCTCCTCACCGGCCGCCAGGACTTCTCGAAGCTCAAGAGCAAGGGCGGCCTGTCCGGCTACCCCTCCCGCGCGGAGTCCGAGCACGACGTCATCGAGAACTCGCACGCCTCCACCGTGCTCGGCTGGGCCGACGGCCTGGCCAAGGCCAACGAGATCCTCGGCAAGGACGACCACGTCGTCGCGGTCATCGGGGACGGCGCGCTCACCGGCGGCATGGCCTGGGAGGCGCTGAACAACATCGCCGCCGCCAAGGACCGTCCGCTCGTCATCGTCGTCAACGACAACGAGCGCTCCTACGCGCCGACCATCGGCGGTCTCGCCAACCACCTCGCGACCCTGCGCACCACCGACGGCTACGAGCGCTTCCTGGCCCGCGGCAAGGACATCCTGGAACGCACCCCCGTCGTCGGGAGGCCGCTGTACGAGACGCTGCACGGCGCGAAGAAGGGGCTGAAGGACTTCATCGCCCCGCAGGGCATGTTCGAGGACCTCGGCCTGAAGTACGTGGGCCCGATCGACGGCCACGACATCGAGGCCCTGGAGTCCGCGCTCCAGCGCGCCAAGCGCTTCGGCGGGCCCGTCATCGTGCACTGCCTCACCGAGAAGGGCCGGGGTTACACCCCCGCCCTCCAGGACGAGGCCGACCGCTTCCACGCCGTCGGCAAGATCCACCCCGACACCGGCCTCCCGGTCGCCACCGCGGGTCTCGACTGGACCTCCGTCTTCGGCGAGGAGATGGTCAAGCTCGGCAAGGAGCGCGAGGACATCGTCGCGATCACCGCGGCCATGCTCCAGCCGGTCGGGCTGACCAAGTTCCAGGAGGCGTTCCCGGACCGCACGTACGACGTCGGCATCGCGGAGCAGCACGGCGCGGTCTCCGCGGCCGGCCTCGCCACCGGCGGACTGCACCCGGTCTTCGCGGTCTACGCCACCTTCCTCAACCGCGCCTTCGACCAGGTCCTGATGGACGTCGCGCTGCACAACTGCGGGGTGACCTTCGTCCTGGACCGGGCCGGGGTCACCGGCACCGACGGCGCCTCGCACAACGGCATGTGGGACATGTCGATCCTCCAGTGCGTGCCCGGGCTGCGGATCGCCGCTCCGCGCGACGCCGACCAGGTCCGCGCCCAGCTCCGCGAGGCCGTCGACGTCGACGACGCGCCCACCGTGGTCCGCTTCTCCAAGGGCGCGGTCGGCCCGGCGGTCAAGGCCGTCGGCCGGGTCGGCGGCATGGACGTGCTGCGCGAGCCCGGCGCCGACCGGCCGGACGTCCTGCTGGTCTCCGTCGGCGCGCTGGCCCCGATGTGCCTGGAGATCGCGGACCTGCTCGACGCCCAGGGCATCTCGACGACCGTCGTCGACCCCCGCTGGGTCAAGCCGGTCGACGACGCCATGGCCCCGCTCGCCGAACGGCACCGGGTCGTCGTCACCGTCGAGGACAACAGCCGCGCCGGCGGCGTCGGCTCCGCCGTCTCGCAGGCCCTGCGCGACGCCGGGGTGGACGTGCCGCTGCGCGACTTCGGCATCCCGCCGCGCTTCCTCGACCACGCCTCCCGCAGCGAGGTCATGGCCGAGATCGGGCTGACCGCGCCGGACATCGCCCGCCAGGTCACCGGCCTGGTCGCCAAGCTCGACGGGCGCTTCGGGACGGCCGCGGAAGACGGTTCCGTGATCGAGCCGGTCCGCGACTGATCCCCGGCGGGCCGACGGCCCGTACGAGCGATCCCCGGCACCGCCGAACGGGCCGGTCGGCCACCCCGCGAGGGTGGTCCGACCGGCCCGTTCGCGTGAAAACGCCCGGTGCGCGCACCTCCGCCGCCGAGGGGGTCACGAACCATGACAAATCATGGCGTACACGACGAGTGCGTGGAGGTACGCCGGTGACCGCCCAGCAGGACCCACCCCCCAGCCGCGACGGCCTGTTCCGGACCAAGTCGGTGGAGCAGTCCATCCGCGACACCGAGGAGCCCGAGCACGCGCTCAGGAAGTCCCTCTCCGCGCTGGACCTCACCGTCTTCGGGGTCGGGGTCATCATCGGCACCGGCATCTTCGTGCTCA
Organism: Streptomyces tyrfis; assembly: GCF_037034285.1. Classification (NCBI taxonomy): domain Bacteria; kingdom Bacillati; phylum Actinomycetota; class Actinomycetes; order Kitasatosporales; family Streptomycetaceae; genus Streptomyces; species Streptomyces tyrfis. Next base: position 3,458 of record NZ_JBAGJZ010000057.1, on the reverse strand, counting down.
CCGGCAAGGTGGCCAAGGAGACCGCCGGACCGGCCACCGCCCTCGCCTTCGTGGTCGCCGGCGTCGTCTGCGCCCTGGCCGCCCTCTGCTACGCCGAGTTCGCCTCCACGGTCCCGGTCGCCGGTTCCGCGTACACCTTCGCCTACGCCTCGCTCGGCGAGATCGTCGCCTGGATCATCGGCTGGGACCTGGTGCTGGAGTTCGCGCTCGGCACGGCGGTGGTGGCGGTCGGCTGGTCCGGCTACGTCCGCTCGCTGATGGACAACTTCGGCTGGAGCATGCCCGGGGTGCTCTCCGGAACCGACGTGGCGAAAGGATTCGGCTTCGACATCCTGGCCTTCGCCCTGGTCCTCGTCCTGACCGTGGTGCTGGTGCTCGGCATGAAGTTCTCGGCGCGGGTCACCTCGGTCGTGGTCGCCATCAAGGTCGCCGTGGTGCTCGTCGTGATCACCGCGGGGCTGTTCTTCGTCAAGGCCGCCAACTACACGCCGTTCATCCCCCCGCCGCGACCCCAGGCGGCCGGCTCCGGGCTGACCGCCCCGCTGGTGCAGCTGATGTCCGGGTACGCGCCCACCAACTTCGGCCTCATGGGCATCTTCACCGCCGCCTCCATCGTCTTCTTCGCCTTCATCGGCTTCGACGTGGTGGCCACCGCCGCCGAGGAGACCAAGCAGCCGCAGCGCGACATGCCACGCGGCATCCTCGCCTCGCTGTTCATCTGCACCGCGCTCTACGTCGGCGTCTCCCTGGTGGTCACCGGCATGGAGCACTACACCGACCTGTCCGTCGAGGCGCCCCTGGCCGACGCCTTCAAGGCCGTCGGACGGCCCGTCTTCGCCGGGGTCATCAGCTTCGGCGCCGCGATCGGCCTGACCACCGTCTGCCTGATCCTGCTGCTGGGCCAGACCCGGGTGTTCTTCGCCATGAGCCGGGACGGGCTGCTGCCGCGGTTCTTCTCCAAGACGCACCCCCGCTTCCGCACCCCGTACCGCCCGACCATCCTGCTCGGCGTGATCATCGCGATCGTCGCCGGTTTCACCAGCATCAACGAACTGGCGACGCTGGTGAACATCGGCACCCTCTTCGCGTTCGTCGTCGTCGCCCTGGGCGTCCTCGTGCTGCGCCGCACCCGCCCCGAGCTGCCCCGGGCGTTCCGCACCCCGTGGGTGCCGGTCGTTCCCGTCGTGTCGGTGATCGCCTCCGTCTGGCTGATGCTCAATCTGCCGGCCGAGACCTGGCTGCGGTTCGCGGTCTGGATGATCCTCGGAGTGATCATCTACTTCTGGTACGGGCGCCGGCACAGCCGGCTCGACGAACCCGCCGCCCGCCGCGGCGGACCGTCCCGCACCCCCTGAACCCCCGCACCCCCTGGAAGCCGGGCGTCACCGGGCTGGGCGCCGGGCGGCCGGGCTACCTCCCCGGCGGCAGCGGCCGCACCGCGCGGGGCCCCAGGCAGCGCGCCCCGTGCGCCTCCACGCGACGGCGCAGCTCCCGGTCGGCGGTGACCACCACGCAGGAGCGGCCGCCCGCCGCCGAGGCCAGTTCCACGATCCGGTCGTCCCCGCTGCCCGGAGCCGGTTCCACCCGCACCCCGGGCACCGGGGCGATGCCCCGGGCCGCGCCCTCCACCACCAGCACCACGTCGACGGGGCCGGGGAGGCCCGGCAGACCGTCCCCGGCCAGCGGCACCAGGGCGTCGCGCAGCCGCACGGCCGCCCCGTGCCGGTCCCGCCACCAGCCGTCGGGCACCGACCCGACCACATTGGCCGCGTCGACGATCAGCAGGGTCCGTTCGTCCGCCATGCCGGAAGCCTGCCACGAGCCGGCCGGGGCACGCCCCGCAGGTCCCGCGAGGCGATCTCGCTCAGCAGGGCGGGCAGGAACCGCTGCCGGAGCGCGATGATCGGTCCGGTCAGGGGCTCGCCTGCTTCCTCCGTAGGGACATGACATGCGCGTACGAGAGGGACCGGGCGGCACGGGGCGCCGGCCCACCTGCCCGGGGCGGGAGCCGGCGGATGATAGACAGATGTTCGGACAGTGGCCGGTGGGGGGATGTTCGCACGGAAGTGAGGGCCAGGTGGGCGATGTGAGCGAGATTCCCCCAGCGGATCCGGCGGCGCCCGCGCGGCGGCGCGGAGCGGGCTCATGAGCCGCGGCAGGGACAGGCGGGCCGAGGAGACCCCGCCCGGGCGGGGCGGGACCGCCGGGCCGGTCCTTTCGGCGGCCCCTTCGGCGGTCCCGGTGACCCCGGTGCCGTTCGGGCGCTGGCTGTTCACACGCCCCGACGGACTGATGACCGCGTACGGGCAGGGCCCGCGCGGCCTCGTCCGCTGGACCGAGCACGCGGGCCCCGGCGAGACGTGGACGGGCCCGGAGACGGTCGAGGTGCCCCGCTGGGCGGGGCGTCCGAGCCTGGCCCGGACCCGCGAGGGCTATCTGCACATCGCCGCCCGCCGGGCGTCCGCCGGGGACCCGGCCCGGCTGGAGATCGTGCTCGCCACCCAGTTCCAGACCGGCCGCCCGCTGACCCCCTGGCACAACCTCGGCGCGCCCAGGCCCGCGCCGGACACGGACCGTTCGCTCGCCTTCGGTCCGCTGACCGAGGCGGATCCCGTCACCGGGGCCGTCCACGTACTCGTCGTCACCCGCTCCGGCGAGGTCTTCCGCCGCAGCCGCGGCCCCGAGGGCGGCTGGGACGGCTGGAAGAGCGTCCTGGACGGGCCCTGCCCCGGAGAACCGGTCGCGGTCATGGCGGAGAACGGCCCGCTGGAACTCCTCGCCCACGACGCCTCGGCGACCGCCCGCTGGACGGCCCGGGCCCAGGGCCCCTTCGAACCCGCCGGGCGGGCCGCCGCCCCGGCGGTCGCCGGCAGCGCGACGGCGTACGGGACCGGGCCCGGCCGGGCCACGTTCTTCTGGCGTCACCCGGGCGACGGCTCCCTCGTGGCCTGGCGCCCGGGGACCGGCGGCGGCGACGGCGACGGCCCGATCGGGCTCGGGGGCGCGGGAGGGCGCGGTGCGCCCGCCGTGACCCGGACGGTCGTCGGCGGCCACGACTGCACCGTGCTCGTGCAGCGCGCCGCGAGCGGCGGCGTGGAGGTGGCCGCGCATGTCACGGAGCACGAGGACTACGGCCTGTGGTGGGAGCCGACGAGCGGACCGGACGCCGTGTCGGTCCAGACCGTCGTCGACGGCGCGGGGCGGGTGGTGGTGGCCGCGCTCGACGAGCGGGGCGCGCTGCACATCACCCGCCAGGACCCGTCCCGTGAGGGGCTCGTCTTCCGGCGCTGGCGCAGGGTTTCCTGACTCTCCCGACCGGCTGACTCTCCCGACCGGCGCGGACGGAGCCCGGAGGGCGCGTCAGGGGCCCTTGGAGGACGCGCCGGGGGAGGACGCATGACGTGTCGGAGGCGGGGCGGCGCATGCCCCCTGAACGGCCGTCGGAGTCGCGTGAGCCG
>NZ_JBAGJZ010000056.1:0-52568 GCF_037034285.1 Streptomyces tyrfis | reverse complement strand
CTGTCCGTCGCGGCCGTCTTGACCACCGTCAGGCCGGGCTTCGAAGGCGCCGGAACCTCCACCTCGGACGGAGGCGACACCGGAGGCGGCGTCCCACCGGGCGGCGTACCCGTCGCCGTCGCCGAGTTCTTGATCGACCCCGCGTCCACATCCGCCTGCGTCACCTCATACGAGGCCGTGCACGTCACACTCGCACCCGGAGCCAGCGAACCGGCCCCCGCGGGACAGACCACATCCGACAGCTTCCCGGACCCGGTGAACTCGCCCTCGTTCACCTTCACGTCCTTCAGCGTGACGTTGCCGGTGTTCTTCAGGAGGAACGCGTACTCGACCTTCTCGCCCACCACCAGCTCGCCGGGCTTCTCGGTCTTCGCCGTCTTCGTCACCGTGAGCGCGGGGTCGGCCGGAGCCGGAACCTCCACCTCCGACGGAGGCGACACCGGAGGCGGCGTCCCACCGGGCGGCGTACCCGTCGCCGTCGCCGAGTTCTTGATCGAACCCGCGTCCACATCCGCCTGCGTCACCTCGTACGACGCCGTGCACGTCACACTCGCACCCGGAGCCAGCAAACCAGCCCCAGCAGGACAGACCACATCCGACAGCTTCCCGGAACCGGTGAACTCGCCCTCGTCCACCTTCACGTCCTTCAGCGTGACATTGCCGGTGTTCGTCACCACGAAGGCGTACTCGACCTTCTCACCGGCCACCAGCGCGTCGGGCTTCGCGCTCTGCCCCGACTTGACGACCGTCAGGGCGGGTTCGGGCGGTGCCGAGACCTTCGCCTCGGACGGGGGCGACACCACGGGTTCACCGCCGTCCGACGGGGTGCCGGTGCCGGTGGCGGTGTTCTCCAGCGAACCCGCGTCGATGTCCTTCTGGGTCACCGTGTAGGTGGCGGTGCAGGTCACACTCTTGCCCGGGGCCAGCGGGCCGTCCGGACAGTCCGCCACCGGGGCGGTGCCGGTGCCGGAGAACGAGGTCTCGTCGACGGCCAGGTCCTTGAGCTCCACGTTCCCGGTGTTGGTCAGCACGAACGAGTACGTGATCCGCTCGCCCGCGGCCTTCACGGTCGCGGGGTCGGCCGTCTTCTTCACCGACAGCCCCGGGACCAGGGGCGTTCCCTCGGTCGAGGACTCGTTGTTGTCCGGGGTCGGGTCCTTCTCGTTGGCGACGACAGTCGCGGTGTTGGCCACCGGGGCGGTCATCGAGGCCGGGCTGTCCGCGGTGATGCTGATCGTGTTCTCCGCCCCGGCGAGGGTGCGGCCGCCGACGCAGGTCACGGTGTTGCCGGCCACCGTGCAGCCCGGCGTCGAGGTCTTGACGTTGGTCAGCGGCGCCGGAACGACATCCTTGACGGTGTAACCGCTGGAGTTGCCGGGCCCGTTGTTCTTCACCGTGAGGGTGTAGGTGACGGGGGTCCCCGGCTTGAACGTCTCGGGGCCCTTCTTCACGACCGCGAGGTCGGTGGGCAGACCGGGCGAGGCCGCGCCGTCGTTGTTGCCGCTCGCGGGGCCGGGCGCGGTCGAGACAAGGGTGAATGTCGGATTCGCCGAGGCCGGGTTGGCGATCTTGATCTGGTAGACGGTGCCCGACGCGTTGTCGGAAACGCCGATGTTGCCGTTGCCGAACGTCCAGGCCGCACCGAATCCGTATCCGGCTTCGACCGCCGGAACCGCCACCCCGAGGATCGTGACCGTCTTGGTCGCGCCCAGGAGGTCGACACGAACCATCTTGCCGCCCGCCTCGACGCCCCAGAAGTAGCCGTCCGCGTACGTGAGGTCCGCGGTGGGCGGAACCATGGGCAACTGGATCGTCGAGGTCACCTTGCCGGTGGCGGGATCCACCCGGTAGGCCACGTCGGTGGCACTGGAGCCCACGTAGAAGCCGCCGTCGGGGCCGAACGCCCCCAGTTCGCCGAACCCACCGTGGCCTCGTTGCCCACGCGGGTCACGACGCCCCCCTGCCCGATCCGGATGATCGAGCCGAGCGGTATGGCGGGGTCCCCGCCGCCCCCGGCCACCCCGTACAGATAGTTGTCCGCCGTGTTGTAGCTGATGGCGTTGTAGGTGAACCCGGCGTCCGGCCCCTCGGGCTGGAAGGTCACGCTCCCGGAGGCCCCGGTGATCGCCTTGTAAAGACGAGTGGGCACCTCCTGCGCGACGAAGACCGTCGGGTCGGCCGGGTCGAACGCGTCACCGGCCGCCGCATACGAGGTGGAGGTGCTGAGCAACGGAGCCGCGAGGGCGGTCATCCCGGACACCAGCGCCAGCGCCAGAACGCCGGCGAGCGAACGGCTTCTCCTGTGCCGTCCCCGGCGGGTGAGCTTGCCGGCCATTCAGAACCCTCCCGGCTTCCGTCTGGGGACGCGGCCGCCACGAACCGCACTCCATGCCGCACCGGTCCTCTCGCTCCCGCGCGTCCCGAGCCGGAGCGCCGACGGCCGCTCAGGCCGCCTTTCCCCGGGCTCGTTCGCGGCGGCATGGAACCGCCTCAATCCGTTCATTCCTGGCTACCCCTCCACATGAGACATCCAGTGGCACAAAGCGTCAGATGCCCATAGACAGCACAGATGTGACGGTATGGGCAGCTAAACCTAAGATCGAAGTAAAGCACCTAACCAGACGTTCGGCATGATTTACCGATTAATACCGGAACGCGCCGTTCCGCCCGTCTCTTACGCGGCGGAGGGAGCCGGCGGGACCGACGGACGCCACACGACCGGCGGCCGACCACCCGGAGGAGGCGCGGGCCCCTCGCGCGGGGGCCCGCGACGGACACCACCGCCGCCCCGGACGCCACACCGGCGCGGCACGCGTACGGCACCGGCCCCCCACCACGGACACCGCCGGGCGCGATAACGCGCACGACACCCGAGCAGCCGCCCCCGGAAGCCGCCGGGCCCGCCCCTCCCCCGACGGCACCCGCACGACGCCGAAGCAACACCCGACCGGCATCCGGGCGGCATCCGCACGACACCCGGGCGACGCCGCCCCGGCGCAATCTCACACAACTGAGCCAATCACCTCGGCAGTTCGAGCCAGGGTCTCCCCAACTCCGCATACCGGCGAGTAATGTTCACGCTTCCCGACAGCACTCCCCACCCCGCACTCCTGCCTTGCCGTCCAGCCAGGAACCGAGCCACGCAAGGAGCAGCACCCCGATGTCGCATGGAAACCCCCCACCCCCACAGCAGGCCGACTACCTGTTGCCCTGGCAGCGCTCGCAACCCCTGCCGCCCCCGGCGCCGATGCCGGGAGCCACCCCGTCCGCGCCCGCCTCCGCCCGGCCCTCCACCGCCCACGCGCCCGGTCAACCGCCCGTCCGCCACGGCGATCTGCGCCGGCTGCGCACCGCGTACCGGTCGCTCAGACGCGTCGCGGCCCTCACCGCGTTCGGCTACTTCTTCCTCTTCCTGCTGCTCTCCGCCTTCGCCAAGAGCGAGCTGCGGCAGCCCCTGTTCGGCGGACTCAACCTCGGAGTGGCCCTGGCCCTCTGCCAGTTGCCCGTCACACTGCTCGCCGTCGTCCGGTACGAACGGACCGCCCGGCACACCGTCGACCCGCTCGCCGCCCGGCTCCGCGGAGAGGCGGCGGACCAGTGAACGGTTTCGACGACTCCGCCCGGTCGATGTCCCTGGTGGCCTTCCTCGCCGTCGGCACCATCGCCCTGCTGCTCTGCGTGATGACCGGGCCCGACCGCGACGACCTCGACGAGTTCTACGCCGGCTCCCGCGACCTGTCCCCGCGCCGCGCCGGACTCGCCCTCGCCGGCGACTACCTCTCCGCCGCCACCGTCCTCGGCACCACCGGCATCATCGCCCTCACCGGCTACGACGGGATGATCCTCGCCCTGAGCATCACCCTCTCGCTCGTCCTGCTGATGTTCCTGCTCGCCGAACCCCTGCGCAACGTCGGCGGCTTCACCATGGGCGACCTGCTCGTACGCCGCGCCCCCGGCCGCGCGGTCCGCATCACCGCCTGCGCCACCACCATCGCCGCGCTCATCCCGATGATGGTCGTCCAGCTCGCCAGCAGCGGCGACCTGCTCGCCTTCATCCTGGGCTTCGACAGCTCCGGCTTCCGCACCGGCGCCATCATCGGCCTCGGCGTCCTGATGATCGGCTACGCGGCGATCGGCGGCATGCGGGGCACCGCCCTGATCCAGATCGTGAAGACCGTGGTGCTCCTCATCGCCTCGTTCACCATCGCCGTACTGATCATGAACCGGTTCGGCTGGGACACCGGAGCGCTGCTCTCGGCCGCCCGGCAGGGCAGCGGCGCGGGGGCCGCGTATCTCAGCTCCGGGCTCCAGTTCGGGGGGAGCGGGCTCGACATGGTCAGCTCCGAGCTGACCGTCGTGCTCGGCGCCGCCTGCCTGCCCCACGTCACCATGCGCATGACCAGCGCCCCGTCCTCGCAGGCCGCCCGCCGCACCCTGTCCTGGGCGGTCGCGGTCGTCGCCGGGATCTGCCTGCTGCTCGTCGTCATCGGCTTCGGCGCGGCCGGGTTCGTCGGCCATGAGCGCATCACCGCCGCCGGAGCCTCCGGGAACAGCGCGATCCTCCAGGTCACCGGCGCGGTCGCGAGCGGCGGGCGACTGGGCGCGCTGGTCGTCACGACGATGACCACGGCGATCTTCCTGACCCTACTCGCCTCCGTCGCCGGAATGATCCTGGCCTGCGCCAACTCCCTCGCGCACGACCTCTTCGCACACGGCCTGCACGGGGTGCGCGACCCCGGCCGCAAGCCGCTGCCGGGCCTCTCCGAGATGCGGACGGCCCAGGTCTCCGCCACCGTCGTCGGAATCCTCGCCACCACCCTCGCCGTGGTCGCCCGGCACTGGAACGTGCAGGCCCTGGCCACGCTCTCGTTCTGCGTCGGCGCGTCCGCCCTGGCCCCGGCCCTCGTCTACAGCATGTTCTGGCGGCGCTTCACCCGCACCGGACTGCTCAGCACCCTGATCGTGGGCACCACCACCGTCATGGTGCTGATCACCGGCACCAACCTGGTCTCGGGCTCGCCCTCCTCGGTCTTCCCCGACCTCGACTTCAACTGGTTCCCGTACACCACGACCGGGCTCGTCTCCATCCCCGCCGGATTCCTGGCCGGCTGGCTCGGCACGGTCCTCCCCCGCCACACGGCGCCCGCCGCGCGACGCCTGTACCAGGGCGAGGAACCACGCATCCTGGCGGGCGCGCCCCCGGCAGGCACACCCCCGGCCGCCACGGCACCGACACCGCACGGCGGATGACGACACCGCCGGGGGCCCGCCCGCGATCAACCGCTGACCGGCGTCGGCCGGTCCGGCGACGCACTCCGCCCACACCGTTCACACGTACGCGGACTCCGTACGGCGGACGAGCCGCCGGCCGACCTGTGGCCGCACGTCGGCCGGAAGGCGTTCCCCGGCACAGGAGTGCAGACCTCCGGGCAGCGGCTCTGCCCCCCGCACATGTCGCTCGACACGATCCGATCCGCGATGGAGGACGACCACCATGACGCGACCGCCCCTTCCCGATCCGACCGCCGCCGCCTGGCGCAAAAGCAGCCACAGCAACCAGGAGGGCGGCGACTGCGTCGAGGTGGCGGACGGCTTCCCCGGAGCCGTCCCCGTCCGTGACAGCAAGAAGACCGACGGCCCCACACTGACCTTCGCCGCACCCTCCTGGACCTCGTTCATAGACGAGTTGAAGAAGGAACACCGCTTCCACCCCGGACGCTGAGGGCCCGCCCCGTCGAACTGGCGTCGTTCGGCCGGTGGCCGGGCCCGGACCGGCCCCTGCGGCCCCCGCACCGACCACCGGCCCCGCGTCCGACGCCGGCTCCGGCTGCTCGTCCGCCTCCGGCTACGCGCCCGGCTCGGGATCGGCCTCCGCCGCCGACGCCCGCTCCGACGAGCCCGGGACCACCCGGCCCGTGAGCGCCGCCAGCGAGTTGCGGACATGCGTCATGTGCGCGTGCAGCTCCTCGCGCGCCTCCTCGTGCTCCCGCAGAATCCGTTCCGTCTCCCGGACCACCCGCTCCTCGCGGGCCCTGCCCTCCGCGATCAGCTCCGCCGCCCGCGCCTCGGCGTCCTCGTTGGTGTGCCGCGCGGCCTCCTCCGCCCGGGAACGGCCCCGCCGCGCCTCGGTCAGCCGGTCCTCCGCCCGCTCGATCAGTTCGACATGCCGCGCCGTCTGCGCCGCCAGGGCCTCGGCCAACTCCTGCTCGGCCGCCTTGCCCCGCTCGGCGTGCTCCTGCTTCTGGTGCGCGAGGACGCTCGCGGTACGGCGGCGCGTCTCCTCCATCACGGACTGCGCCTCCCGCCGCACCTCCTCGGCGTCCGTACGGGCCTCGGCGGCGATCCCCTCGGCCTCCCGCCGGGCCGCGGACAGCGTCTCCTCCGCGTACTCCTCGGCCGCCGCCCGCATCGCCTCGGCGTCCGCCCGCGCCGACTCGCGCAGCCGCAGGCTCACCTCGTCGGCGGCCTCCAGCAACGCCCGTTCCTCCTCCTGCGCCGCGTTCCGCAGGGAAGCGGCCTCACCCTCGGCGAGCGCCAGGATCCGCTGGGCCCGCTCACCGAGCGAGACATAGTCCTGCGGGGCGAGAGCGGCGACCACCTCGCCCAGCCGGACCGACTCCGCCGACAACTCCTCCACCCGCGCGGCCAGCCGGGCCACCCGCTCCCGCGCCTCGTCCCGCTCCTCGGCCAGACCGGCCAGCGCCCGGTCCACCTGCTCCGGCCGGTACCCGCGCCCCCGCATGCCGACGTAGTCAAGTCCGGACCCCGGTGCAGAACTCATCCCTCAAGCCTCTTTCCGACTCGCCGACCACCAGCCAATAGGTCAAGGATGCGGCAAATCGGCGCAGAAGTCGGAATCGATCAACACCTTTCCGGACGGAAGCGACGGGCATCACAAGCACCGCATGACACGGCGCCCGGCCCCTTCCGGGAACCGGGCGCCACGCCCACGAAATCCACCGACCGGACCAGCGCCCGGCCGGAACCGGCCCCGCGTCCGACCCGCACCGGGCCGGGTCCCCGGGGCCCGCAGGTCAGATCAAGCCATCCCACATCTGTTCGAGAATCACGGACCACCAGCTCTCCGGCGACGCCAGCGCCGCCGCGTCCAGCGCCACCAGCTGGGCCTGGAAGTCGACCGTCCAACGCCCTGCCTGCTCCGGGTTGAGCCCGAAGCGCAGCCGCCACATCCGGCCGAGCAGGGCCATCGAACGCTGGAACTCCGGCAGCCCGGTGTTCACGAACTGCGGCGCCGCAGGCTGCCCGTCCGGGCCCGCCTCGACCGGCACCGCCACGATGTTCGCGGTCCCGTACTGGACACAGATGGCCCGGCCGAAATCGGTCCCCATCACGAGGTACGCCCCCGCGTCCGACGCCGCCCGCACCTGCCGCTGCGCGGCAAGCTCGGCCAGCGTCGGCACCACCGGCTGCCCCGGCTGCGCCCAGAAGAACGGCCCGAAGTCGGCGGGCAGCCCCGCCCACACCAGCGTCCGCGCCACCGCCTCCGGCACGCCCTGCCGGGACACCGCGCGCTGATCGAAGCGGAGCACGCCCTGCGGGCCGAACGCCTGCGCCATCTCCTGCGCAATGGCCTCCGGCGGCACCGGCGGGGCGGGCGGCACCTGCGGCAGCGGCGCGCGCACCGGCGCCGGACGCGCCGGCCCGTCCGCCACCTGGTGCAGCTCGCCCTGATGCGTCAGCAGATGCCGCATGCCCTGCTGCCGGCTGGCGTGATCAGTGCCGTACGGGGCCACGCTGGTGATCCGCACCTGCGGCCAGGTCTCACGAATCATCCGGGCGCAGTAACCGCCCGGCAGTTCGCACGACTCCAGTTCGGTATGCAGCTCGATGACCTGCTGCGGCGGCACGTTCATCGCCCGCAGCTCGTACAGCATCTGCCACTCCGGGTGCGGAGTGCCGGGCGCCGAACGACGGATCAGCTGCTGCTCGCTGCCATCGGGCGCACGGTAGCGCAGCACGGCCTGGTAGCCGGGACCCACGGTCGGCTGACCGGGCTGCTGCGGATAGCCGTACGCCGGGGGCGGGGTGTGCCCGGACAACGGCGGTACGGGGCCGGGGCCCTGCGGCGCACCGGGAGGACCGGGCGGGCCGGGCGGCCCCGGGGGCTGGGGCATGCGCTGACCGCCCATGCTCGGGTCCGCCAACATCGTCGCCGCGTGATGCACCCCGCCACCGGGCGGAGGCGTCGCACCGGGAGGCGCGGGCGGCACCCCGGGCACACCGGGCGCACCCGGCTGACCAGGAGGGCCGGGCGGTCCGGGCGGGTTCGGAGGACCGGGCGGCTGCGGCGCACCGGCAACACCGGCGCCACCAGCAGCCCCGGGCGCACCAGACGCACCGGGCACGCCGGGCGGACCGGGCGGGTTCGGAGGACCAGGAGGCCCGGGCGGGCCGGGCGGGCCCGGGGGCTGGGGCATGCGCTGACCGCCCATGCTCGGGTCCGCCAGCATCGTCGCCGCATGGTGCACCCCGCCACCGGGCGGAGGCGTCGCACCGGGAGGCGCGGGCGGCACCCCGGGCACCCCGGGCGCACCCGGCTGACCAGGAGGGCCGGGCGGACCGGGCGGGTTCGGAGGACCGGGCGGCTGCGGCGCACCGGAAGCACCCGTCCCACCAGCAGCCCCAGACGTACTGGGAGCACCAGACGCACCGAGAGCCCCAGACGCACCAGGAGCACTGGGAGGGCCAGGCACCCCCGGAGCACCGGAAGTCCCCTGAGTACCGGAAGTCCCCTGAGCCCCAGGCACCCCCTGAGCACCAGGCATGCCAGGCGCACTGGGAGCACCAGGGCCCCCGGAAACACCAGGAGCACCAGGAGCACCAGGGGCACCAGGCGCCCCGGGCCCACCGGCCGGGGCCCCGGGCACGCCCGGCGTCGAGGGCGGCGGCACCGGCGCACCCGGACGAGCGCCCGGCATGCCGGGCACGCCGGGCGGCGGCGGGGTCGAAGGACCGCCCCCGCGCGTACCGGGCGGCGGCACGACGGCCTTGCCCGTGGTCGCGTCCGCGATGTCCCCGGGACCGGCCCCGGGGACCCCCGGCGCACCCGCCCCGGAAGCGGGACCGTCGACGCGCGGCCGGTCCAGGCCCGACACGATCGCCGTCGGCGGCAATTGGCTGCCGCCGGACATCAGCGCGGTCGGCGCGTCCGCCGGCACGACCGGCGGCGGGGCGCCCTCGTCGTCGGCGCCCGAAAGCGGCGGCGCGAACACGGTGGCCGGCAGCGGCACCGAGCCGTCGTCGTCCGACAGCGCATTGGTGTCCGTACCGTCCCACGGGGTGGAACCGACGGGCACGTCCGGCGACGACGCCGGCACCCCGTCGTTTGCGGTCGGCTCGTACCCGACCCGCCCGACCCGCCCGACCCGCCCGTCCCCGTCGCTCCGGCCCCCCTGACCGCCCTGGTCGCCCCGGCCGTCACGGTGATCCGGAATGCCCAGCTTGTCCGCCGCCTCCTGGAGCCACTCCGGAGGGCTCAACAGGAACGACGTCTGATTCAGGTCCACCCGCTGCGGCGGCTCCGGAGCGGCCGCAGCGGCGGCGACCACCCCGTACTCCTCCTCGTACCGCCGGATCACCTCGCCCACCGGCAGCCCCGGCCACAGCGTGGCCTCACCGCTGTCCCGGGCGATCACCATCCGCTGCCGGCCACCGTCCGAGACCGGACCCTCGGCGCGGTCCTCGCCCCACACGACGAAACCCAGCTCGAACTCCCGCACCCGCACCTCACGGTGCTGATACGCGGGCACATCACCATTGATCCACTCATCGGCGCGCTCCTGCGCCTGCGCGAACGTCACCATCGCGCTCACCCCTCCACCGGGACGGCCCGCGCGAAGCCACCGTCCACCATCAGGTTCGCCACGGTCTCCAGCTCCGGCGGATTACCCGCCAGCCGCTCCAGGAACGCGTCGAAGTCGTCACCGCACGGCAGCAACAACCGGTCCACCCGCTCCTGCACGTTCCAGCCGTCCCGGTCCCGGGCGTCGTCATACGCGCAGAACCACACCGAACCGATGCCGGCGCCCTTCACCTTCACCGCCAGCAGACCGCCCTGCACGAACGCCACCCCCAGGAAATCCTTGGTCAGATGGTCCCGCAGACACTTGTTCACATACACCAGATCGTTCACGGCGGCCTCCTCGCGCACCGTGAAGAACGGCTGATCCACCAGCAGCCCCAACCGCGCGTCCAGCGCCGCCCCCACCGGCGCCGAACCGCCCGCCGCCTTCAGAAACGAACGGTACGCACCCGGCAACCGGTAACCGAGATCCTCCTCGACCCCCTGCACCTGCTGCTCCGTGACCGCCACGGCCCCCTTCGGCAGCCGGAAGTGCGCGGGCCGGGTCTCCTGCAACGGCCGGGTCCCCCGCTTCTCCTGGTCGACCGCCGTCGCCGCGAGACCCGCATGATGCCTCAGCAACGCCTTGACCTCGACCGGGACCAGCTCCATGCGCCGCCCACCGGGAACGTGGTGCCACGTCCAGCCGTGCGGCGTGGCCACCGCCGGAATCGTGTCCCACAGCTCGTGCCCGCTCGCCGCCAGCGCCGCGTTCGCCGAGACGTAATCGGTGAGCCGCAACTCATCCACACCGAAACCCTGCGGCGGCTCCGCGATCTCCGCCGCCGCCCGCGCGTACGGGGCGAAATCCGGACTCCCGCCCGCCCCCATCCGCACACCCCCGGGATGACGGGCCGCACGAACCGGATCCGGGAAGTGCACGAGCTGCCCGGCGTAGGCCGCGTTCGGCGGCGCGGCTTGCTGCCCGGGCCGACCTGTCGTCATGGCGTTGCCCCCTGCTGCGTCTGGCTGATGAGGACCGGCCGCGGGGAACGGTCCGGGCACAGCCTATGCGGTGCCACCCGAACCGAACCCGCCCCCGCACCCTTCTCACAGCCACCCCCCGCACCCCACACCCCACCACGGCGAGAACCGCCGCCCCTCCCCCTCACCACCCCTCCCCCCACCCGTCACCCACCGTCACGACCAGCCACCCGACACACCACCGACCCACCACCCAGGAGCGACACAAAGCCGCATAACCCCGCCCCAGCTTCCCCACCAGCCCGGACATTTGGCAGGCTGTCACCACAACTCGGGGGCGTGCGCACCACGCGGCCACCGCCGCGGCCACGGGAGGGAACGGCACCATGCACACCGCACCAACAGTCACACCCACGACCACACCCGGCGATCCACGCCTCAGCTGGAGCGCCACCCGCACCAGCCACGCACCCCACCTGCGCCACCGCCGCGACGGCATCCTCCCCGCGGTGGCCGCCGCCCTGTCCGTACGCGGCGAGACACTCACCTGCACCGCCGGCAAGGGCGACCAGCCCCCCGCCCTCCACCCTCTGGTGCAGGACTTCCTCGACACCCTCACCAGCGGCCAACGCGAACGCTTCACCGGCCGCTGCCCCGAAGCCATCCTCCTCTCCCGCCACCTCACCGCCGCCGAATCCGCCCGCTCCAAGCGCGCCCGCCGCAAACCCCTCACCAACGGCGAGGCCCGCCGCGCCCTCAAGCACTCCCGCCTCACCGCCCGACGCATCCGCGAGGACGGCGACCCCCTCCACGGCAGCTACGCCCCGCCCTGCCGCTCCTGCACGGCGATGCTCGCCCACTTCGGCGTACGCCCCGTCGACCTCGCGACGGACGGGGCGGCGACCACCGCCGAGAAGGGCTGACCACGCGCCGATGCACGACCGAACCGACCTCCCCGCACCGACGGCCCCCGCGCCCCACGGCCACCCCGCCACGCCCCGCTTCCCCACCCCCGTCGACACCGCCCTGCGCACCGCGGGCTGGCAGCCCGGCCGCTGGGACATCCGCCGGGCCGAGGAATGGGCCGACGCCCTGCGCGCGCACCGGTCGCCCGCCGGCCACCAGCACGCCGTCTTCCCCGCGGCCGTGGAGGCCTGGGCGGAATTCGGCGGCCTGCACATCAGGGCCGCCGCCCCCGGCCGGCAGATCGCACCGGCCCCGGTGCGCATAGACCCCATGAGCGGCCTCCACCTCGCCCGCACCCTCAACGACCTCGGCCGGGCCCTGGAGACCGAGCTCAGCCCCCTGGGCGAGGAGGGCGAAGGCCAGGCGGTCCTCGCGATCGACGCCGACGGCCGCGTCTACAGCATCGACCACACCGGCGACTGGTACCTCGGCCCGGACATCGACCAGGCCCTGACCGCACTCGTCACCGGCATCCAGCCGGAACGCCTCACCGCCGGCTGAACACCTGCCGGACACCTGCCGGACACCGCCTGAACACCGTCCGAGCGCCGGCCGGACACCGCCCGAGCACCGCCCCCGACGACCGGCCGGCCCCGGCCAGGCCGCGCCCTCGCCCACCGGTGCACCCGTCCCGCCCGCGCCCGGCCCGGTCAGGCCGACGCGGCCCCCTCGGCCGGCAGCACCGCCGACACCCGGAAACCCCCCGCGTCCGTCGGCCCCGAGACGAACACACCCCCGAGCCCCAACACCCGCTCCCGCATGCCGACCAGCCCGTTCCCCCCGCTCGGCAGCCCGGCATCCGCCGTCGCGGCGTCCGACGGACCGTTCTCCACCTGCATCGCGACCTCCGAGCCGCGATGCGCCAGCCGCACCCACGCCCTCGCACCCGCCGCGTGCTTGTGCACGTTCGTCAGCGCCTCCTGCACCACCCGGTACGCGGTCTGCTCGACCTCCGGCGCGTACGAACGGACCTCGCCGTGCACCGACAGCTCCACCGTCATCCCGGCCGCCCGGGACTCCCCGACCAGCTTCTCCACCTCGGCCAGCCGAGGCCCCTCATCCACCGCCGCCGCGGCGGCCGCGGCCGCCGCCCGGCCCACCGACGCCAACGGCGCCTGCGCCGACCGGGGCGCCACCGGCTCCCCCGCCCGCAGCACCCCCAGCATCTCCCGCAGCTCCGTGAGCGCCTGCCGCCCCATGTCACCGACCAGCGCCGCGTTCCGTACCGCCTTCGCCGGATCCTTCGGCGCCACCGCCTGGAGCGCGGCGGCGTGCACCACCATCAGGCTCACCCGGTGCGCCACCACGTCGTGCATCTCGCGGGCGATCCGGGTGCGCTCCTCCGCCCGCGCCCACTCGGCCCGCTCCTCGGCCCGGTCGGCCAGCAGCGAGAGCTCCCGCTCCAACGAGTCCGCCCGCTCCCGCAGGCTCTCCATCAGCCGCCGCCGGGCCCCTATGTACAGGCCGAACAGCACGGGCGGCGCGGTCAGCCCCAACGACATGAAGAGGGCGATCAGCGGCACGTACCCGTCGCCCGGCCCGAAATCGGCCTGCTCGGCGACGCTCTGCCGCATCCGTACATAGGTGACGATGAACGACCCGGTGAAGGACATCCCCGCCAGCACCGCCGTGATCCTGCGCGGCACCTCCGACGCGGCCAGCGTGTAGAGCCCGACCAGGCCCATCAGGAAGCCCATCTGGGCGGGCGTCGTCGCGACCGCCACCAGCACCACGACGATCGGCCAGCGCCGCCGCACCACCAGCACGGACCCCGCGACCAGCCCGAACAGCACGCCCACCGGCACCGGCAGCGCGGCGTTGGCGGCGAAGTCCACCCCTTCCAACGCGCATTCCAGGGCCGACAGGATCGCCAGCCCGACATCCAGTGCGACACTCCGCCGCCGTTGCCACCACGCATAGCCGCGGGCGGTCTCACCCACGGCTTCCCGGTGTTCCCCCGTTGCGGTCATGCCGTCCAGACTACGGGCGCACGCACCTCATTTTCGGGCGACCTGGACAGCACGCGTGTCCGCCGAACGGGGACAGAACAGTCACGTATCGCTTGAAAAGGTGAATCGAGCAGGCTTTCGCACCGGACGTCCGCATTCCGGACGACGCTCGGCACATGACGGAAATCACGAGCAAGTACGCCGACTTCGAGGGCCTGCGCGCCCAGGCCGTCGCCCTCCGCCGGGCGGGACTCAGCCGCCGCCAGATCCGCGACCGCCTGCACATCGACAACAACGACATCCTGAACCGCCTCGTCCAGGGAGAGCCCGCCCCCGAGTGGACGAAACGCCCCAACGCCAAGGACGACCTGCGCGCAAAGGCCCGGGAGCTACGGCTCCAGGGAATGACCTACGACCAGATCCAGGTGGAACTGGGCTGCTCGAAGAGTTCGATCTCCCTGTGGGTACGGGACCTGCCGAAGCCGGAGCCGCGCTATACGGACGAAGAACGCCGAGCGCTCATGAATGCCGGCCTGTCACGCCTGCGCGCCGCCCAGGACGAGGATCGCCGGAGGACCAAGGCTCAGGCATGCGCCGCCGTCGGCGAGCTGTCGGACCGGGAACTCTTCCTCGCAGGCGTCACGCTCTACTGGGCCGAAGGCGCCAAGGACAAGACGTACAGCCGCCGCGAAAGCCTCCTCTTCATCAACAGCGACCCCAACGTGATCACGCTGTACCTGCGCTGGCTCGAACTGCTGGGGGTCACACGCGAGCGCCTGCACCTCCGGGTCAGCATCCACGAGTCGGCGGACGTCGCTGGGGCCGAGCGCTTCTGGGCCGATCTGACAGGCGTCCCCGTCACCTCCTTCCAGAAGGCGACCCTGAAAAAGCACAACCCCAGGACAGTCCGCAAGAACACCGCCGAGACATACCGCGGCTGCTTGATCATCTACGTGATCAAAAGCGCCGAACTCTATCGTCGCGTAGAAGGCACTTGGTACGGCATAGTGTTGGGTGCCAGCCCGACAGGCCAGCAAGATGTCCGGTTTAGTCGGGAATAATCCCCCATGGTGTAATCAGGCAGCACTGCGAGTTTTGGTCTCGTATGTCCAGGTTCAAATCCTGGTGGGGGAGCTTCACCCTCGGGCCCCGACCGCCAAGGTCGGGGCCCGCACGCATGTCCGCCCATCTGTCCGCCCACCCGTCCACCCGCCGACGCCCCACAGACCCCCCGGTATCCTTCGGATGTCCACCACCCGAAGCCGAAGGGCATTTCCGTGAGCTCCGAACGCCCGGCAGCCGTCGTCGTCCTCGCAGCGGGTGAGGGCACCCGCATGAAGTCGAAGACTCCCAAGGTCCTGCACAAGATCGCCGGGCGTTCGCTCGTCGGACACGTCGTCGCAGCCGCCCGCGCGCTGGACCCGGCCCACCTCGTCGTGGTCGTCGGCCACGAGAGCGAGCGGGTCACCGCGCACCTCACCGCCCTGGACGACCGGCTGCGCACCGCGTACCAGGCCCAGCAGCGGGGCACCGGCAACGCCGTGCGCGTCGGGCTCGACGAGCTGGGCGGGACCGTCGAGGGCACCGTGATCGTCGTCTGCGGCGACACCCCGCTGCTGTCCGGCGAGACGCTCGCCGCGCTCGCGGCGACGCACACCGCCGACGCCAACGCCGTCACCGTGCTGACCGCCGAGGTCCCCGACTCCACCGGCTACGGGCGGATCGTCCGCGACCCGGCCGACGGCGCGGTCACCGAGATCGTCGAGCACAAGGACGCGAGCGACGCCCAGCGGGCGATCCGGGAGATCAACTCCGGGGTGTTCGCCTTCGACGGCCGGCTGCTCACGGACGCGCTCGGCAAGGTCCGCACGGACAACAGCCAGGGCGAGGAGTACCTCACCGACGTGCTGTCCATCCTGCGGGAGGCCGGTCACCGGGTCGGCGCCTGCGTCGCCGGCGACCACCGCGAGATCCTCGGCATCAACAACCGCGTCCAGCTGGCCGAGGCGCGGCGGCTGCTGAACCAGCGGCTGCTGGAGCGGGCCATGACGGCCGGGGTGACCGTCGTCGACCCGGCGTCCACGCTGATCGACGTCACCGTCACCTACGAGCGGGACGTGATCGTGCACCCGGGCACCCAGCTGCTCGGCGCCACGCATCTCGCGGAGGACTCCGAGGTCGGCCCGAACTCCCGGATCAAGGACACCCGCGTGGGCCCGGGCGCGCGCGTGGACAACACGGTCTCGGACGGGGCGGTGATCGGCGAGGGCGCGACGGTCGGCCCGTACGCGTATCTGCGGCCGGGCACGAACCTCGGGACGAAGGCCAAGGCCGGCACGTACGTCGAGATGAAGAACGCCGTGATCGGCGAGGGCACCAAGGTTCCGCATCTGAGCTACGTCGGCGACGCGACGATCGGCGACCACACCAACATCGGCGCCGCGAGCGTGTTCGTGAACTACGACGGTGTGGCCAAGCACCACACCACGATCGGCTCCCACTGCCGTACCGGTTCGGACAATATGTTTGTGGCTCCCGTCACGGTCGGGGACGGCGTCTACACCGCGGCGGGCTCGGTCATCACCAAGGACGTGCCGCCGGGCTCGCTGGCCGTCGCCCGTGGCCAGCAAAGGAATATCGAGGGTTGGGTGGCCCGTAAGCGTCCCGGGAGCGCCGCCGCGCAGGCGGCCCAGTCGGCTGCGGCGGAGCACGAGGGCGAAAGCTGACCGGAAACAGGTACGCCGTGCACGGCGTAACGTGATAGGTGCTCACCCCATTTCGGCTGGCTCGTCGCACATCGGGACACATGCGCGCGGTGCCAGGAACACGTCTGAGGAGACTGTGCTGTGACCGGGATCAAGACGACCGGCGAGAAGAAACTGATGCTCTTCTCCGGCCGCGCCCACCCCGAGCTTGCCGAGGAGGTCGCACACCAGCTGGGTGTCGGTCTCGTGCCGACGAAGGCCTTCGATTTCGCCAACGGTGAGATCTACGTCCGCTTCCAGGAGTCCGCCCGCGGCGCCGACTGCTTCCTGATCCAGAGCCACACCGCCCCGATCAACAAGTGGATCATGGAGCAGCTGATCATGCTGGACGCGCTGAAGCGCGCGTCGGCCCGCTCCATCACGGTGATCGTGCCGTTCTACGGCTACGCCCGGCAGGACAAGAAGCACCGTGGCCGTGAGCCGATCTCGGCGCGGCTGATCGCGGATCTGATGAAGACGGCGGGCGCCGACCGGATTCTCACCGTGGATCTGCACACGGACCAGATCCAGGGCTTCTTCGACGGCCCGGTGGACCACCTGTTCGCGCTGCCGATCCTGGCGGACTACGTCGGCGCGAAGGTGGACCGTTCGAAGCTGACGGTGGTCTCGCCGGACGCGGGCCGGGTGCGGGTCGCGGACCGCTGGTGCGACCGGCTGGACGCGCCGCTGGCGATCGTGCACAAGCGTCGTGACAAGGACGTCGCCAACCAGGTGACGGTCCACGAGGTGGTCGGCAATGTGAAGGGCCGGGTCTGTGTCCTGGTCGACGACATGATCGACACCGGTGGCACGATCTGCGCCGCGGCCGACGCGCTGTTCGCGCACGGCGCCGAGGACGTCATAGTGACGGCGACGCACGGTGTGCTGTCGGGTCCGGCCGCGGACCGGCTGAAGAACTCCAAGGTGAGCGAGTTCGTCTTCACGGACACGCTGCCGACGCCGGGTGAGCTGGAGCTGGACAAGATCACGGTGCTGTCGATCGCGCCGACGATCGCGCGCGCGGTGCGCGAGGTGTTCGAGGACGGTTCGGTCACCAGCCTCTTCGAGGAGCAGTAGTCCGGTGGTGTGACGCGACGGATCCGCTTCGCGGTAGATCCACTTTGGGGTGCGGCCTCCGCGCCGGGTAGACTCGACGAGTTGCTCGGCGAGGGAGGCCGTACTCGTGTGTACGGCGGTCCGTTATCGACGCGCTCTTCGTAGCAGGCCTGTCGTGGGCCGGGTGACCGTCCGAGTGTTGTCATCCTACGAGGAGTGCAGTCATGGCTGAGGTCAAGCTCGCCGCCCAGGCCCGTACCGAGTTCGGCAAGGGCGCCGCCCGTCGGGCCCGTCGTGCGGGTCAGGTTCCCGCGGTCGTCTACGGTCACGGTGCCGAGCCGGTTCACATCACGCTGCCGGGCCACGCCCTGATGATGGCGCTCAAGACCCCGAACGTGCTGATCGGTCTGGAGCTGGAGGGCAAGGACGCCCTGGTCATCCCGAAGGCCGTGCAGCGCGACCCGCTGAAGGGCTTCCTGGAGCACGTCGACCTGCTGACGGTCAAGCGCGGCGAGAAGGTCAACGTCGAGGTCGCGGTGCACGTCGAGGGCGACCTGGCCCCGGGCGGCAACCTGCTGGAGTACGTGCAGAACACCCTGCTGGTCGAGGCCGAGGCCACCCACATCCCCGAGTCCGTCACGGTCTCGATCGCGGGTCTGGACGCGGGTGCGTCCGTCCACGCCAAGGACATCCCGCTGCCCAAGGGTTCCGTGCTGGCCGGTGACGAGGACGCCATCGTGCTGCAGGTCGTGGCCGCGCAGGCCGAGGAGCCGGCCGCCGAGGGTGCTGGGGAAGAGGGCGCCGAGGCCTGAGCCTCGTCCGTAGCGCTTCACTGACGGGGCGGCGGTTCCGGTGTCCGGGATCCGCCGCCCCGTTTTTCTGTTGATTTCTGCTGATTTCTGCTGATCGAGGCCGTCCGGGGTGTCCGGGGCCGTCCGTATGCGAGGAGACCGAGCGCAGATGTCCGACGTCACCGCCCCCTGGCTCGTCGTGGGGCTGGGCAATCCGGGGCCGGAGTACGCGGCGAACCGGCACAACGTGGGGTTCATGGTCGTCGATCTGCTCGCCGAGCGGATCGGCGGGAAGTTCAAGCGGGCGCAGAAGGCGCAGGCGCAGGTGGTGGAGGGCCGGATGGGTCCGCCCGGGCCGTCGAGCCGGCGGGTGGTGCTGGCGAAGCCGATGTCGTTCATGAATCTGTCCGGTGGTCCGGTGTCGGCGCTGTGCGACTTCTACAAGGTGCCGGCGGAGCGGGTCGTGGCGGTCCATGACGAGCTGGACATCGACTATGGGACGCTGCGGCTGAAGCTGGGCGGCGGCGACAACGGGCACAACGGGCTGAAGTCGATGACGAAGTCGTTGGGTGCGGGCTATCACCGGGTGCGGTTCGGGATCGGCCGGCCGCCGGGGCGGATGCCGGTGGCGGATTTCGTGCTGAAGGACTTCTCGTCGGCGGAGCGCAAGGAGCTGGCGTACTTCGTGGACCGGGCGGCGGACTCGGTGGAGTGTCTGCTGGCGGAGGGGCTGGAGCGGGCACAGGGCGCGTACAACTCCTGAGCTCGGGCGGTACGGGCTCCCGGGCCCTGTCCGCGGCTCCGGGGGCCGGGCGGCCGGGGCGCGGCTTCGGGGGCCGGGCGGCCGGGGCGCGGCTTCGGGGGCCGGGCGGCCGGGGCGCGGCTTCGGGGGCCGGGCGGCCGGGGCGCGACTGTGGACATTTCGGCTGGTATGGCGGTGGTTTTCGGTCTTGAGTTGACCGGCGCGCCGGTCTGTCCAAGGATCGCTCCCCATGAAGCGGAGCTCCTCCCACCGCGCCCTGGTCCATGCCCGTACGGCTGCCATGGGCTGTGTGGTGCTGTTGCTGCTCGTCGCGGGGGTGCGGTCCTCGTGGGACGCGGCGCAGCACGTCGTGCTGTCCAAGGGGCGTGAGCACGGGTCGATGACTGTGACGGGGTGTGGTGCGGAGGTGTGCACGGGGCCGTTCGTGCCGTCGGGGGAGGCGGTGGGGCGGGCCCGGGTGTCGGTCGAGAAGTCGGTCGGGGCGCGGCGTGGTGATCGTTTTCCGGTGGTGGTGCGGCCGGGGACGGATGA
Organism: Streptomyces tyrfis; assembly: GCF_037034285.1. Taxonomy (NCBI): domain Bacteria; kingdom Bacillati; phylum Actinomycetota; class Actinomycetes; order Kitasatosporales; family Streptomycetaceae; genus Streptomyces; species Streptomyces tyrfis. Next base: position 32,982 of record NZ_JBAGJZ010000056.1, on the reverse strand, counting down.
GGTGGTGCGTGCGGGGGTGCCGGGTTTTCTGCTGGCGTGGGTGCCGTTGGGCGGTGCGTTGTTGTTGGCGGCGTTGGTGATCGGTGGGGGGATGCGGTTGTCGCGGGTGGCGTGGGGGACGGGGATCGCGGGGGTGGTTCTGTTGGTGTCGGTGTTCTTCGCGTTGTGACGGGGTGACGCGATGTCGATGGTGTGACGCCGCGGCAGCGCCGTGTGGTCGTGGCGCTGCCGCGGTGTGTTGTGTCGTGGGTTGTGCGGTTGTGGGTTGTGTCGGGGTGGCGGGGCCTGCCCCGGGTGGGGGTGTCGGTCAGCCGGTGTTGCGGAGGCCGGCGGCGACTCCGTTGACGGTGAGGAGCAGGGCGCGGGCGAGCAGGGGGTCGGGGTCCTCGCCGCGTGCGGCGGCTTCGCGCTGGCGGGCCAGCAGGGAGACCTGGAGGTAGGAGATGGGGTCGAGGTAGGCGTCGCGGATGGCGAAGGTCTGCTGGAGGACCGGGCTGGTGCCGAGGAGTTCGGAGGCGCCGGTGACCTTGAGGACTTCCTGGACGGTGAGGGCGTGTTCGGCCTCGATGGTGTCGAAGACGTGCTTGAGCTCGTCGGGGACGAGGGTGTCGACGTAGTGGCGGGCGATGCGCAGGTCGGTCTTGGCGAGGGTCATCTCGACGTTGGAGATGAAGTTGCGGAAGAAGTGCCAGTGTTCGTGCATTTCGTCGAGGACGGTGTCGAGGCCGGCTTCGCGCAGGGCCTTGAGGCCGGAGCCGACGCCGTACCAGCCGGGGACGATCTGGCGGGACTGGGTCCAGCCGAAGACCCAGGGGATGGCGCGGAGTCCGTCGAGTCCGGCGCCGGAGTCGGGGCGGCGGGAGGGGCGTGAGCCGAGGTGGAGTTCGGCGAGCTGGTCGACGGGGGTGGAGGCGAAGAAGTAGGCGGGGAGGTCGGGGTCCTCGACGAGGGTGCGGTAGGCGGCGTGGGCGGCGTCGGAGACGGTGTCCATGGCCGCGTCCCAGCGGGCGAGGGCTTCGTCGGACTGGCGGGGCGAGGTGTGCAGGGCGGATGCCTGGAGGGTGGCCGCGACGGTCAGTTCGAGGTTCTCGCGGGCGAGGGCCGGGATGAGGTACTTGTCGGAGATGACCTCGCCCTGTTCGGTGACCTTGATCTCGCCTTCGAGGGTGCCCCAGGGCTGGGCGAGGATGGCGTCGTGGGAGGGGCCGCCGCCGCGGCCGACGGTGCCGCCGCGGCCGTGGAAGAGGCGGAGGCGTACGCCGTAGCGGTGGGCGACGTCGCGGAGGCGGCGCTGGGCGCGGTGGATCTCCCACTGGGAGGTGGTGATGCCGCCGAACTTGGAGGAGTCGGAGTAGCCGAGCATGACCTCCTGGACGTCGCCGCGGAGGGAGACGAGGCGGCGGTAGGAGGGGTCGGCGAGCATGTCGTCGAGGATGACGTCGGCGGCGCGGAGTTCGTCGGTGGTCTCCAGGAGGGGGACGATGCCGATCTTGGCCCAGCCGGCGTGGAGGTCGAGGAGTCCGGCTTCGCGGGCGAGGACGGCGGCGGCGAAGACGTCGTCGGCGCCCTGGCACATGGAGATGATGTAGGACTCGATGACTTCGGGGCCGAAGCGTTCGAAGGCTTCCTTGACGGTGTGGAAGACGCCGAGGGTCTTCTGTCCGGCGGCGTCGAGGGGGGCTGGGGTGGGGGCGAGGGGGCGGCGGGAGCGGAGTTCCTTGGCGAGGAGCTTCTGCCGGTATTCGCGGGGCATGTCGGCGTAGCGCCAGGATTCCTCGCCGAGCCGGTCGAAGAGCTGGCCGAGGGCGTGGTGGTGGGCGTCGGCGTGTTCGCGGACGTCGAGGGTGGCGAGTTGGAGGCCGAAGGCGGCGAGGGTGCGGATGGTGCGGTCCATGCGGCCGTCGGCGAAGAGTCCGCCGCGGTGTTCGCGCAGGGAGGTCTGGATGAGCGCGAGGTCGGCGAGGAGGTCGGCGGTGCCGAGGTAGTCGCAGCCGGGGCGGTGGGGGGTGCCGCCGGCGAGGCGTTCGCGGGTGTTGAGGAGCTTCTGGCGGATGCAGGTGGCCTTGAGCCGGTAGGGCTCCTCGGCGTTGAGGCGCTTGTAGCGGGGGCTGATCTCGGGGAGGCGTTCGAGGTCGGTCTGGAGGGAGGTGAGGAGTTCGTCGGTGGCGCCGGTGTAGCGGATGGAGTTGGAGAGCTGGGCGCGCAGGTGGTCGATGAGTTCGAGGGCGTCGGTGATGCCGTGTTCGTGCTGGAGGATCAGGACGTCGCGGGTGACGTCGGGGGTGACGTTGGGGTTGCCGTCGCGGTCGCCGCCGATCCAGGTGCCGAAGGTGAGGGGGCGGGTGCCGGCGGGGAGTTCGACGCCGACGCGTTCGAGTTCGGCGGCGAGGTCCTCCAGTACGTCGCCGACGGCGCCGGTGTGGAGTTCGTCGAGGTAGTAGATGGCGTTGCGGGCCTCGTCGACGGGTTCGGGGCGGACGACGCGGAGTTCGTCGGTCTGCCAGATGAGGTCGATGTTCTCGGCGAGGCGGAGGTCCTGGCGGCGCCGGTCGGCGTCGATGACGGGGGTTTCGAGGAGTTCGGCGATGCGGCGGAGCTTGTTGAGGACGGAGCGGCGGGCGGCTTCGGTGGGGTGGGCGGTGAAGACGGGCCGCACGTTGAGGTTCTTGACGGTCTCGCGCAGGTGCTGCGGGTCGGCGTCCTTGAGGCGGTCGGCGGTGCGGGCGAGGACTCCGCCCTCGGCGGCGCGCCGGTCGCGCATCTCGCGGGCGCGGTGGACCTGCTCGGTGACGTTGGCGAGGTGGAAGTAGGTGGAGAAGGCCCGGACGAGGCGGGCGGCGGTCTCCAGGTCGGTGTCGCCGAGGAGGGCGGCGGCGGCCTCGCCGTCGGTGCGGGTCAGGGCGCGGACCTGTTCGACGAGGTCGAGGAGTTCCCGGCCCTCCTGGCGTACGAGGGTCTCGCCCAGCAGGTCGCCGAGGCGGCGGATGTCGGCGCGCAGCTCGGGGCTGGCGGCGGGGGTCTGGTCGGCACTGCTCACAGTGTGCGGCTCCTTGCAGTGAATGAGGAGGTGCGTCGCGTTGCGGTTCCCCCACGTGGGTGGTGGCGGGAGGCACGCGGGCACGGGGTCTCCGGGGCCGCGGCCGGCAGCGGTGCCGGCGCCACCCGGGAATGCGGAGTGCGGACCGCGCTGTCCGACTCCACCAGGATAGGTGTCCGGGCCGTCGGCATCGCTGGCGGCCCGTTCGGGTTTTCCCCGGCCGCGTGGCCCGTCGCGCTCTCGTGCGGCGGGTCTTCGCGCTGCCATACTTACGTGACCGTAGGTTACGGAACCGTAGCCAGGACTGTCCGTCGTATTTCTCATCCCCAGGGGACTCGTCATGAACACCAGCCCCGCCGTGATCGACGACGCGGATCCGTCGTCGGCCGGTGATCAGGTCCTTCCGTCCGGCACGCTGGGCGGGGACAGCAAGCGGTCGGTCGAGCAGATCGCTCTTCTGCTGTTCATCGTGGTGCCGTTCGCGGCTCTGGTGGCGGCGGTGCCGGTGGCCTGGGGGTGGGGGGTGAGCTGGCTGGATCTGGGGCTGCTGGTGGCGATGTACTTCATCGGGTGTCATGGCATCACGGTCGGTTTCCACCGCCATTTCACGCATGGTTCGTTCAAGGCGCGGCGTCCGTTGCGGATCGCGCTGGCGGTGGCGGGTTCGCTGGCGGTGGAGGGGCCGTTGGTGCGGTGGGTGGCGGATCATCGCAGGCATCATCGGTTCTCGGACGCGGAGGGCGATCCGCATTCGCCGTGGCGGTTCGGCGAGTCGTTGTCGGCGCTGCTGAAGGGGCTGTGGTGGGCGCATATCGGCTGGATGTTCGACGCCGAGCAGACGCCGCAGCAGAAGTACGCGCCCGATCTGATCAAGGATCCGGCGATGCGCGCGGTGTCCCGTCACTTCGTCACGTTCACGGTGGTGTCGCTGGCCGTTCCGCCGCTGGTGGGCGGTCTGGTGACGATGTCGTGGTGGGGTGCGGCGACCGCTTTCCTGTGGGGGTCGCTCGTGCGGGTGGCGCTGTTGCACCATGTGACGTGGTCGATCAACTCGATCTGTCACGCGGTGGGGAAGCGGCCTTTCCGGTCGCGTGACCGGTCGGGGAACGTGTGGTGGCTGGCGGTGCTGTCCTGCGGGGAGTCGTGGCACAACCTGCATCACGCGGATCCGACGAGCGCGCGGCACGGGGTGGAGCGGGGGCAGGTGGATTCGAGTGCCCGGCTGATCCGCTGGTTCGAGCGGCTGGGGTGGGCGTACGACGTGCGGTGGCCGGACTCGGCCCGGATCGCGTCCCGGCGTATCGGTGCCCGCCGCGACCCGGCACGCGGCGACGCGGCATGATTGACGACGTGGCGACCGACTCCAGTACCAGCAGCGAGAACAACCGTTCCTCCTCGGGCCGGCGGGCCCGCCGGGTCAGGATGACCGGGAAGGAGCGTCGTGAGCAGTTGCTGGACATCGGTCGCACGCTCTTCGCCGACAAGGGCTTCGAGGGCACCTCGGTGGAGGAGATCGCGTCCCGTGCGGGGGTCTCGAAGCCGGTGGTGTACGAGCACTTCGGCGGCAAGGAGGGGCTGTACGCGGTGGTCGTGGACCGGGAGATGCGCCGTCTCCTCGACATGGTGACGGGTGCGCTGACGGCCGGGCATCCGCGTGAGCTGCTGGAGCAGGCGGCGTTCGCGCTGCTCGACTACATCGAGACGTACACGGACGGGTTCCGCATCCTGGTCCGCGACTCCCCCGTCGCCCAGTCGACGGGGACGTTCGCGTCGCTGATCAGTGACATCGCCACGCAGGTGGAGGACATCCTGGGCCTGGAGTTCAAGGCCCGCGGCTTCGATCCGAAGCTGGCTCCGCTGTACGCGCAGGCGCTGGTCGGCATGGTCGCGCTGACCGGTCAGTGGTGGGTGAACGCGCGCAAGCCGAAGAAGGCGGAGGTCGCGGCCCATCTGGTGAACCTGGCCTGGCACGGTCTGGAGAACCTGGAGTCGAAGCCCCGGCTGATAGGACACCGCAAGAGCTGAACGGGGCGCGGCCGCGGGGGCGGGCCGTGCTCGTCCGTCAGCCGCGACGCACCGTGATCACTCGTCCTGATGACGGAGGGGGGAACCGGCCCGTACCGTGGTTCACAGGGCCGAGAATCCCGTCCATGGGAGGAACCATGACCGCCGAGCCGATCACCGGGCACAGCAGCCGCTGGCCGGTGCCGCCCCAGGACGGATACACGGTGGACGACCTGTTCGCCTTGCCCGATCTCCCGCCGCACACCGAGCTGATCGACGGGAGCCTGGTCTTCGTGAGTCCGCAGCGGCGTTTCCACGCCAAGATGATCGACCTCCTGGTGAACGGGCTGCGCAGCACGGTGCCGGGCGAGCTGAAGATCGAACGCGAGATGACGGTGGTCCTCGACCATCGCAACGGCCCCGAGCCGGACGTCTCCGTCGTCCATGAGGACGCTCTGACGGGTTTCGAGCAGACTCGTTTCCAGGCGGCCGACGTCCTGCTCGCCGTCGAGGTGGTCTCGCCCGACTCCGAGGCCCGCGACCGGGACGCCAAGCCGCAGAAGTACGCGGCGGCCGGCATTCCGAACTTCTGGCTGGTGGATGTGGCGGGCACCGATCAGCACCCGGTGGTGCGGGTCTACGAGCTGGATCCGGTGTCGAAGGCGTACGCCCTGACGGGGATCCACCACGACCGGCTGAAGACGCACGTCCCGTTTCCGATCGACGTCGACATCACGCTGGAAGCGCTGAAGGAGCTCTGACGCGCCCGGCGCGTCAGCCCTTCACCGGCCCGTCGGCCCCGCCCCCACCGGGCCGCTTCGGTCGGGCGCGTTTCCGTCGGATCCGTTTCCGTCAGCTCGTTTCCGTCGGCTCCAGGAACTCCAGGCGGTTGCCCACCGGGTCGTGGCTGAAGAAGCGCCGGTGTCCGGGCAGGGAGTCGTCCCAGCTCACCTCCGCGCCGTGCGCCCGGAGCCGGGCGGCGTAGTCCTCGATGCCGGTGACGCGCAGGCCGGGGTGGGCCTTGCGGGCCGGGCGGAAGTCCTTCTCGATGCCGAGGTGGAGCTGGACGGGACCCGTCTGGAACCAGCAGCCGCCGCGGGCCGCGAGCGCCGGGGGTTTGGGGATCTCCGTCAGGCCGAGGGCGTCCGCGTAGTACGCGCGCAGCGCGTCCTCGGAGCCGGCGGGGGCGGCCAGCTGGACGTGGTCGAGGGCGTTGATCACCGGTTCTCCTTGTGGGCGACGGCGAAGATGCGGCGGAACGGCAGGACCGTGCCGTGCGGGCCGGCCGGGTAGGCGGTGCGCAGCAGGTCGCGGTAGGCGGCGAGGAACTCCTCGCGGGCCCCGGGGTCGTCGTCGAGGGCGGTCAGGACGGGGCGCAGGCCGGTGCCCTTCATCCAGTCGAGCACCGGGTCCTCGCCGGTCAGCAGGTGCAGGTAGGTGGTCTCCCAGACGTCGGCCGTGACGCCGGGGCCGGTCAGGGTGTCGAGGTAGACGGCGGGTTCGGGCACGGCGTCGGCGTGGCGCAGCACTCCGCCGAGGCGGTCGCGCCAGCGCGGGGAACCGGTCAGTTCCCGCATCAGGACGTGGGTGGGCTGGTCGAAGTTGCCGGGGACCTGGAGGGCGAGCGTGCCGCCGGGGGTGAGGGCGTCCAGCCAGAGGGGGAGGCGTGCGAGGTGGCCGGGGACCCATTGGAGCAGGGCGTTGGAGACGATCACGTCGTACGGCTCTGCGGGGGTCCAGGTCGTGGCGTCGGCCTCGGCGAAGTCGAGCAGGGGTCCGGCGTGGGCGCGGGCCCGTTCCAACATCTGCGGGGAGTTGTCGTAGCCGGTGATGCGGGCGCGGGGCCAGCGGTCGGCGAGCAGGACGGTGACGTTTCCGGCGCCGCAGCCGAGGTCGGCGACGCGGGGCGCGGGGGTGGCGCCCGGGGCGGTGGGCGGCTCGGGGACGCGGGCCAGGAGGTCGTGGAAGGGGCGGGTGCGGTGGTCGGCGTGGCGCAGGTACTGCTGCGGATCCCAGAGGGGTGCGGTCATGCGGCCAGCATCGCGAAGAATTTACCTCGATGTCAAGATACTTCAACTCAAGACACTCGAACTCAAGAGACTTCATGTCGACAGATCCTCTACACTGAACCCATGGAGGACGAGGTCGACCGACTGGTCGCTGCATGGCGCCGCGAGCGCCCCGACCTCGACGTGGAACCGCTTGAGGTGCTGAGCCGCGTCTCCCGTCTGGCCCGCCATCTGGACCGGGCCCGCCGCATCGCGTTCTCCGAGCACGGCCTGGAGCCGTGGGAGTTCGACGTGCTGACGTCGCTGCGCCGGGCCGGCGCCCCCTATCAGCTCTCCCCCGGTCAGCTGCTCACCCAGACCCTGGTCACCTCGGGCACGATGACCAACCGGATCGACCGGCTGGCCAAGAAGAACCTCGTCGAGCGGCTGCCCGATCCGAACGACCGCCGGGGCGTGCTGGTCCGGCTCACCGCCGAGGGGCGCGACAAGGCCGACCAGTCGCTGGCCGGGCTGCTGGCCCAGGAGCGCGCCATCCTGGGCCGGCTCTCCACTCAGGAGCGCGGCGAACTGGCCGGGCTGCTACGCCAGTTGACCGCCCCGTTCGACAACGTCCCCGGGTAGCGGCGCTCCGGCCGGCTCCAGGTCGGCGGGACCGACGCCCGCCCGGCGCGCCAGCGCGACCGCGGCCAGGGTCGAATGCACGCCCAGCTTCCCCAGGACGTTCTGCATATGGGTGCGGACCGTGTGCGGGGAGAGGAAGAGGCGCTCCGCGACCGCCTTGCGTCCCAGCCCCGCCACCATGCAGCGCAGCACCTCGCGTTCGCGCGGGGTCAGCGACTCGACGAGCCGTTCGCTCTCGGTGCGGTGCTTGCGGGCGGCGGTCAGTTCGCGCAGGACGCCGGTGAGCAGGGCCGGGGGCAGGTGCGTCTCGTCGCGCAGCACCCCCCGTACGACGGTGAGCAGCCGTTGCAGCGAGCAGTCCTTGGCGACCCAGCCGGAGGCCCCCGCCTGGAGCGCCAGGGCGGCCCGGTGCGGGTCGTCCTTCTCGGCGAGCACCACCGTGCGCACGGACGGCCGGGCGGAGTGGACGCCCGCGACCAGCGAGATGCCGTCCACCGGCGGGTTCTCCCCGTTGCCGGGGACCGGCACGGGTGCGCGGCGGCCCCCGGAGGCCAGGGCGCCGAGTTCGGCGTCGACCAGCATCACGTCGTAGCCGCGCCCCTCGGCGGCGGCGCGCTCCAGGCACCGCAGCGCGGCGGGGCCGCTGCCGGCCGCCGACACCTCGACGTCGGGTTCGGCGGCCAGTGCCGCCGCGAGCGATTCCGCGAAAATGCGGTGGTCGTCCACCACGAGAACCCGGATACGGGCCACAGGCACCCCCATGCCGCCTCTGCTGCCGGGCCGGATCCCGGCCCTCCGAAGGAAGGGACGGAACGGCGCGGGTACGGCCGCCCGGACCGGGGAGTTGGAGCGCGGCCCCACGGCCGCCGCCGTGTGTGGACCGCCGCCCCGCCCCGGGCGCCGTACCCGACTGTCTCGTACCCCTGAATCGGCACCGGCCCCCACCGGTGCTCTGCATCAGGGTAAGGCCGGGCGACCGGCGCGGAAGGCGATTCCCGGAACTGGCCGACACCGGTCCCCCATCGGCCAATGGGGACCCGGCCGACGCCCACCGGGTTCCCGGCGGGTCCGGCCGGCCCGTGCACAGGCTGTGGACGACACCGGCCCGCGCACGGGCTTGGGCCTGGGCGCGGGCCTGGGCCGGAGCGCGGGCCTGGGCCGGAGCGCGGGCCTGGGCCGGGGGGCGGGCCGGAGCGCGGACCGGACCGGGGGCGGGAAGGATTCCCGGGCGGGCGAGGGGTCAGGCGAGGCGGCGGGCGCCCGCGGAGGGCACCGCGGGGAAGATCCTCGGTTCCGCGTACCCGGCGGAGGCGAACGCCGCGGTCACGGCCCCGGCCACGGCGTCCGCCCGCGCCTCGTCCACCAGGACGATCGCCGAGCCGCCGAAGCCGCCCCCGGTCATCCGCGCGCCGTGCGCCCCGGCCTCGCCCGCCGCCGACACCACCAGGTCCAGTTCCGGGCAGGAGACCCGCAGATCGTCCCGGAGCGAGGCGTGCCCGGCGTCGAGGACCGGGCCCGCCGCGCGGACCTCGCCCGCGTCGAGCAGCGCGATGACCTGCTCCACCCGGTGGTTCTCGCTCACCACATGGCGGACGCAGCGCACCACCGACTCGTCCGCCCCGGCGGCGGACAGGGTCTCCAGCGCGGCCGCGAGGCCCTCGTACGGCAGTTCGCGCAGGGTGCGCAGGCCGAGCGCGGCGGCCCCCGCCTCGCAGCCGACCCGCCGTTGCGCGTACGCGCCGTCGCCCAGCGCGTGCTTGACCCGGGTGTCGACGACCAGCAGCCGCAGCCCGTGCGCGGCCAGGTCGAACGGGACCTGGCGCTGGCCGAGGTCGCGGGTGTCGAGGTACAGGGCGTGGCCGTCCGTGCAGCAGGCGGAGGCCATCTGGTCCATGATCCCGCACGGCACGCCGACGAAGTCGTTCTCCGCGCGCTGCCCGAGGAGCGCCAGCTCGGACGCGGTGAGCCCGAGGCCGAAGAGGTCGTTCAGGGCGAGCGCGGTGACGACCTCCAGGGCGGCGGAGGAGGACAGCCCGGCGCCGGTGGGCACGGTGGAGGCGAGGTGGACGTCCGCCCCGGTGACCGGGTGGCCGGCCGCGCGCAGCGCCCAGACGACCCCGGCCGGGTAGGCGGCCCAGCCGTGCCCCTGGCGCGGGGCCAGTTCGTCGATCCGGAGCCGTATCACCCCGTCGGGGACGTCGGCCGAGTGGAGCCGCAGTTCGCCGTCGGTGCGGCGGGCCACGGCGGCGCGCGCGGTGTGCGGCAGGGCGAGCGGCATCACGAAGCCGTCGTTGAAGTCGGTGTACTCGCCGATCAGATTGACCCGGCCGGGCGCCGCCCAGACGCCCTCGGGGGCGCGGCCGTACAGCTCGGTGAAGGCGTCGGCCGGGTCGGCGGGGAGGACGGCGGCGGGCCGCTGGGCCGCCTCGGCGGGAGCCCCGGCCGCCCCGTCGGCGGGGGCCGCCGAGGTACGGGCTTCGCCGGGCGCGCTGTGCACGGTCATGGGGCGGTGTGTTCCTCTCGGCGGGCGAACGTCCAGGCGTCGGAGACGATTCCGGCCAGGTCGGAGCGGGTCGGCGTCCAGCCGAGCCGTTCCCTGGCGGTGGCGGCGGAGGCGACCAGCACGGCGGGGTCGCCGGCCCGGCGCGGGCCCGCGGTCTCGGGGACCGGGTGGCCGGTGACCTCGCGGACGGTCTCGATGACCTCGCGCACCGAGAAGCCGTTGCCGTTGCCGAGGTTGCAGATCAGGTGCTCGCCCGGCACGGCCGCGCCCAGGGCGAGGAGATGCGCCTGGGCCAGGTCCGCGACGTGGATGTAGTCGCGGACGCAGGTGCCGTCGGGGGTCGGGTAGTCGTCGCCGTACACGGCGATGGACTCCCGCCTGCCGAGGGCGACCTGGAGGACGAGGGGGATGAGGTGCGACTCGGGGCTGTGCCGCTCGCCGCAACCGCCGTACGCGCCCGCCACGTTGAAGTAGCGCAGCGAGACCGCCGCCAGTCCGTGCGCGGCCGCCTCGCCGCTGATCATGTGGTCGACGGCGAGCTTGGTGGCGCCGTAGGGGCTGGTGGGCGCGGTGGCGTCGGACTCGGTGATGGGGGTGGCGGCCGGTTCGCCGTAGGTCGCGGCGGTGGAGGAGAACACCAGGGTCCGCACCCCGGCGTCCCGCATCGCGGCCAGCAGCGCCATGGAGCCGCCGACGTTGTTCACCCAGTACTTCTCCGGGTCGGCGACGGACTCCCCGACCTGCGAGAAGGCGGCGAAGTGCAGCACCCCGTCGTAGGAGGGGTCCAGCCACTTCGCGGCGTCCTGGATCCGGCCCTCGATGAACTCGGCCCCCTCGGGGACGCCCTCCCGGAACCCGGTCGAGAGGTCGTCGAGGACGGTGACCGCGTGACCGGCCTCCAGCAGATGCTGGGCGACCACACTGCCGACGTACCCCGCACCGCCGGTGACCAGGTACTTCTTCTGCGGCTTGCTCACGCGCTCGCTACCTCTCGCAGTCGCTGGGCCGCGGCCTCCGGCGGCACGTCGTTGATGAACACGTTCATGCCGGATTCCGAACCCGCCAGGAACTTCAGCTTGCCGGAGGTGCGCCGGATGGTGAAAAGCTCCAGGTGAAGTCCGAAGTCCTCCCTGCCGGGGGCCTCGAACGGAGCCTGGTGCCAGGCCGAGATGTACGGGGTCGGCGGCTCGCCGGGGCCGAAGATCCGGTCCAAGCGCCGCAGGAGTTCCAGGTAGAGGCGCGGGAACTCCGCGCGCGCCGCGTCGTCCAGCTCCCGCAGGTCGGGGACGCGACGGCGGGGGTGGAGGTGCACCTCGTACGGCCAGTGGGCCGCGTACGGCACGAAGGCGATCCAGTGCTCACCGGAGAGGACGACCCGCGTGCCGTCGGCCTCCTCGCGGGCCACCACGTCCTCGAAGAGGTTGCGGCCGGTGGCGGCGCGGTGGGCGGCCGTCGAACGGAGCATCAGTTCGGTGCGGGGGGTGACGAAGGGGTACCCGTAGATCTGCCCGTGCGGATGGCCGAGCGTGACACCGATCTCGGCGCCCCGGTTCTCGAAGCAGAAGACCTGCTCGACCTGGGGAAGCCGGGCGAGTTCGGCGGTGCGGTCGGTCCATGCGGCCAGCACCAGGGCGGCCTGCTCCTCGGCGAGGTCCTTGAACGAGGCGTCGTGGTCGGCGGTGAAGCAGACCACCTCGCAGCGCCCGGAGTCGCCGGCGAGCGAGGGGAAGCGGTTCTCGAAGACGGCGACCTCGTAGTCCGCCTCGGGGATCTCGCTGAGCCGGCCGTCCCGCGAGGGGCAGAGCGGGCATTCGTCGGCCGGCGGGTGGTACGTGCGGCCCTGCCGGTGCGAGGCGATGGCCACGCTGTCGCCGAGGAACGGATCCCGGCGGATCTCCGACGAGGTCGAGACGGCGCCGAGGGGCCGCCGGTCGACGGCGTCGCGCACGGCGTCGTCGCGGCGGTCGTAGTAGAGCAGCTCCCGGCCGTCGGCGAGCGTCGTTGCCGTCTTCTTCACCAGACTCCTCCAAACACAATCGAACACAATGAACCACAACTCAACAAGAGCGTCAATGACGGGATGGAGGCGGAGGAGGAAACGGATGAAGGAAGGAGGAGGAAGCGGATGAAGGAGGGAGGAAGGAGAAAGGAAGGAGCCCGGCGTCAGTCCGTGCCCGGGCGTCCCGTCGTCGGGCCCGGCGCGACGCGGTCCAGCAGTCCCGTGCGGGCCGCGAGCGCCGCCGCTTCCAGCCGGGAGCCGACGCCCAGCTTCATCAGCACCCGCTGCACATGCGTGCGCGCGGTGCTGGAGGCGATCCGCATCCCGGCCGCGATCAGCCGGGTGTCCTCGCCCTCCGCGACCCGTATCAGCACCTCGACCTCGCGCGGGGTGAGCGTCCTCAGCAGCCGCTGCCCCTCGTCGTCCGGTGCGGCGGCCGGGTCGAGCAGTTCGGCGAAGGCCCCCTGGAGGAGCTGCGGCGCCACCGCGGACTCCCCGGCGCGGGCCTTGGCCATCGCCCGCTCGACGCCCTCCATCCGCTCGTCGTGGCGGACGTATCCCGCGGCGCCCGCCGCGAAGGCCGCCGCGATCCCGCGCGGGCTGGGCACCGGCCCGAGCACCACCACGGCCACCTGCGGGCGTTCCCGGCGGATGCGGACGATCGGGTCGAAGACGCCGGGTTCGGCGGGGGCCGCGGTGCCGAACAGGCAGACCTCCGGCGCCCTGCTGATCACCAGTTCCGCCGCCCCCGCGGTCGGCGCGGCCGCCGCGAGCACCCGGTGACCCCGCAGCTTCAGCGCCGAGGCGAGCGCCTCGGCGAGCAGACGGTGATCGTCGATCACCATGAGCCGCACACCCATCGAGCACACCCCCGTAACACTGGCGCCAGACCCCCCGGCCCACCATGACCCGGCAAGGTACACGCTCACCCGCCGTCACGGACGCCTTATCGGCCAAAGGGCTCGGATGGCCGACTGCGCGTCAACGGCGACCAGTTGATGACTCGTCACCTCCGGTACGCGCTGTTACAATCGCCCGCCGCCGATGCCGTGCGGGCGCGGCCGGCGAGGGCGGTTCCCGGCGATCGGGCACCGCCCCCGCGATCCGCGCCCGGCGGTCAGCCCCTGCTGAAGCCGACGAACAGGCGCCGGCCCGTGTCCAGGGACCCGCGCGGCTTGCTCACGAGGGTGCTGGACAGGTAGAGGTGCCCGTCGCTGTAGACGATCTCGGAGTAGTCCGGCGTGAAGCCTCTCTCCAGGTCCCGGGTGGGCTTGTCGTTCGGGTTCTCCATCAGCACGGTCTGCTTGAAGGTGGCGCCGTCGATGGAGACGATCTGGCCGCCCTTGTCGTACGGGGGCAGCTTGTACGCGATGATGTCGCCGCCGTCCATGCGCAGCGGGAACATCGTGTACCGGTCGCCCGCGTCGGCCCGGTCGCTGGTGGGCTTGCCGGTGGTGAGGTCGAAGGAGACGATCTCGTTGGTGTCGCCGTATTCGCCGGTGCCCTCGTGGTCCTCGGTCGGCACATAGATGCGGTTGTTGCCGACGGCCACCTTGGCGCAGCTCTCGACCTTGGTGGAGCCGCAGCGCGCGGCGTACTTGTCGCCGTCGGCCGCGATCCGGGTGAGCAGCTTGCCGGTGGAGGCGTCGATCGAGAAGAAGTCCGAGATGCCGCTGCCGTCCCCGGCGGTGTCGCCGACGTCGGCGGCGACGACCAGCGGCTTGGTGGAGACGATGCTCGCGTAGTCGACGCCGGGCGGCATCTTGTACGAGGAGATGGGGGCGCCGGTGGCCGGGTCCAGCGCCTGGACGACGAGCTGCGGGTCGTCGTACGTGCCGCATTTGCGGACCACCGCGAGTGCCGCGCCGCCGCCGTAGCCGCGGTCGTAGCAGCCGTCGGTGGCGGCCTTCGGTTTCCAGCGCTCGGCGCCCGTGTTCAGGTCGAAGGCGGCGCCGCCCTCGGTGCCGCCGGCGGCGACGGTGGTGCCGCTGACCGTGACCTCGTCGAACCGGACCGGTGCGTCACCGCTGGTGGCGGCGGTCACCGACTTGCTCCATATGAGCTTGCCGGTCTTCAGGTCGAGCGCGCCGACCTGGTTGCACGGCTGGTACTTCTTGTCCTTGGTGCGCTTGCCCTGCTCGAAGACGACGGCCGTCTTGTAGTCCTCCGACATGTGCCGGGAGGCGGCGCAGAGCTGGCCGGCCAGCGGGACGGACCAGAGCTTGGCGCCCTTGGCCGCGTCGTAGCCGACGATCTCGTTCAGGCCGGTCTTCACGTACGTCTTGTCGGTCAGCCAGGAGCCGTCGACCCTGGTGACGTCGGTGACGGCGGGCACGGCCATCTGGAAGGCGAGCCGGGCCTTGGGGTCCGTCGGGGCCTTCTCCTTGCCGCCGCCGTCGGGGGCTTCGCCGCCGCCGCCCTTGCCCTCGCCGGCGCCGCCGGTGGTCTGGGAGGCCTGGTCCTTCTTCTTGTCGCCGCCGCCGCTGGAGCCGTACCAGATGCCGCCGCCGACGATCAGCGCCACGGCGACGGACGCGGCGACGATGATCCGGGTCCGGGTGCCGGACTTCTTGCCCTGGCCTCCGTCGCCGTTCTGCTGCGGCGGGTACTGCTGCTGCGTCGGGGCGGTCGCGTAGCCGTAGCCCTGCTGCGGGGGCTGACCGGGCGGGAACCCGTAACCCTGTTGCGGGGGCTGACCGGGCGGGAACCCGTAACCCTGTTGCGGGGGCTGACCGGGCGGGAACCCGTAACCCTGTTGCGGGGGCTGACCGGGCGGGAAGCCGTAGCCCTGCTGGGGCGGCCGGCCCGGCGGCAGCCCCTGCGGGTAGCCGTAGCCGGGCTGGGGCGCCCCGGCCTGCGGGTAGCCGTATCCCGGCTGGCCGGGCTGACCGCCGGGGTAGCCGTAGCCCGGCCCGGGCTGCTGCGGCGCCTGCGGCGGGGTCGCGGCGGGCTGGGCGGTGACGGTGGGCGGCGGGGCCGGTGCGCCGAAACCGCCCGGCGGCGGATCCTGCGGGGCCCCGAAACCACCCTGCGGCGCTCCCGCGCCCGGCACGGCGGGCGGCACGGCGTCGGCGGGCTGGGCGGGCGCGGCGTCGGCGGGCGGGGGCGTCGGCGCGCCGAAGCCACCGGGCGGCGGGGCCTGCGGGGCGCCGAAACCGCCCTGCGGGGGGTCCTGGGGCGCGCCGAAGCCGCCCTGGGGCGGTTCGTTGGGCGGCTGGGCCGGCTGAGGCTGCTGGGGCGGCTGCGTCATGACGTACGTACCTCTGGGGGGGGGGAAGGGAGTCGATGGGTCGGACCGGCGGCGTCCGCGGGTGCCGTCGTCGCCGCCGGTCGTGATCCGGCGGCGGGCCTCCGGCGGACGGCGCCGCCGGGAGCCCGCGTGGGCCGTCAGTTGCCGAAGGCCATCATGGTCTTCGTCTCCAGCTCTTCCTTGTCGTTCCTCGCGCTGACCCGGCCGCTGGCGACGATGCACCGGCCGTCCTCGTAGACGACCTTCGCGTTGTAGAAGGTGCTCTCGATCCGGGACGTCGACGCGGGGTGCTGCAACAGGGTCTTCGGGGCGCCGCCGGTGGGGGCGAGGGTGGCGATGCCGCCGCCCTTGTTGTAACCGGCCTCGACGTAGAGCAGCACGTCGGAGCCCTCCATGCGCAGCGGCTTCACGACGTGCTCGGCCGGGGCTGCGGCCTTCCACCTGGGCTTCCCGGTGTTCAGGTCGAACGCCACGACCTTGTTGGTGCGGGCGAGGCCGCTGCCCGGCGCGGTGGCCATGTAGAAGGTGTCGGCGTCGGCGGCGACGCCCGTGCAGCCGTCCAGGGACTTGCCGAAGACGGCGAAGGCGCTGCCGCAGTCCGGGGCGAAGGTGTCGCCCTTGTCGCTGATCAGCCCGGAACGGAACGTGCCGTTCTCCCGGAGGGAGAGGATGCTCCACTCCTTCTCCTTCTTCAGCGAGACGACCAGCGGGCTCACCGAGTAGACCCGGTCGACCTCCCAGCCGCGCTTGACCCGGTACGTCCACCGGGCCTTGCCGCTGACCGGGTCGATCTCCTGGATCTGCTGCTGCGGGTTGTCGACGTCGCCGGTGCGGCAGTTGGACGCGGCGATCAGCTTCGGGCCGCCGGCGAAGGCGTACGGCTGGCAGTCGCCGGGCTGCTTGCCGAAGAGTTCCGTGCCGTCGCTGACCCGGAAGGCGTTGGAGTTGCCGGTGCGGGCGACGGTGACGGTGTCCCCGCTGATGGCGAGCGAGATGTCCGACATCAGGTCCCAGATGCCGTTCTTCTTGATCGACTTCTTCCAGCCGGCCTTGCCGGTCCTCAGATCGATCATCTGGAGGTCGGCGCAGTCGGCCTTGCTGGTGGTGCCGTTCTTGACGCCGATGACGATCTTGCCGTCGGTGGTGGTCCGGGCGGGCGCCGCGCACAGGTCGGCGGGCAGGTCCACGGTCCACTTCCGCTTGCCGTCGGCCACCGAGTAGCCGGATATGCCGCGGTACATGCCCTTGACGACGGTGTCGCCGACGACCCAGGGACCGTACACGTCGGAGCCGTTGCGGGGCAGGTCGACGTCGTTCTTCATCAGCCAGAGGACCTTGGCCTCGCCCGGCTTGCGCCCGGCGTTGAGGTCCTCGTCGACCTCGCGGCCGTCTCCCTTGCCGTCCCCCTGGTCGACGGACGGCGACGCGCTCGGCCCGCCGGCCTCGCTCTTCTCCGCGACGGGCTTCTTGTCCCCGTCGTCCCCGCTCGTGGCGAAGTAGACGCCACCGCCGATCACCAGGAGCGCGGCGGCCGCGGCGCCGACGATCAGCGCGGGCTTGCGCTTGGCGGAGCCGCCGTCCCCGCCCTGCCCGCCGGGGGCGGGCGCGCCGGCGAACTGCTGCTGCGGGTGGCCCTGACCGGCCTGCTGACCGTAGGGACCCGGCTGCTGGCCGTACGGGCCGGGCTGCTGCTGATACGGGTTCGGCTGCTGACCGTACGGACCCGGCTGCCGGCCGTAGGGCCCGGGCTGCTGCTGGTACGGGCCGGGCTGCTGGGGGTAGCCGTAACCCGGGGCCTGGCCGGGCGCCTGACCGGGCGTCGGGCCCGGGGCGTGCCCGGGGACCTGGGGGAATCCGTGCCCCGGCTGGGTGGGCGGCTGGGTCTGCGGGGGCGGCGGGGTCTGCGGCGGCCCCTGGGGCGGCTGGGGATTCCCCTGCGCGGGCTGCGGGTTCCCCTGCGGCGGCTCCTGCGGTGCGCCGAAGCCTCCCTGCGGCGGTTGCTGGCCGGGCGGCTGGCTCATCAGCACGTCCCCCTTCGTGCGGTCCGGTGCCCGTTCCGGTCTCCCCCGCGATTCCGTGGGGTCCAGCGAGTCGGGCAAGACCCCCTGAACTCTACAGAAAGGAGCGAATCGGGCATGGATCCCGCGGTGTCACGACAGTCGAGCGGGGCTTCTTTGTACCACCCGCAACACCTCGCCCACCGGGTCGGTCCACCCCCTGTTCCCAAGGGAGAACCGGCCTGTGATGCCTCCGTTACGCCTCCGGACGACCCGTACCGCGGGTTCCGGACGGCCCTCGCGGCGGGTTCCGGACGGCCCGCAGCGAGCTGCCGGTCCGTCAGTTCCCGAAGGCTGCCATGGACTTCATCGACATCTCGGCCTCGTCGTCGATGCCGCTGATCCTCGCGTGCACGAGGAAGCACCGCCCGTCGCGGAAGACGACCCGGGAATCGAAGAAATCGCGTTCGACGCCGGCCGCCGACGCCGGGTGCCGCAGCTCCAGCCTCGGCGTGCCGCCGGTCGGCGGCAGGGACGCGATGCCGCCGCCCTTGTTCTTCTCCGCGGTGAGGTACATCAGCAGCCTGGCGCCCTCCACCCGCATCGGCAGCAGGGTCTGACCGGCCGGCGCGGCGGCCTCCCATGCGGCCTTGCCGGTGTTCAGGTCGAAGGCGACGACCTTGTTGGTGGGGTCGTCCTCGGCCGGCTTGGTCGCCAGGTAGACCGCCTGGCCGTCGGCCGCGACGCCGAGGCAGTTGTCCAGGTTCATGCCCAGGGTGAGAACGTCCTCGTCGCACTGGGTCAGGTAGTCGTCCGTGCCGCCGATCAGCTGGGAGCGGTACGTCCCGTCCTCGTTCAGCACGATGACGGCCCACTTGCCCTCCTGCTTCAGCGAGACGACGAGCGGACTGACCGAGTAGAACTGGGCGACCTCCCAGCCCTTCTTGACCTGGTACGTCCACCGGACCTTGCCGGTGGCCGGGTCGATGCGCTGGACCTGCTGTTCCTTGTGGTCGTCGGCAGCCGTCCGGCAGCTCGTGGCGGCGATCCCCTCGGGACCGCTCGCGAAGCCGAACGGCTGGCAGTTGCCGGGCAGCTCCCCGAAGACCACGGCGCCGTCGGAGACCCGGAAGGCGTCCGTCCTGCTGGTCCGGCCCACGGTCACGGTGTCCCCGTTGATCGCCATCGCGACATGGGAGAGCGCGTCCCAGGTGCTCTTCCGTTCGTACTTCTTGTGCCAGCCCGCCTTGCCGGTGGTGAGGTCGACCATCTGGAGGGAGTCGCAGATCGCCTCGTCCCCGTTGCCGGACTCGACGCCGAGGACGATCCGGCCGTCGGCGGTGGCCTGCGAGGGCGCCGCGCACAGCCTGGACGACAGGTTGAGGCTCCACTTGCGGTGCCCGTCGGCGACGGAGTAGCCGGAGACCGTGCGGTACATCGCCTTGACGACGGTGTCGCCGACGACCCAGGGGCCCTGTACGTCATAGCCGTTGCGCGGCAGGTCGACGCCGCCCTCCTGGAGCCACAGCACCTTGGCCTCGCCCGGCTTGCGCCCCGCGTTGAGCGCGTCGGCCTCCGCGCGCAGGTCGTGCCCGCCGGACGTGCCGCCGCTCCCCGTGCCGGGGGAGGCCGTCGCGGGCCCGTCGGTGGTCTTCGCCACGGGTTTCGTGCCGCCGCCACCGCCGTTGACGCCGAGCCAGATTCCCACGCCGGCCAGCAGCGCCACCGCGACCGCTCCCCCGACGAGCGCGCCGCGCCTGCCCCGGAAGAACCCGCCGCCTCCGGACCGCGGCCCCGTCGGCGGCTGCGAGGGCGGCGCCGGATGACCGGCTCCGAACTGTGCCTGCGGGGCGTACGGCCCGGCCGGCACGGGCGCGGCGCCGTACGGCCCCGGCTGCGCGGGCGGGGGTACGGACCCGGGGCCCGGCATGGGGACGGTGCCGGGGCCCGGCTGCGCGTACGGGTTCGGCTGCGCGGGCGGTGCCTGCGGGGCGGACGGTGCCTGGTGCGGGGCGGGCTGGACGGCGTAGGGGTTCGACTGCGCGGGCCCGCCGTACGGGCCGGGCTGCGCGGGGGCGGCCCCATACGGACCGGGCTGCGCGGGCGGACCGTAGGGGCCCGGCGACGCGGCCGGGTCGTACGGGGCTCCGAAACCCTCCTGCGGCGGCTGCGGGCCGGGCTGCTGGCCCATCGACACGTCCCCCTTCGCGCACACGGCCCGGCGGCTGGATCCGTGCCGGGCGAGGCCCCTTTTTACCACCCGTCCCCTCAGCCCCGCCCGTCGCACCGATCACCCACCACGGGCGGCCCGGACCCGGCGACCGGGCCACCGGGGCCCCGCCGTCCGATGTCCGGTCACCGACAACCTGATCCCCCGTCATCGGCGGACCGGCCAGGCGGACCGGTCAGGCAGTCGGGCGGACCGGCCAGGCGGACCGGTCAGGCAGTCGGGCGGACCGGTCAGGCGGACCGGTCAGGCAGTCGGGCGGACCGGTCAGGCGTTCTCGGCCAGCTCCAGCCAGCGCATCTCCAACTCGTCGCGCTCCGCGACCAGTTCACGCAGCTCCGCGTCCAGCTTCGCCACCTTCTCGAAGTCCGTGGCGTGCTCAGCGATCTGCGCGTGCAGGGCGGTCTCGCGGGCGGCCACCTTGTCGAGCTGCCGTTCCACCTTCTGCAGTTCCTTCTTCGCCGCCCGGGCGGCCTGCGGGGAGACGGCGGGGGCCGGAGCGGACCGTTCCTGGGCCGGTACGGGCGCGGCGGAGGGGGTCGCCGCCTCCTCCATCCGCTGCCGGCGTTCCAGGTACTCGTCGATCCCGCGCGGCAGCATCCGCAGCGCGCGGTCCCCGAGCAGGGCCATCACCCGGTCCGTGGTCCGCTCGACGAAGAACCGGTCGTGCGAGATCACGACCATCGATCCGGGCCAGCCGTCGAGGAGGTCCTCCAGCTGGGTCAGGGTCTCGATGTCGAGGTCGTTGGTGGGCTCGTCGAGGAAGAGGACGTTCGGCTCGTCCATCAGCAGGCGCAGGATCTGGAGCCGGCGCCGTTCGCCGCCGGAGAGGTCACCGACCGGGGTCCACTGCTTCTCCTTGGTGAAGCCGAACTTCTCGCAGAGCTGACCGGCGGTCATCTCCCGTCCCTTGCCGAGGTCGACCCGGTCCCGCACCTGCTGCACGGCCTCCAGCACCCGCAGGTTCGGGTCGAGTTCGCGGACCTCCTGGGAGAGGTAGGCCAGCCTGACGGTCTTGCCGACGACGATCCGCCCGGCGGCGGGCTGGGTCTCGCCCTCCGTCCGGGCCGCCTCCGCGAGCGCCCGCAGCAGCGAGGTCTTGCCCGCGCCGTTGACGCCGACCAGGCCGATCCGGTCGCCGGGGCCCAGCTGCCAGGTGAGGTGTTCGAGGAGGGTCTTGGCGCCCGCCCGGACGGTCACGTCCTCCAGGTCGAAGACGGTCTTGCCCAGCCGGGCGCTGGCGAACCGCATCAGCTCGCTGGTGTCGCGCGGCGGCGGCACGTCCGCGATGAGCTCGTTGGCCGCCTCGATGCGGAAGCGGGGCTTGGAGGTGCGGGCGGGAGCGCCGCGCCGCAGCCAGGCCAGCTCCTTGCGCATGAGGTTCTGCCGCTTGACCTCCTCGGTCGCGGCGATCCGCTCGCGTTCGGCGCGGGCGAAGACGTAGTCGCTGTAGCCGCCCTCGTACTCGTGGACCGTGCCGCGCTGCACGTCCCACATGCGGGTGCAGACCTGGTCGAGGAACCACCGGTCGTGGGTGACGCAGACCAGGGCCGAGCGGCGGACCTGGAGGTGGCGGGCGAGCCAGGAGATGCCCTCGACGTCGAGGTGGTTGGTCGGCTCGTCGAGGACGATCAGGTCCTGTTCGGCGATGAGCAGCTTGGCCAGCGCGATACGGCGGCGCTCGCCGCCGGAGAGCGGGGCGATGACGGTGTCCAGGCCGTGTTCGAAGCCCGGCAGGGCGAGCCCGCCGAAGAGGCCGGTGAGCACGTCGCGGATCTTGGCGCTG
Organism: Streptomyces tyrfis; assembly: GCF_037034285.1. Lineage (NCBI taxonomy): Bacteria > Bacillati > Actinomycetota > Actinomycetes > Kitasatosporales > Streptomycetaceae > Streptomyces > Streptomyces tyrfis. Next base: position 11,549 of record NZ_JBAGJZ010000056.1, on the reverse strand, counting down.
CCCGCCCACTCGTGGTCCGCGAGGTCGCCGAGCACCTCGTGCCGGATGGTCGCCCGCGGGTCGAGCGAGTCGTGCTGGGTGAGGACGCCCAGGCGCAGCCCGCCGCTGTGGGTGACGCGTCCGCTGTCCGCCTCCTCCAGCTTGGCGAGCATCCGGATGAGGGTCGTCTTGCCGTCGCCGTTGCGGCCCACGACACCGATCCGGTCTCCTTCGGACACTCCGAGGGACACGCTGTCGAGCAGGGCACGGGTGCCGTACACCTTGCTGACCTGCTCGACGTTGATCAGATTGACGGCCATTTCTCTCCTGCCCGGGATTTCGATCGACGTCCCAGGGTAGTCGGCCCGCGGCTGCGGTACGGTGCCCCGATCACTCCCGGGCCCGATCACCCCCGGGCCCGAGATCGTGAACGGCCGGGGCGCGGCAGCCGGGGGGATCGACGGCCGGGGGCACGGCGGCCGGGCCGGTGGCGCTGGGCCGGAACCGGCCGGGCACCGCGTACGAGGCACGACAGGGGTGGGCGGCGGTATGACAGGGGTGGGAACGACGGTGGCACGGGACGAGACGCGGTACGCGGTCCACGAGGCGGAGTGCGCGGTCCGACCGCCCGCGCGGCGGGCGGTCCCGGCGGTGGCGCTGCTGGCGGCGCTCGCACTGGCGGGCTGCTCGTCGACCGCGCGGGACGACGCCGGGGCCCGGAAGGCCGAGGAGAAGACGGGCACGAAGGCGGCCGGAGAGGCGGTGGCCGGAACGACCACGGGCGGAGGGGCGGCGGCCGGAGAGGCGGTGGCCGCGAAGGGCGGTACGGTCGGCGGCGCCGGTTCGGCCTGCCCGCTGCCCGTCGTCTTCGACCTCGCGGCGTCCTGGAAGCCGAAGGCCGTCGGCATCGATCCCGACTCGGAGATCGCCGCCGCGCTGGGCGTGCGGGGCGGGACCGCCCTGGTCTGCGAGATCGACGCGAAGCCGGCCGGGCACCTGGGATATCTGCGGGTCTGGCAGGGCGAGAAGTCGAACCGCACCCCGCGCCAGGTCCTGGAGGCGTTCACGGCCGACGGGACGGGGACCGGGACGGGGGCCGGGACAGGGGCCGGAGCCGGGACCGGCACCGAGGCCGGGACAGGGGCCGGGACGAGGGCCGGGGCCGGGAAGATCACGTACACCGCGACCACGGCCGGGGACCTGCCGGCCGCCGAGGCCGCCTACACGGTCGACGACGAACCGCTCGACGAGCCCAAGAAGGAGCGCGCCTTCGCCGTCTCCACCCCGGACGGACCGGTCGTGATCCATCTGGGCGGGCTGGACGCGCAGGAACACCAGGAGATGCTCCCGGCGTACGAACTGGCGAGAAAGAGCCTACGGCTCCGCTGACCGACGCCCTGCGGGCGCCGCCGCCGTCACCACGGCCCGGCCTGGCCGCCGAGGCCCGCCGGGCCGCACCCCGTCGGGCCGCCGCACGCCGTCAGGCCCGGCCGTCGCCAGGCCCGCCCGTCGTCAGGCCGTTCGCCGGATCACCGTGGCGCCGGGGGCCGGGGACACCGCCGTCCGTGCCTCGCGGCAGGTCTCCGAGGTGAGCAGCGCCTCGGCCACCTTCCGGGCCGACTCCTCGTCCGCCACCAGGAACGCCGTGGTCGGCCCGGAGCCCGAGACCAGCGCGGCCAGTGCCCCGGCCGCCGTGCCCGCGGCGAGGGTGTCGGCCAGGGCCGGGCGCAGCGAGAGCGCGGCGGGCTGGAGGTCGTTGCCGAGGGCGCCCGCGAGGGCGACCGGGTCGCCGACGCGGAGCGCGTCCAGGAGGGCGGGGGACGCGGTGGGGGCCGGAACGTCCGTGCCGGCGGTGAGCCGGTCGAACTCGCCGTAGACGGCCGGGGTGGAGAGCCCGCCGTCGGCGACCGCGAAGACCCAGTGGAACGTGCCGCCGACCTCGATCGGGGTCAGCCGCTCGCCGCGTCCCACGCCGAGGGCCGCGCCGCCGACCAGGCTGAACGGCACGTCGCTGCCCAGCTCCGCGCAGATGGCGAGCAGCTCGTCCCGGCCGGCGCCGGTGTCCCAGAGGGTGTCGCAGGCCAGCAGGGCCGCGGCGCCGTCGGCGCTGCCGCCCGCCATGCCGCCCGCTACGGGGATGTCCTTGGCGATGTGGATGTGCACATCGGGCCTGATGCCGTGCCGCTCGGCCAGGGCGATCGCGGCGCGGGCGGCGAGGTTCGTCGTGTCCAGCGGGACCTTGGCCGCGTCCGGGCCCGTGCAGGTGATCCGCAGTTCGTCGGCGGGGGCGACGGTGACCTCGTCGTACAGGCCGACGGCGAGGAAGACGTTGGCCAGGTCGTGGAAGCCGTCGGGGCGCGCGGCGCCGACCGCGAGCTGGACGTTGACCTTGGCGGGTACGCGGACGGTGACGCTCACTCGTCACTCCCTGTGGGCGTGGGCGCGTCGGTGGACGCGGGCGTGTCGGTATCGGTGTCCGGGCGCGGGGCGCGGGCGGCCGCCCGGTCCCCGTCGGGCTCTTCGGCGGCCGGCCGCGCCCCGCCGTTCCGGTCCTCGCCGTCCTTCCGGTCCCTGCCGGGCTTGTTCTCGGCGATGGCGGCGAACTCCTCGACCGTCAGCGCCTCGCCGCGCGCCTGCGGCGAGATCCCGGCCGCGACCAGGGCCGCCTCGGCGGCGGACGCGGAGCCCGCCCAGCCGGCCAGGGCCGCGCGCAGCGTCTTGCGGCGCTGGGCGAAGGCGGCGTCGACGACCTCGAAGACCTCGGCGCGGGCGGCCCGGGTCGTGACCGGTTCGGTGCGGCGGACCAGCGACACCAGGCCGGAGTCGACGTTCGGGGCGGGCCAGAAGACGTTGCGGCCGATGGCGCCGGCCCGCTTGACGTCCGCGTACCAGTTGGCCTTGACCGAGGGCACCCCGTAGACCTTGTTGCCCGGCCGGGCGGCCAGCCGGTCGGCCACCTCGGCCTGCACCATGACGAGGGTCCGCTCGATGGAGGGGAACCGTTCCAGCATGGTCAGCAGCACCGGCACCGCGACGTTGTACGGAAGGTTCGCGACCAGCGCGGTGGGCGCGGGGCCCGGCAGTTCGCGGACCAGCATCGCGTCGGAGTGCACCAGGGCGAACCGGTCGGCGCGCTCCGGCATCCGGGCGGCGACCGTGGACGGCAGGGCCGCCGCCAGCACGTCGTCGATCTCGACGGCGACGACCCGGTCCGCCGCCTCCAGCAGCGCCAGGGTCAGCGAGCCCAGCCCCGGGCCGACCTCGACGACCACGTCGTCCGGGCGGACCTCCGCCGTGCGCACGATCCGGCGGACCGTGTTGGCGTCGATGACGAAGTTCTGGCCGCGCTGCTTCGTCGGACGCACGCCCAGTGCGGCGGCCAGCTCGCGGATGTCTGCGGGGCCCAGGAGGGCGTCGGGCTCAGTGGTGCTCACCTGTAAAGCGTAAGGTGCCGCACGGTTCGCTCCCGCCGCGCTCCCGCCGCCGCCCCGCCGCTCAGCAGTCGAAGGCCCGTGCCCCGCCGCTCAGCAGTCGAAGGCCCACGCCCCACCGCTCAGTAGTCGAAGGCCCGCGCGGTGTTGTCCGCGACGGCCTCGGCCAGGGTGTCCTCGTCCAGCCCCTTCACCTCGGCCATGGCGCGCAGCGTGACCGGGATGAGGTAGGGCGCGTTGGGCCGCCCGCGATAGGGGGCGGGGGTCAGGAACGGCGCGTCCGTCTCCACCAGGATCAGCTCGGTCGGGGCCACCGCCAGCGCGTCCCGCAGCGGCTGGGCGTTCTTGAAGGTCACATTGCCGGCGAACGACATGAAGTACCCGGCGTCCGCGCAGGTCCGGGCCATCTCGGCGTCGCCGGAGTAGCAGTGGAACACGGTCCGTTCGGGCGCGCCCGCGTCCGCGAGGATCCGCAGCACGTCGGCGTGCGCCTCGCGGTCGTGGATGACGAGCGCCTTGCCGTGCCGTTTGGCGATCTCGATGTGGGCCCGGAACGACTCCTCCTGCGCGGCCATGCCCTCGGGGCCGGTGCGGAAGCAGTCGAGGCCGGTCTCGCCGACGCCGCGTACGTGGTCGAGCGCGGCCAGTGCGTCGATCTCGGCCAGCGCCTCGTGCAGCGCGGCCGTGCCGCCCGCCTCCCGCGCCCCGTGGCGCGACCAGCCTCCCCCAGACCTTGAGGGCTGGGAGGCGCCCCCTCGATCGCCGTGGACGATGCGCGGCGCCTCGTTGGGATGGAGGGCGACCGCCGCGTGCACGTTCGGATGCGCGGCGGCGGTCTCGGCGGCCCATCGCGAACCGGCGATGTCGCAGCCCACCTGGATCACGGTGGTGACGTTGACCGCGGCGGCCCTGGCCAGGCTCTCCTCGACGGTCGCGTCCTGCATGTCCAGGTGGGTGTGCGAATCGGCGACCGGCACCCGGAGGGGTTCGGGCAGCGGCGGGGCTTCGGAACGGCTCATGCCGACGATCGTACGTACGCCGACGCCGGCCGCCGGCGCCGACGGCCGGCGTCGACTGCCGACCGGTGCTTGCTACCGGCGCTGGAAGGGATGCAGCAGATCCGAGAGGTGCCAGTGGTGCTCCGCGCCCGTGGGCACGGCGGTGGCGGCCACGGCGTCGCCCCCCGGCTCGCCCTCCCCGGACGCGGGCGGGCTCTGCCGGGGGTGGCGGAGCAGCTGCTGGACGGTCGACACCCGCCCGGCCCGCATGATCCGGACCACATGTCCGCCGCAGTTCACGCAGGTGGGCCTGGAGAGCGGCGAGGGCACCCGCTCGCCGTCCGCCTTGTATATGACGAAGGGGCGGCCGGAACCGTCGACGTGATGCTCTATCTCGTAGGACTGTTCCCAGCCGTACCCGCACCTCATGCAGGCGAAGGCGTACGCCTCGTGCACGGTGGTTGCTGCGATCTCACTCATGCCTGCTCCTTTGTCCGCCGGACAAGCACTCCGGGGAGTGTGTCCCTGATCCAGTGGACGCCCGTACCGGCGGGAGCGCATCAGGCCCTGTCGAGTGTTGGAGCTGTTTTGGGCTTCTCGTGGCAGAAAGGCCCGGTGCGCGGCTTGCGCTTTGCTTTTTACGATAGTCCTTTGCCCTCCGCGAGGCCGGTTCGCGCCGCGTTCTTTGCCGCGACGACGGCGTCGAAGACCTCCCGCTTGGGCAGTCCCGCCTCGGCGGCGACGGCCGCGATGGCCTCCTTGCGCCGCTCCCCCGCCTCCTCGCGGACCCGGACCCTGCGCACCAGCTCCTCGGCGTCCAGTTCCTCGGGCCCGGTGGCGGCGGCGCCCTCGACGACGACGGTGATCTCGCCGCGTACGCCCTCGGCGGCCCAGACCGCCAGCTCGCCCAGCGGGCCGCGCTTGACCTCCTCGTACGTCTTGGTCAGCTCCCGGCACACGGCCGCCCGGCGGTCGGCGCCGAAGACCTCGGCCATCGCCGTCAGGGTGTCGTCGAGCCGGTGCGGGGCCTCGAAGAAGACCATGGTGCGGCGCTCGGCGGCGACCTCGCGGAGCCGGCCGAGCCGCTCGCCCGCCTTGCGCGGCAGGAAGCCCTCGAAGCAGAAGCGGTCGACGGGCAGCGCGGACAGGGCGAGCGCGGTCAGCACCGCGGACGGGCCGGGGACGGCGGTGACCCGGACGCCGTGCTCCACGGCGGCGGCCACCAGCCGGTAGCCGGGGTCGGAGACCGACGGCATCCCGGCGTCCGTCACCAGCAGGACCCGGGCCCCGCCGGTCAGGGCCTCGACGAGCTCGGGCGTGCGGGCCGACTCGTTGCCCTCGAAGTAGGAGACGACCCGGCCCGCGGTGCGGACGCCGAGCGCCTGGGTGAGGCGGCGCAGCCGGCGGGTGTCCTCGGCGGCGACGATGTCGGCCGACTCCAGTTCGGCGGCGAGCCGGGGCGGGGCGTCCGCCACGTCTCCGATGGGGGTACCCGCGAGTACCAGCGTTCCGGTCGTTCCAGTCGTTCCAGTCACATGAGTCATCCTCCCAGCACGGGTGACGGCACTCGCGCGGGCGCGTTCCCTACGATGGCGCGGTGACGAGTACTGCGCCCGAAGCCCGGCAGGGCCAAGACGCCGGCCATCCGCACGGCGAGGAACCGCCGCCCTCCTGGCAGCGGCGGCTTCGCCGTTTCGGCCATGTGCCCCGGCCGGGGATCGGGCTGCGCGAGCGGCTGGTCCCGCCGTACAACCGGCCCGGCACCCAGCTGTGGGCGGTGCTCGGGGTGTCGCCGCCGCTGGCCGAGCGCCTGGTGCGGTGGTCGGCGTGGGGCGGCCCGCTGCTGGTGGCGCTGGTCGCCGGGGTGCTGCGGTTCTGGAAGCTGGGCAGCCCGCACGCGCTGATATTCGACGAGACGTACTACGCCAAGGACTCCTGGGCGCTGGTCAACCAGGGGTACGAGGGGAACTGGCCCAAGGACGTCGACAAGCTGATCCTGGCCGACCCGTCGAAGGTGCCGGTCCCGACGGACCCGGGTTATGTGGTCCATCCGCCGGTCGGCAAGTGGATCATCGGCTTCGGTGAGCAGCTCTTCGGGTTCACGCCGTTCGGCTGGCGGTTCATGGTGGCGGTGCTCGGCACGCTGTCGGTGCTGATGCTGTGCCGGATCGGGCGGCGGCTGTTCCGTTCGACGTTCCTGGGGTGCCTGGCCGGGACGCTGCTCGCGTTCGACGGTCTGCACTTCGTGATGAGCCGCACCGCGCTGCTCGACCTGGTGCTGATGTTCTTCGTGGTGGCGGCGTTCGGGGCGCTGCTGATCGACCGCGACTGGGCGCGGCGCAGGCTCGCCGCCGCGCTGCCGGTGGACGAGGAGGGGGTGCTCCGCCCGGACGCCGATGTCGCGGAGCGTCTGCGGCTGGGCCTGCGTCCCTGGCGGCTGGCGGCCGGGCTGCTGCTGGGGCTGGCCTTCGCCACCAAGTGGAACGGCCTCTACGTCCTGGCCGCGTTCGGCCTGATGTCGGTGGCGTGGGACGTGGGCGCGCGGCGGACGGCCGGTGCGGTCCGCCCGTACACGGCGGTGCTGCGCCGGGATCTGCTGCCGGCGTTCGTCTCGACGGTCCCGGTCGCGATCGTCACCTATCTCGCGTCCTGGACCGGCTGGATCGTCACCGGCAAGGGCTACTACCGCGACTGGGCCCAGCACGACGGCAGGGGCGGCTCCTGGACGTGGCTGCCGGACTGGCTGCGCAGCCTGTGGCACTACGAGTACCAGGTCTACGAGTTCCATGTGAACCTGACCTCCGGCCACACCTACCAGTCCAATCCGTGGAGCTGGATCGTGCTCGGCCGGCCGGTGTCGTACTTCTGGGCGGAGGAGCCGGGCTGCGCGGCGTCGGCGACCGGCAAGTGCTCCCGCGAGGTGCTGGCCATCGGCACGCCGCTGCTGTGGTGGGCGGCGTGCTTCGCCCTGGTGTACGTGCTGTGGCGGTGGATCTTCCGCCGCGACTGGCGGGCGGGCGCGATCGCCTGCGGTGTGGCGGCGGGCTGGCTGCCCTGGTTCCTGTACCAGGAGCGGACGATCTTCCTCTTCTACGCGGTCGTCTTCGTGCCGTTCCTGTGTCTGGCGGTGGCGATGATGATCGGTGCGCTGCTGGGCCCGGGGGTGACCGGGACACCGGCCCGGGACGCCGGCCTGCCGGGCGGCGGCGCGTCGATCGGCCCGCCGGGCGGGCTGCCGCCGGACGGCGGACTGCCCGCGGGCCTGCCGGTCGAGCTGCCGGCCGACCTGTCCGGCGAGCGCCGCCGCACGGTGGGCGCGGTCGCGGCGGGCGTGCTGGTGCTGCTGATCATCTGGAACTTCATCTACTTCTGGCCGATCTACACGGGCACCCCGATCCCGGACGACGCCTGGCGTGCACGGATGTGGCTGGACACCTGGATCTAGCTAGGTAACAACCGCCAAGGGGCCGTTGTCGAGATCACGGCCTCTTGGTGGTTGTTGGCCGCTATCGGCGTCTGTGGGCCGCCCTCGGACGGCCCACCGACGGCCCAGGCGGACCAGCCGAGCCGCACGCAACCCGAAGCAGATACCAAGAGGCCCGGGTCGGAAGGATCGGACCCGGGCCTCTGCGGGAACCCTGTCGGATTCGAACCGACAACCTCCGCATTACAAGAACTACTCCGGCATGAGTCGGCTGGTGAACCCGCCGTTGCACAGCCGCTCATAGGCCGCCACCACGTTGGTCGGGACATCCTGAGCGATCATGAATCCGCGCTCCGGATAGATGAGCAACCGCTGCTGAGCCCCGACGAGCATGTCCAGCACGAGTCGGGCGTCCTGGATGGAGTCCACGTACTCGCGGAGCGTCATGGACACGGACGCGCTGACAAAGTCGACGTCCGGCCACAGCTTCCGAGCGGTCGCGTATGCCCGGCGCTCCTCGTACGGCTTGCTGACAAGCAGTACGGACTTGACGTCCACCCCTTGCTCAGCGAGCAGGGCGCGAGACCGTCGGATGTTCTCACCAGTGTTCCGAGCGTGAGGCTCAACGAGGATCGCGGACGCTGGCACCCCCAGCTCCAATGCCCGGTCGCGGTAGTGCTCCGCCTCGCCGCGGGGCATCCGCCCCTCGGTCGTCCGGCTGGTGGCGCCGGTAAAGACGATCAGGGGGAACAGGCCACGCTGGTACAGGTCGGCGGTCACGTCCGCCACGCCCAGGTCATGACTACCCAGCCCGATACCCACCGAGCAGGGGCGTGGCTCGTGACCCATCTGCTGGAAATCCCAGAGTGTCTGGGCATCGGCCCAATTCTGAGCAGAGATCACTGGTTCTCCTTGGATGCGGAGTCGGGCACCTTGAAGTCGTACGCCCAGGCGAACCGGGTTGCTGCATGGACGCCAATGGCAAACTCCACGACCGTGCCGTCCGCCGTGAACGTGGTGCGGTGGAGCTCCACCACCCACTCCCCTGGCATGAGCTTGAGCAGCTCGGCCTCCTCAGGCTTGGCCACGCGCGCGAACAGTTCCTCCCGCATGTGGTCGATCTCGTACCCGGCGTCGTAGAGCACACGGAAGCCGCCGCCTCGGCCAGCCGGACCAGGCGTCGGATCGACGAGGCGGGTTCCTTCGACGTGCTCTGGGCGGTAGTAGCTGGTCAGGGTGTGGGTCGGCTGGTCCCCCTCCTTCACCAGGCGCGCTCGGGCGTACACATCGGCGCCCTCGGGCAGCCCATGGGCAGCAGCGACGATCGCTGGCGCTGGCAGGCGACCAACCGTCTGGGTCTGCTCGCCTCTCTTGTACGTGCGCCCGGACGCGACCCGGTCCGCGATGAATGCCACCTCTGCGCCATCGCGCCACTTCACCTTGTCGTAACGAGCAATACCCAGACGCTTGAGCGGCGTCCGCTCCCGCACGACGGTGCCATGCCCTCGGGATGAGGTCACCAGTCCCTCGGCTTCCAGCGCCTTGTAGGCGGCGTGGACGGTGGCCTTGGACCCTTCGCCAGCCTCTACGAGGTCCCGGATCTGCGGAAGCCGCTGGCCGGGGGTGTAGTCCCCAGCCCTGATCTGCTGAGCCAGCTTGTCTGCCAGTTCCCGCCACTTTGGTGCCACGCGAACTCCTCTCGACTACCTCAAGTCAAACACAGTCCTAGGACTGTTGACAGTCCTAGGACTGTGCGTCATTGTCTTCTCAAGCGCTCGCAGTCCTAGGACAGCAAGCGAAGAAGGGCCCTTCTTTGGGCTGCTTCGAACTGTGCCCGGAGGGCCCCGTCAGGGAGTGAGCCCGAAGGAAGCCCTGTTGTTTGAGAACTGAACAGTGAACTGAAGCGAGGTGAGAGTCCTCGCTCCCGTGGCGGCCGGGTGATGTCGTCGGCAGTGGTGCGGCGCGTCGGCGCTGTACGCACGATCCTGCGGCTCTGGAGAACGCCCCCGGGCGCCACCCGCAGCGAACTGCCCTGCTGAGCGCCAGGCAGAGAGATGGCGCACCGATCACAGGCTCGGGACTGGTCGGCCGTGGCAACGGCCGACCGGCGAAGCCTGACTCTCCGTTCCTTCGGCCTACGGACTCCTGATGTTTCGAAGTCTTTGGGCGCTGCCCGTGCTTTGGACCGGCACGGGCGGTGATGCCCTTCGCGTCTGCCTGATCTGCGGAGCGCGCCGGGATAGCCGGTGATTCGCGGACTCAGGGTCACCCTCGCAGCCGATGGCTGCGGCTGGTTGCCTCCTCCGCCCGTCCGGGCCCCCTCGCGGGGCGCGTACGGGCGGGGCTGAGGGGAGCCGGTCTCCCGGTCGACTCCTGCTGTGGAAGCGCAAGGCACGGCGGGCCCGGTGTTGCAGCACCGGGCCCGCACCCCACACATCCCATAACGGCCGCAGCCCCGGTGTCCGACCACCGGGGCTGCTTTTCGGGCCGTTCCTGTCAGGAAGGAACACACCCAATGAAGACCATCGCTGCACTTCAGGGCCCCGTTACGGGGAGGTCGCTCGACGGTGAGCCGTCGGCGGTGGAGCTGGATGCGATTGAGCAGGAGATGCCGCTGATCCTGGCGGAGGTCGACTTGCTCGATGTGGAGATCACGATGCTGGACCGTCCGGCCACGGTGCTGGACGAGCGGCGCGTTCGGCGGGCCCGGAACCGGGTTCTGGCCGAGCGCCGCAATCTCACGAACCGCGCCGGTCTCGCGCAGGCGGGCGGTGCCGCGTGATGGAGTACACCGCGCAAATCTCTAACCCCGGCGGCCGGTGGCGCCTGTATGTGGCACTGCCGGGCCCGGTCTCGCAGTGGCCGCAGCATGACTTCGGCCCGTCCGCCACGGTGCCGACGGTGGCCGAGCGTTCCCGGGTGCTCGCCGCTTTCGGGTTCGTGGCCCAGGACGGCGCCGAGTGGGAGTGGACGGAGTACAGCGAGACGCCCGACGACGACTCGTCCCCGGTCCGGCTGGTGGCCGCCCTCCGGGTGCGTCCGCGAGATGGGGGTGCCTCATGAGCAGCAGTTCACCTACTCCGCACAGAGAACTGAGCGCCCCTCAGAAAGGTGTTCTTGCGGCTGCGTTCGTGCCGATGCTGGCGACCGGAGTCGCCGGTGGTGTGGGCACATACAGCAACATCAGCCACGCGTACGGGAAGGGTACGGCGCTGGGTGCGGTGGCGGCCGGTGAGGGTGCGACCGCTGTGCTGGCGCTGGTGCTGCTCGGCCTGACGATGCTGGGCCAGTCCTCACCCCGGGTCATCCGAGTGGGGCTGTGGGCGTTGCCAGCCGCCGCATCCGTCATGGCTGCCATGGCCGGTCCGGACGCGGGCCGCACCGTGATCTACGCCGTGACGCCGCTGGGTATGTGTGTGTCGGCGGAAGGCATGGCGTTCCTGGCCCGCCGGATCGTCGTCCACACCGACGGCCGTGACGCCGAGGCGGAGGCCAGGGCCGCGGCGGTGGTCCAGGCGCTGGCCTATCACCGGGCCGTCGCCGCCAACCACCCCGACGCCAAGGTTCAGGAGAAGGCGGAGAAGCGCTCGTGGAAGCTGGCCCGCAGGGTCGGAGCCACGGACGCGACCCTGGCCCCGCGTCTGCTGGAGGTCCAGCGGGAGCGCGTCGCGGACGGAGCCGACGCCGCCCTTGGTGCGATGTTCGCCGTCACGCCCA
>NZ_JBAGJZ010000055.1:0-52676 GCF_037034285.1 Streptomyces tyrfis | reverse complement strand
CGGGCGGTCGGCGGCCTTGAGGGCATTGCGACCGAAGTGGTCGGCGTCGTCCGCGGGCGCGGCCGGCGACTCGGCGGACGGGCCGCCGGGCTCGGGGACGCCGCGTCCCGTCTTCTCGGCGTCGCCGGTCCGGGGGTGAGCGGTCGCCGCCGATACGGCGGAGCGCTGCTCGGCGGCCTGCCCCGGCGCGGAGAACAGGCCCACGCCCAGGCATGCCGCCAGGACCACAGTGGATAACCCGGTGAATCTCTGTCGAACCGTTCGGTTCATCACGTGCCGCCTCCCAGCGGTGTGTTGACCGCGCCACGGCGCGGGTGGGGGGTACGAGGGAGCGGGGCCCACTGGGTGACATGAGCACGACGCTTCACCTCGCGCGCTGTACAATGGCACATGTCACATGTCTTTAGGAAGCCCTCTTGCCCACATTGCCTCTTCAGGACAACGGACCTTCCGCGCAAGGGACTTCACCCGACCGTCGGCATGCACGCCGGCCGCTGCCGCCGGACGCGGCCGGCGCGTATGGCGGCGGCCTCCGCAGGAGCGACGCCCGGCGAACGCCGCCTCCTGGAGGAGCGCCGGGACGGACGGCCCTCGGGCGGACGGCGAGGCCGCTTCCGCCAGAGACGGGGGCGGACCGGACGGAGGCGGGGCGGGGTCGCGGAGGCGGCCCGGTCCCGCGCGGGACCGGCGTGCGGATCGAGGGACGATCCATTGCTCACGGTCGACGGCGCCCGGACGGTGTCGTCCGCGCCGCCGCGCGCCGCCGACGGGATCGGGGGGTGGACGGCCGCCCTGCCGGACGGCCGATCCGGAGGAATGGCGTCCGCGGCCGAGAAGCGGTCGCGGACACCGGGGACCGGCGTCCGGTCTCAGCCCTCGGTCGCCGACCGGGACGCCGTCCCGGTCCCCGGCGCGTCCGCGCCCGGGGCGTCACCGTGGTCGACGTGGCCGCCGTGGCCGCCGTCGTCGGCCCAGATCGATCTGACATGGGACATGTGCGTCAGCATGCGCTTCTCGGCACCCTGCGCGTCACCGGCGATCATGAGATCGAGCAGCTGGACGTGCTCCTCGGCGGACGCGGTCAACTGCCCCGATTCCGAAAGCCGGTTGAGACCGAAGAGCCGGGACCGCTTGCGCAGGTTGCCGACCTCCTCCACCAGTCTGCGGTTGCCCGCCAGACCGAGCAGTTCGAGATGGAAGCGCCGGTCGGCCTCCAGGTACCCGATGATGTCGTGCTCGGCGGCGGCCGCCACGATGGCCTCGGCGAGCGGCCGCAGCGCCCTCAGCTCCGCGGTCCTGCCCATCCTGGTGATCCGGCCGACGGTGGGGACCTCGATCATGGCGCGCAGTTCGGTGAAGTCGTCGAGGTCCTGCGCGGTCAGCTCCGTCACACGGAAGCCCTTGTTGCGGACCGCTTCGACCAGCCCCTCCCGGGCGAGATCGAGCATCGCCTCACGGACCGGCGTGGCGGACACCCCGAACTGGGCGGCGAGAGTCGGAGCGGAGTAGACCACCCCCGGCCGCAGATCGCCGGCGATCAGAGCCGCCCTGAGCGCGCTCGCCACCCGGTCGCGCAAGTGCTCGTGCACCGACAGGGCGTTGAGCGTCGTCAGGGGAGCCATCTGCATTCCTCCAGCGCCGTACGGGCCCTCAGAATACAATGTCGCGTTTCTCCACGGCCTCGGTCGTCCAGCCCTGATGGGCCGTCGGTCGACGAGCCCGCGGGGGGCCTCGCACGCGGCCCCCGGCACCGCGCCCAGGGGCTGTCCCGAGCCGTGGTCTCACAGCACGAATCCCTCGGGGAAGGGATCGGTCGGATCGAGGAAGAACTGCGCGGTGCCGGTGATCCAGGCACGGCCCGTGATCGTCGGGACGAGGGCGGGCAGCCCGCCGACCGCGGTCTCCTCGACCAGTCGCCCGGTGAACGACGTCCCGAGGAAGGACTCGTTCACGAAGTCGGTGTGGAGCGGCAGTTCCCCACGCGCGTGCAACTGCGCCATTCGGGCCGACGTCCCCGTCCCGCAGGGCGACCGGTCGAACCAGCCCGGATGGATCGCCATCGCGTGCCGGGAGTGCCGTGCGTCGGATCCGGGTGCGATGAACTGCACGTGTTTGAGGCCGTTGATGTCCGGGTCCTCGGGATGAACGGGACGGTCGGCGCTGTTGACCTCGTCCATCAGGGCGAGCCCCGCCGCCAGGATGCCGTCCTTGTGACGGCGGTCGAACGGCAGCCCCAGGTCGGAGAGTTGGACCATGGCGTAGAAGTTCCCGCCGTAGGCGAGGTCGTAGCGCACCGTCCCGTACCCGGGCACGTCCGCCGTCCGGCCGAGTGCGACGCTGAACGCGGGGACGTTGGTCACGGTGACGGCGGTGGCCGCGCCGTCGCGTACTCGTACGTCGACGCTCACGAGTCCCGCCGGGGTGTCCAGCCGCACGGTGGTGACGGGTTCCGTGACCTCGACCATGCCGGTCTCCACCAGAACGGTCGCGACGCCGATGGTGCCGTGGCCGCACATCGGCAGCAGCCCCGAGACCTCGATGTAGAGCACGCCGAAGTCCGCGTCGGGCCTGGTCGGCGGCTGGAGTATGGCGCCGCTCATGGCGCCGTGGCCGCGCGGTTCGCACATGAGCAGAGTGCGCACGGCGTCCCGGTGCCGCTGGAAGTGGATGCGCCGCTCGGCCATCGTGGCGCCGGGGACGGTCCCGACTCCGCCGGTGACGACCCGGGTGGGCATGCCTTCGGTGTGCGAGTCGACCACATGGAAGACGTGACGTGTCCGCACGGCTCCTCCTTGTTCGTCACGGGTGGAACGGGACCGCCCGCAAGCGGGCGCGCGGAACCGATGTCATGGGCCCCCGGCCGGGCCGCGTGGCCGGGCCGGCCGGGGTGCCGGTGGACCGGGCACGATCGGACGGCGACGGCCGGACCCCGGGGGTACGGCGACGGCCGGGTCCGCGCCCGGGCGGTGCGACGGCGCTCAGCTGTGCCCTGCGGCCAGGGCCTTCTCCGTGGCCGCGCGCACGGCCGCCTCGTCGTCCGCGGGGAGCGGGAGACGCGGCGGCCGGGTGCGGCCGCCGTGGCGCCCGGCCACGTCCATGGAGGCCTTGATGGCCTGGACGAACTCGGGCCTGGAGTCCCACCGCAGCAGCGGGTGCAGTTCCCGGTACAGCGGCAGCGCCGTCGCCAGGTCCCCCGTCACGGCGGCGCGGTACAGCTCGACACAGCTGGACGGCAGCATGTTCGGACACCCGGCGATCCAGCCGGCCGCCCCGGCGAGGGCCAGTTCCAGCAGTACGTCGTCGGCGCCCACGAGCAGGTCGAGTTCCGGCGCGCGCTCGCGGATCTCGTACGCCCTGCGGACGTCACCGGTGAACTCCTTGACCGCGACGATGCTGCCCTCCCGGTGGAGCTCGGCGAGCAGGGCCGGTGTCAGATCCACCTTGGTGTCGTACGGGTTGTTGTACGCGACGACCGGAATCCCGGCATCGGCCACGTCGGCGTAGTGGGCACGGACGGCCGCGTCCTCGCACCGGTACCCATTGGGCGGCAGGAGCAGCACGGAACCGGCTCCCGCCTCGGCCGCCTGCCGCGCCCAGCGTCGCGACTCCGCGCTGCCGTACGCGGAGACGCCCGGCATGACCCGGTCGCCGTCGCCCGCCGCCTCCACCGCGACCCGGACCAGTCGCGCGCGTTCCTCGTCGGTCAGGGTCTGGTACTCGCCCAGCGATCCGTTGGGCACCACTCCGTCGCAGCCCGCCTCGATGAGTTGCCGCACATGCGTGGCGTAGGCGTCGTAGTCGATCGCGCCGTCGGCGCGCAGAGTCAGCGGGGTGGCGACCATGATCCCCTGCCAGGGACGGGTGCGGGCGTGCGGGCGGGTGTTCTGCTGCATCGTGGCTCCTTGAGAGAGGTGATGTGACGGAACTGCGTGCACGGTGGTGCGTACGCCCCGCCGTGCACCGGCGGGCGCCGTGCCGGACGAGGCGCGACGGCTCGCGGGCAGCGGTGCGAGGACGGGACCCGGCGCCGCCGGACGGACGTCGCCGGGAGGGTCGCCGAGGACCGTCCCGCGATCCCTGGCGCGCGCCGACCGGCGCGGCGCCTCGCCGCGTCGGCGGAACGCCCGCGGGCGCCCTGACGCCTCGCGACGCACCGCGTCCGACGTCCCGCGCTGGTCCACCGCGGATGACGGGACGTACCTCAGCCGGGGTCGGCCGGGGCGGCGGCGAGTACGGACAGGGTCACGGGGCAGGCCGTGGGGCGGCGGTCGGGCCCCTCCGGCGGCCCGCCGTCGGCCGGCCCGACGCGGTGCGCCGCCGCCAGCTCGCGGACGGCGAAGCCGCACGTCCGGCCCTGGCACCAGCCCATCCCGGCCCGGGTGAACAGCTTGACGGTCCGGGCGTCCCCGGCGCCGAGCCGCTCGCAGGCGCCGCGGATCCGGCCGGCGACGGCCTCTTCGCAGCGGCAGACCTCCGTGTCGTCGGTCAGCCACGCGCCCCAGTCCGCCCCCGGCCGGTGCACGGCCCCCATCAGCGCGGCGAAGGCACGCAGCCGGCGCCGGGACCGGTTCAGGGCGACCGCCCTGCGCGCCGCTTCCCGCCGCAGCCCGCCGCGCACCTCGTGGACGACCGAGAGCGCCGCCAACTCTCCCTCGGTTAGGGCGAGTTCCACGCCGCCGACGCCTCCGGTCTCCCCCGCCGCCCAGATCCCCGGCACGGTGGTCCGCAGCCGCTCGTCCACGGCGGCCGCGTGGGTGCCGTCGGCGCACACCCGCGTCCCGCAGCCCGCCGCCACGGCGAGGTCCAGTTGGGGCACGAGCCCGTGACCCACGGCGAGGACGTCGCAGGCGAGCGTGCGGCCGGACCCGGGCACGGGCCGCCATCGGCGGTCCAGCCGGCTCACGGTCACCTCCTCCACCCGGCCGTCGCCGCGCACCTCGGTGACCGCGCGGCGGGTCCGGACCCGGACCCCCGCCCGGGCCAGCGCCGCCCCGTACCGGACGCCCTCCGCCGCCTTGCCGGGGTTGGCGGCCACGGCCCGGGGCGCGCGTGCGTACGCGGCGTACCCGGACGCCTCGATCAGTGCCGGAACGCTCGCACCGGCACGGGTCAGCGACAGGGCGACGGCCTGGAGCAGCGGCCCGCTCCCAGCGACCACGATCCGGCGGCCCGGCAGCGCGTGACCGGACTTCAGCATGGCCTGGGCTCCGGCCGCGCCGACCACACCGGGAAGCGTCCATCCGGGGAAGGGGAGTTGGCGCTCGTACGCACCGGTCGCCAGCACCAGCCGACGGGCCCGGACGGCCCGGCCGGTCCCCCTCGGCGCCGGTGACGGCGTGCAGGATCCAGTCGCCGCCGTCCGCCCGCTCGACCGTCCACACCTGGTGGTCGCGGAGGTGATCGACCGCCCCGGAGTCCCGGTGCGCGGCGAGCCGCGCGGACAGGTCGGTGAACGCGTCCCGTCCGCCCGGGAGTTCACCGGCACGAACGACGCCGGGTCCGCCGGCCCGACCGCGGTAGTACTGCCCGCCGGGCGAGGGGGCCGCGTCCAGGAGGACCACGTCGAGCCCGTGGTCGGCCGCCGTGACGGCGGCGGCGAGGCCGGCCGGTCCGGCGCCCACCACGGCGAGTCCGGCGCGACCGCCGTCCGGGCTCCGGAGGTCACGCGTCGAGTGCGGCACGTCCGTCGCCCTCCTGGGTGGTGATCGCGTCGCCGGGCCGGGCGGAAAGCAGGCACGCGCGCTGGTTGGGCCGCCCGTTGACGGTGACCAGGCACTCATAACAGGCTCCGATGCCGCAGAACGCCCCGCGCGGGCGGCCATGGATCCGGGTGGTGCGCCAGGTGAGGACGCCCGCCGCCCAGAGCGCGGCGGCGATGCTCTGGCCGGGCAGCGCCCGGATGGGCCGCCCGTCGAAGGTCAGCCGGAAGGACGGTTCGGGCTGGGCGCCGACGCGTTCGGCCGGCCCGCGTGCACGGGTGCGTCTCACTGTTTCCTCCCCTGGGGCATTGGGTCGCCGGAGCCCGGCCTGACGGATGTCGCGGGCCGTCGCGCCGGGCCGTCACGGGCGCGCGGGCCCTTGCGCGGGACGCG
Source organism: Streptomyces tyrfis (assembly GCF_037034285.1). NCBI lineage: Bacteria > Bacillati > Actinomycetota > Actinomycetes > Kitasatosporales > Streptomycetaceae > Streptomyces > Streptomyces tyrfis. The sequence continues at coordinate 46,584 of NZ_JBAGJZ010000055.1, read as the reverse complement.
GGCGTCCGCCCCGCGCCCACGGCGCGTCGCTCGCGGGACGCGCCGCCCCGCCCCGCCGTCACGCGGCATGGCACAGGGTGTCGAACCGGCCCGGCGCGAACGGTCCGGGATCGATCGCGGGCCGACGCCCCAGGATCGCGTCGGCGATCAGCGATCCGGTGGCCGGGGCCAGCCCGATCCCGGCCCCCTCGTGGCCACAGGCGTGGAAGAGCCCCGGCACCCGGGGGTCCGGGCCGATCGCCGGCAGATGGTCGGGCAGATAGGGACGGAACCCGTGGTACGCGCGCAGCACCCTGACGTCCGCCAGCACGGGGAACAACTCGACGGCGCGGGCGGCCAGCCGGGCCACCACCGGGACGGACAACGTCCGGTCGAATCCGACGCGTTCCCGGCTGGCTCCGATCAGGACCGGCCCCGAGGGCGTTCCCTCGACCACGGGCGAGGTCTGCGGCGCCGCCGACCCGCTCGCCACGTCCGCCACGTACTCCGCCGCGTAGACCTTGTGCCGGATCAGCCTCGGCAGGGGTTCGGTGACCAGCACGAAGCCTCTGCGCGGCATGACCGGCAGGCGCGTCCCGGCCAGGGCGGCCACCTCGCCGCCCCAGGTCCCGGCCGCGTTGACGACGACGGGTGCGCGCAGTTCGCGCCGCGCGGTCCGCACCCCGCCCACCGCGCCCGACCGGTCGGTGAGGATCGCCACGGCCTCCTCCCCCAGCCACAGACGCGCTCCCTCCCGCGCCGAGGCGCGCAGCAACTCGGCTGCCGCCAAGGCGGGTTGGACCTGAGCGTCCTGCGGGTGGAGGCAGCCTCCGGCGAGCCCCGGTGCGAGGTGGGGCTCGATCTCACAGAGCCGGCCGGGCGGGACGTCGTACGCCTCGACACCGGCACGCCGTTGCCCCGCGGCCGTGGCGGACAGGCCGGCCAGGGAGTCCTCGGCCGTCGCGACGACCAGGCCGCCCTTGCGCTCGTACTCGATCGACGAAGGCAGTTCCCGCGCCAGGCTCCGCCACAACGCGGCTGAGTGCAGCGCGAGTTCGAGTTCGGGGCCGGGAACCTTGTCGGACACCAGCAGGTTTCCCTCCCCGGCTCCGGTGGTGCCTCCGGTGACCGACCCCCGGTCGACGACGGCGACCGACAGTCCGGCCCGGGAGACGTAGTAGGCGCAGGCGGCGCCGACCACCCCGGCACCGACGATGACGACATCCAAAGGCTGCCTCATGAACACGTCAATAATATGTCACATTGCTTCGGGGTCGCCAAGGGTGCGGGCGAAGGCAGTTGAGGCACCATCGACCGCCTTCGCCCCGGACCGCGCGTGCTCAGGGGCGGGGCACGTTCCGCAGGTTGGAACGGGCCATCTGGACCATCCGGCCGACGCCGCCGTCCAGCACGATCTTGCTGGCGGAGAGCGCGAACCCGGTCACCATCTCGGCGCTGATCTTCGGCGGGATGGAGAGCGCGTTGGGGTCGGTGACGATGTCGACGAGCGCCGGGCCCTTGTGCTTGAAGGCGTCCTTCAGCGCGCCCTCCAGCTGCTTGGGCCGCTCCACCCGCACCCCGTAGGCGCCCGAGGCCCGGGCGATGGCCGCGAAGTCCGGGTTCTTGTTGGTGGTGCCGAACGAGGGGAGACCGGCGACCAGCATCTCCAACTCGACCATGCTCAAGGAGGAGTTGTTGAACAGCACGACCTTCACCGGCAGGTCGTACTGCACCAGGGTGAGGAAGTCGCCCATCAGCATGCTGAACCCGCCGTCGCCGGACATCGACACCACCTGCCGGTTCCGGTCGGTGAACTGGGCGCCGATGGCCTGCGGAAGCGCGTTCGCCATCGAGCCGTGGCTGAACGAACCGATGACGCGACGCCTGCCGTTGGGCGAGAGATAGCGCGCGGCCCATACGTTGCACATGCCGGTGTCGACGGTGAACACGGCGTCCTCGTCGGCCAGGTCGTCCAGCACCGAGGCGACGTACTCGGGGTGGATCGGAACGTGCTTCTCCACCTTGCGCGTGTACGCCTTTACCACGCCCTCCAGCGCCTCCGCGTGCTTCTTCAGCATCCGGTCGAGGAACCTGCGGTCGGTCTTGACCTTCACCCGGGGCGTCAGACAGCGCAGCGTCTCGCGCACATCGCCCCAGACCGCGAGATCCAGCTTGGACCGGCGGCCGAGGTGTTCGGGACGCACATCGACCTGGGCGATCTTCACGTCCGAGGGCAGGAACGCGTTGTACGGGAAGTCGGTGCCGAGCAGGATCAGCAGGTCGCACTCGTGGGTCGCCTCGTATGCGGCGCCGTAGCCGAGCAGCCCGCTCATGCCGACGTCGTACGGGTTGTCGTACTGGATCCACTCCTTGCCGCGCAGCGCGTGCCCGACCGGGGCCTTCACCCGCTCGGCGAACTCCATCACCTCGGCGTGGGCGCCCGCCGTGCCGCTGCCGCAGAACAGGGTCACGCGCTTCGCCTCGTCGACCATCCGGCAGAGCTTGTCGATCTCCGCGTCCCCGGGCCGCACGGTCGGCCGCGAGGTGACGAGGGCGTGCTCCACCGACTTCTCCGGCGCGGGCTGGGACGCGATGTCGCCGGGCATGGAGACGACGCTGACCCCTCCCTGTCCGATCGCGTGCTGGATGGCGGTCTGGAGCAGGCGCGGCATCTGCCGGGGATTGGAGATCATCTCGTTGTAGTGGCTGCACTCCTGGAACAGGAGGTCGGGGTGGGTCTCCTGGAAGTAGCCGAGACCGATCTCGCTCGACGGGATGTGCGAGGCGAGGGCGAGGACGGGCGCCATGGAGCGGTGGGCGTCGTAGAGGCCGTTGATGAGGTGCAGGTTGCCGGGGCCGCAGGATCCGGCGCAGGCCGCCAGCGTGCCGGTGATCTGGGCCTCGGCCCCGGCGGCGAACGCGGCGGTCTCCTCGTGCCGGACCTGGATCCAGTCGAGGCCGGGGTTGCGCCGGATGGCGTCGACGACCGGGTTGAGGCTGTCCCCGACGACCCCGTACATGCGCTTCACGCCCGCCCGGACGAGGATGTCGACGAACTGCTCCGACACGTTCTGCTTGGCCATGGGTGCGTACCCTTTCCTCGGTTCGGCTTCCGGACTCCGCATCCATCAACCCATGGCGTGCGTGGTTACGCCTCCCAGACGGCGATGCTCGTACGGTCGTCGGAGTACCCCTTCACCCTGAGCTGGGTGTCCAGCAGGAAGGCCGCGAGCCCCGGGACCTCGCCGCCGGCCCAGCGCCCGGCGAGCTCCCTGGCCAGCGCCGGCTCGCCGCGCAGCGGTGCGGCGAGCCCGGGGCTGCACAGCAGCAGCGTGTCACCCGGTCGGGCCACCGAGGCCCGGAAGCGGAACGGTTCGGCACGGCCGACTCCGTGCCCCTCGGGTCCGTCGTGCCCCTCGGATCCGCCGTGCCCCTCGGATCCGCCGTGCCCGCCTTCACCGCCGTCCCCGGCCCATCCTCCGGACCCGCCGGACCCGCCGTCCCGGCCGGACCCATCGCCTCCGATGTGCTCGCTGTCCCCGCCGATCGCCGGCGGCCGTTCCGGAGACTCCGGTTCGAGGTCCTGCCAGAGGCCGTCCCGCAGCCGGAAGAGCCCGCCGGGGCCGACGCCGAAGAAGATCCGGGTGCGGCAGTCGGGGTCCGCGGACAGCAGGAGACAGCGCAGGCCCGCTGTGTACCGCCCGGGTTCGAGCCCCAGCTCGGCGGCGCGGGCGCGAAGTCTGCCGTAGCCCCGGTCGGTGAGCCGGTGCAGCCCGGACCTGAGGTCGTCGCGGCGGCCGGCCCTTATGTCCTCGGACAGCCGGAGATGGCTGCGGCCGACCGCGCCGGCGATCCAGCGGCAGGCGTCGGCCGCCGCCAGATGCGCCTGTTCGGCGGCGCGGGCCCCGGTGGCGACGGCGACCAGGACGAGCGCGTCCCGGTCGGCGCCGAAACGCGCGGTGAGCAGGGCATCGCGCCGGGGCTGCCCCCGGAACCGCGCGGAGTCGCCCCGCACCGACGCGGCACGCAGGGTGCAGGTGCCGTACCGGGCCCCGTCGAGCACGGTGTCGGCGGCGACGAGCCCGTCCAGTTCCTGGGGAACGGTGGCGGGCAGCGCGGTGGGTTCGGGGTCATAGGTCGGCGGCCGGTCACCCACATGACCGATCTCGGGGCGCGCGGCGGGGGCGGAAGCAGGCGTACGCCCTGCCTCGCGCGCCCGGTCCCTCGCCTCGGCCTGCGCCTGCTCCGTGACCGCGACGATCGTGGCGACGGTCCGGTCGACGACCGGCCGCCTCGGCAACGGCGGCGACGCGTCGGCGGACGGCGGTGCAGCGGGCGGAGCGGGTGGAACGGGCGGAGCAGGCGGAGCCGCTGGGGGCGCGACGGGCGGCGATGAAGCCGGCGGCGCTGGAGCAGCCGGTGCCACAACGGCTGACGGCGGGGCGTCCGGCGGCGGGGCGTCCGGCGGCAAGGCGGGTCCCGTCGGAGCGGGTCTCGCCGGGGCGGGCCTCGCCGGAGCGGCGGGGAAGGACGGCGCCGCGAAGGTACGCGGGCGTGGCGGACCCGCCGAGGCGGACCCCGGGGCCGGTGAGCCGACCTCGGGCGGTTCCCAGGGGGCGCGCCCGGGGGCCGGCCGGTCCGCCGCCCCACCCGGCGCCGTGTCCGCCACCGCCACCGGTGCCGCGTCCGGAGCCGCATCCGGCTCCGCGGCCCCCGGTGCCGCATCCGGCTCCGCGTCCGCCGCCCCACCCGACACCGCGTCCGGAACCACGTCCGACACCGAATCGAAGCGGTCGTCGAGACTGTCGTCCGTCTCGCCGCCCCCCGTGTCCCTCGCGGCCCCGTCGTACAGCCTGCCCCACCAGTCGTCCTCGACGGCGGCCCTCTCCCCCTGCTGGCTCATGCCCTCATTGTCACCGCCCGGGCCGTACGGAAACGGCGCATCCGGAAATCGCGGCCATGGAAAAGGTCCGCCGGACGGACCCACCCCCCACGGGAAAGCCGTCCGGCGGACCGGTCAGGACGTGATCAGCGCACGGCGTATGCGTCGAACACGGTCTGGACGACGGAGTTGCCGTTGGCGTCCGTCAGTTCGGTCTTCAGCGTGACCGGCTTGCCGGCCGCGCCCGCGTGGTCCACGGTCGCGGTCCAGTGGCCGCCGCGCTGCGCGGTGGCGCCCTCGGTCCAGGTCTCGCCGCCGTCGTACGAGTACGAGACCTTGGCCGCGACCAGCTTGCCGGGCGTGTAGCCCGCGTGGCCGCCGACGCTCAGCCCGATGGTCTGGCCGTTCTTCGCCGGCAGGGTCTTGAGCCCGTCCGTGTCCAGGTCGTAGCCCGGGAAGAGCAGCGGGATGCCCTGGGAGTAGGCGTTCTCGTCCCGGTGCGAGCGGAACCTCCAGGTCGTCTGAGTGCGGGTGGACCGCTTCCACACGGCCGCCGGCTGGCCGAACTTCGCGGTTTCCATGGTGAGTTCGTACGCGGCGTCCTCGGACGGGACGGTGAACACCCCGGACGGCCAGCTGGACTCGCCGAGCACCTTGCCGCCGCTGGTGAGCCGCATGTTGCCGGTGTCGCCGAAGGAGCCCTGGATTCCCACGTGTTCGGTGTCGCCCCAGAAGGCCGGGGCGACGCCGATCAGGTTGTCCTGCCGTTCGGCGGCCAGCTGGACCTTGCCGTCGGCGTCGCGCGGTGCGGCGGGGCCGGGGATGCCCCGGTACCAGCTCTCCGCGCGCTTCGAGCCCGCCGTGTAGGTGCGGGGCTGGTCGGCCATGGCCTCGCCCCAGGGGAAGCTGGAGGAGAGGTACCGCACCCAGGCGGTGTCGCCCGCCGAGTAGTACTCGGTGCGCTTGCCCGGGACGGCGACGGTGTCGTCGGCGGCGGCGAAGGCCCCGCCGTACGGCCGCTTGACGATCATCGTGTCGACGTAGTCGGCCGCGACGCCCATCGCCTCGTAGTCGGCCGTGACGGTGCCGAGCTTCTTGTCCCGGACCTGGTAGGTGCGGTCGGAGGTGATCGGCCCGGTCTCGGGGAACGCCAGGTTGTAGACGAACGGGCTGACGGCGGTGGCCTTCCAGCTCAGCCGGACCGGCCCGGCGGCCAGGGCGGTCTTCAGCGCGGCCGCCTCGTCGGCCGGGATGCCGAGCGACGGCACCGGCGCCTGGCCGAATCCGGCCGACGGCTGCCAGGGGCCCGCGGCCCGGCGGTGGGCCAGGACGGCCTTCGCGCCGGCGGCCTTGGCGTCGCGCGCCTGGGTGTACAGGTAGCCGTCGTCGCCGACCTCGACCAGGGCGATCTTTCCGGCGACCCCGGCGGCCCGCAGCTCGTCGGGGGTGCCCGTACCGGCGTCGACGAGGACGGCCTCGCCCGTGCCGTCGAGGTTGACGGAGCCGGTGCTCGCGACCCTCGGGTGCAGTGCGGCGCCGCCGACGACCGAGAGCTTCTCGACCTGCGGGGCGTACGCGCGCCAGAAGCTGCCGAACTCGAAGTCGCCGTCGCCCGCCCTGCCCTGCACGTCCGCGTAGTACGCCGGGACGGCCCCGGTGCCGGTGAGGGAACCGGAGTGCAGCCAGACGCCGTCCCAGGTGCGGCCGAACGCCAGGGTCGTGGAGCGGCTCTCGGTGGCGCGGTCTGCGGTCTTCACCTGGAGCCGGTGGGCCTTGCGGGCGTCCAGCACCAGGGTGGTGTCCTTGGTGACGTCCAACTGCGGCCGGGCGAGGTAGCCGACGGATCCGGCCAGCCGGCCCGTGGCGTCCCCGGCGTCGGGCGTGACGACGAAGGAGGAGACGAAGTACGCGCCGGGGCGCACCCGGTAGACCTGGTCGGCGGCCCCGTCGTTGAAGCGGCGCTCGCCGCTCGAGGTGTCGGTGCCGATGACGTCCAGCGAGGAGGAGCCCGTGGCCGGCTTGCCGGCGCGGTCGATCAGCTTGACGCGCAGGGTGACCGTCTCCGGCTCGACGTACAGGGAGAACGGTGTGGAGACCTTCGCTCCGCCCGGGCCGGTGGCCAGGACGCGGCCGGTGACGTCGCCGTACTGGGCGGCCTTCAGCTTCGCGGCCGGGTCGATGCGCAGCGGGACCTTCACGGTGGCCCCGGCCGGCACGGTGACGTTGTTCGCGCCGAGCCCGGCGACCGCGGAGCGGACCGGGGAGCCGTCGTTGCCGGTGACGCCCTGGACCTTCAGCGACAGCTTCACCGGCTTGGTGCCGGAGTTGGTGTAGGGGAGGTCGACGGTGGTGCGGTCGCTCTTGTCCTGCGGCCAGTTGAAGGCGCCCGCCTGGACGGCGGGGGCGCCAACGACGGTGGTGTCGACGGCGGCCTTCACGTCGAGGCGGCCGCCGCCGGTCTCGCGCACGTCGCCGGGGAGGTCGCTCTTCGCGGACGACACCAGCGCGGCCTTGATCTGCTGCGCGGTCCAGTCGGGGTGACGCTGCTTCACGATGGCCGCGGCGCCCGCGACATGCGGGGTGGCCATCGAGGTGCCGGACATCGACTGGTAGGCGTAGACGCCCCGGCCGCCCGCCGCCGCGGCGGAGATGTCGACGCCGGGGGCGGCGATCTCCGGCTTGAGAGTGTGCGAGCCGATCACGGGGCCGCGGCTGGAGAACTGCGCGGTGGAGTCGTCGCGGTCGACGGCGCCGACGGTCAGCACGCCGGGGGCGCAGCCGGGCGAGGAGACGGTGTTGAGCGTCGGGCCGGAGTTCCCGGCGGCGATCACGAACAGGGTCTTCTCGCTGCCGGCGAGCTTCTCGGCGGCGACGCTCATCGGGTCGGTGCAGTCGGTCGGTTCCGGGCTGCCGAGGCTCATGGAGACGACGTCGGCCCGCTGGTCGACGGCCCACTGCATGCCGGCGATGATCCAGGACTCGGCGCCGGAGCCGCCGTCGTTGAGGACCTTGCCGTTGAGCAGGTCGGCGTCGGGGGCGACGCCCTTCTTCCGGCCGCCGCTGGCCGCGCCGGAGCCGCCGACGGTGGAGATGGTGTGGGTGCCGTGGCCCTGCCGGTCGTCGGTGCTGTCGGAGTCGGTGAAGTTCTCCGAGGCGACGATCCGGCCCTTGAGGTCGGGGTGTTCCGCGTCGGCGCCGGTGTCGAGCACGGCGACCCGGGTGCCCTTGCCGGTGTATCCGGCGGCCCAGGCGAGATCGGCGCCGATCTGTTTGGTGGACCGGTCGAGGGTGGCCTGGACTTTGCGGTCGAGCCAGAGCTTCTCGATGCCGGAGGCCGAGCGGGAACGGGTGTCGGTGACGTCCGACCAGAAGGCGGCGGCCTTCTCCTTGTCCGCCTTGAGGGCGACGCCGTCGATGGCGTCCAGCACGAGTCCGCGCTTCGCGCCGCGCGGGGTGGCGGCCGCGGTGCGGGCGGCGGCCTTGCCGTAGACGGCGATCAGCGGCAGCGAGCCGGTGTGCGCGTCGTCGTAGCCCTGCCGGATGAGTCCGGTGACGTTGAAGAGTTCCTCGTCGACCCTGCCCGCGGCCAGGGCCCCGGCGGCGGTGTCGGGGTAGACATAGAGGTCCTTGCCGGACTGCCTGGTCTGGATGAGCGGCACGGTGCCGTCCTCGCGCGGCAGCGCGGTGGCCGAGGCGGCCCCCGAGCCGTCCGTGCGTACCAGGACCTTGTCGCCGGTGACGAGGGTGACGGTGACCGGGGCCGCCGACTTGGCGGCGTCGGCCGTGCTGCCGGTCAGTGGTCTCTTCGCGGTCGTGTCGTCCTGCGGCGCTGCCGCGGACGGTGCGATCGCGGTGACGGCCAGGACGGCGGCGGTGGCTGCCCCCAGGGCCGTGCGCGATATCGGACGCATCGCTCTCCCCAAATGAAAGCGGATCACCTCTGAACAATCAGGGGCATTCCGGAAGTTGGCGGTACTGCGGTGGCGCCACATTGGCAGAGCGACGGGCGATAAAGGGATGATGTACACGGCGGGTTTACGCCGTGGCCGCTTTCCGCCACGACCGGATGCCCGAGGAACGCCACGGTGTGCGGAATCAATGCGTCCGGGAGGGACCGAGGAATGCTGGGAGCCATAGGTCTCGACGAGATACAGGAGTCGGCGTACCGCGCCCTCGTGGCGGTGGGCGCCGCCGAGGTATCCGATCTCGCGCACCGGCTGACGCTCCCCGAGCCGGACACCGAACGGGCCCTGCGCCGACTGGAACAGCACGGCCTGGCCGCGCAGTCCTCGTCCCGCGCCGGCCGGTGGGTGGCGGCGCCGCCGGGGGTGGCGCTGGGGGCGCTGCTGACCCAGCAGCGTCATGAGCTGGAGCAGGCGGAGCTGGCGGCGGCGATGCTCGCCGAGGAGTACCGGGCCGAGGCCACCGATTCGGCCGTGCACGACCTGGTGGAGGTGGTGACGGGCGCGAGCGCGGTGGCGCACCGCTTCCACCAGTTGCAACTGGGGGCGACGAGCGAGGTCTGCGCCCTGGTCACCGGTAAGCCGATCGCGGTCAGCGGTATGGAGAACGAGGCCGAGGAGCAGGCCGCCACGCGCGGGGTGTCGTACCGGGTGGTGGTGGAGCGCGAGGTGCTCTCGCTGCCGTCCGGGATCATGGAGCTGTCGGCGGCGCTGAGCCGCCATGAGCAGTGCCGGGTCGTCGACCGGGTGCCCACGAAGCTGGTCGTCGCGGACGCGTCGCTGGCGATGGTGCCGTTGACCGGCCGGGGCGCGGAGCCCGCGGCGCTGGTCGTGCACGGCTCCGGGCTGCTGGAGTCGCTGATGGGGCTGTTCGAGGCGGTGTGGCGGGACGCGCTGCCGCTCCGGCTCGGCGGGGGCGGCCGGCTGGAGGAGGAGTCCACCGGGCCCGACGCCACGGACCTGGAGATCCTGTCGCTGCTGCTGGCCGGGCTGACGGACGCGAGCGTGGCGAAGCAGCTGGAGCTGGGGCTGCGGACCGTGCAGCGGCGGGTGAAGGGGCTGATGGAGCTGACCGGGGTGTCGACCCGGCTCCAGCTGGGCTGGCACGCGTACGAACGTGGCTGGGTGGCCCGGGGCACGGGGCCGCGGGCCGCCGCCGAACCCGCTCCGGCGGACCGTCCCTGACGACTCGTGGCGGCACGGCCCGGCGGCTCATGGCGGCATGACACCGGGCGGGCCGGCCGGGGCGCCGGGCCCGCGTCACCGCCGAGGTGCCCGGGGCCGCGCGGAGCCCGCCCGCCCGGGGCGCGGGAGCGGGCGGCAGAGCTGGACGGGCGGGACCGGCCCGGTTCCGGCACGCTGGTCGGATGGGTGTGTGGCAACTCGTCGCGGTCGGTCTGGTCGTGCTCCTGGGCCTGGTCGGCGTGCTGGTGCCAGGGGTGCCCGGGCAGGCGATCGTCTGGGCGGCCCTGCTGTGGTGGGCGCTCGCCGACACGACCCCGGCGGCCTGGGCCGTGCTCATCGGGGCCACCGCGCTGCTCCTGGTGAACCAGGCGCTGAAGCCGTTGCTGCCGCCGCGCCGCCCGCACGAGTCCGGCGCTCCGCGCAGGACGCTGCTGCTGGGCGGGCTCGGCGCGATCGTGGGCTTCTTCGCGGTGCCGGTGCTGGGTGCGGTCGCGGGCTACGTGGGCGCGGTCTACGCGGCGGAGCGGCTGCGGCTGGGCAGCCGCGGCGCGGGCTGGGCGTCGGTCCGCTCGGTCATGCGGGCCACGGGCTGGTCCGTGCTCGTCGAGCTCTTCTCCTGCCTGCTGGTGGCGGGCGCCTGGCTCGGCGTCCTGATCTGGGGCTGACGTCCGAGACCGACCGCGACCGGCCGACCGCACCCGGGCCGACGGCGCCCGGCCGTCGGAGCGCCGGACCTCCCGCGTACGGACCCCACCGCACCCCGGGCCGCCCGCGTCCGAGGCCGACGACGGCACCGGGCCTCCCGTCCGCTCCGCGAGACGGCCCGTCCTGAGGCGCCCGTGCGGGCGCCCGCCTGAGGGGGCGGGCGCCCGCCCCCTCAGCCCTCGCCGGGAAGCGCCAGGTGACGCGCCGCGTACGACCGCCAGGGGCGCCAGGCCTCCGTCCCCGCCCCGCCGTCCGGGTCGACGTCGGGATCGCCCAGGGCCCGCATCCTGATGAGCGCCGCGCGGCCCGGGCCGATGCCCGGCAGGCGCAGCAACGCCCGCTCCGCCTCGTCGCGGTCCGCCCCGGCGTCGAGGCGCAGACCGCCGTCGGCGAGCGCGGCGGCCAGCGCCCGCAGCGCCGGATCGTCCGCCGCCCCGGCCAGCACTCCCGGCTCGGGGAACACATGGGTGAGCCCGCCGGAGGGCGCGTCCAGCGCCTTGCCGCAGGTCTCGACGAGCCGCTCCGCCGCCGCGGCGCCCACCAGCGTCCGTACGGCGAACTCCTCCGGGTCCGCGACCCCCGGAGAACGCAGCCCCGGCCGGGCCGCGACCCGTCGGGCCAGGCGAGGATCGGCGCCGAGCCGTTCGTCGACGGCGTACGGATCGGCGTCCAGGTCGAACAGCCGCCGCAGCCGCTGCACCGCCGTGGTCAGGTCGCGCGGGTCCGTGAGGTGGATCCGGGCCTCCAGCCAGGGTCCCGCGGAGCGCTCGTCGACGGCGACGACGGCCGTGCCGTGGGGCAGTCGCAGGGTCCGCCGGTAGGTGCGGGAGCCGGTCGTTCCGGTGATCTCCTCGATCCGGGCGACCGCCTCCGCGGCCAGCAGGTCGAAGACCTCGCGGGCCGCGTACGGCCCCCGGTGGGCCAGTCGCAGCGGAATGCCGGTGGTGAGGGCCGTCCGGCCCGACCGGCCCGCGCCGGCCTCGGCCCGCAGCGCGCTGGGCGTACGGGCGTAGATCCGGCGGATGGTCTCGTTGAACTGGCGGACGCTGGCGAAGCCGGACGCGAAGGCGATCTCCGTCACGGGCAGCCCGGTGGTCTGGAGCAGCACCCGCGCGGTGTGGGCGCGCTGGGCGCGGGCCAGCGCGACCGGCCCGGCGCCCAGCTCCGCGTTGAGCTGCCGCTGCACCTGGCGCGCGCTGTAGCCGAGCCGGTCCGCCAGACCGGTCACGCCCTCCCGGTCGACCACGCCGTCTCCGATCATCCGCATGGCGCGGCCGACGACGTCGGCCCGTACGTTCCACTCCGCCGAGCCGGGCACCGCGTCGGGCCGGCAGCGGCGGCACGCCCGGAAACCGTGGCCCTGGGCGGCCGCCGCGGTCGGGAAGAACCGGACGTTCTTCCGTTTCGGGGTGACGGCGGGGCAGCTGGGCCGGCAGTAGATGCCGGTCGTCTCGACGGCGAAGAAGAACTCCCCGTCGAACCGGGCGTCGCGGCTGCTCACCGCCTCGTACCTGGTCGATTCGTCCATCACACCGTCCAGTGTGCGGCACCCGGAAGTGCCGCACTGGCGGTTTTCGGACGTCGACCGGGCGTGTGCGGCTACCGCAGCCTGCCGCGCTTCGCGTCCATGGCGGCCCGGCCCTCGGCTCCCCTGCGCTTCCATTCGCGCAGCATCTCGGACCGCACCCGGGCGTCGGTCTTGGCGACGATGCGCTGGTTCTCACGGAGCAGTTTGCGGAAGCTGTCGAGGCGCCGCTCGGACAGCGAGCCGTCGTCGATCGCGGCGAGCACAGCGCACCCGGGCTCGGACCGGTGGGCGCAGTCGTGGAACCGGCACCGCCGGGCCAGTTCCTCGATCTCGGAGAAGACCTGGCCGACGCCGGCCCCGGCGTCCCAGAGCCCGACCCCGCGCAGCCCGGGCGTGTCGATGAGCACGCCTCCGAAGGGCAGCGCCAGCAGATTGCGGGTCGTGGTGGTGTGACGGCCCTTGCCGTCCACCTCCCGGGCGGCCTGCACCTCCATCACGTCGCGGCCCAGCAGGGTGTTGGCGAGGGTCGACTTGCCCGCGCCGGAGGCGCCGAGCAGCACGCTCGTGCCGCCCGCGACGATCGCGGCGAACACGTCGAGCCCCTCCCCCGTGGTGGAGCTGACGGGCAGCACCTGCACCCCGGGCGCCACGGCCTCGATGTCCTGGACGAGGTACGAGAGCGTCGCGGCGTCCGGCACCAGGTCCGCCTTGGTGAGCACCACGAGCGGTTCGGCAGACCCGTCCGTCGCGGGCGCCCCGTCGCGCAGCAGCGCGTCACCGTCGGTGCTGGACATGGCGAGCGCGAGGAAGCGTTCCACCCGCCCCAGGTCGAGTTCCGCGGCGAGCGAGACGCAGATGGCGATGTGGTCGACGTTGGTGGCGAGCACCTGCCCCTCGGAACGCTGCGAGGACGTCGAGCGGACGAAGGCCGTGCGCCGCGGCAGCAGCGCGCGCACGAACCGCGGGTCCCCGTCGGGGTCGACGGCGGCCCAGTCGCCGGTGCAGACGATGCGCATGGGGTCGCGCGGGACGACGAAGGCGGTGTCGGCCCGGAGCGTGCCGCGTGGGGTGACGAGGTCGCACTGCCCGCGGTCGACCCGCACCACGCGACCGGGCAGCAGACCCTGCGCGGCGTACGGGGCGAACGCGGCGGCCCAGTCGTCGTCCCAGCCGTACGGGGCCAGCGGGTGCGGGGCGGACGGGGCCGGGGAGGAGGAGAGAGAAGCGGAAACGGGGAAGGAACCGGAGGAGGACAAGGGGAAACCCTTCGAAGGGCGGCCCCGGCGACGCGCTCACAGGCGCGAAAGACGGTGAGGAAAGAAGGTCAGCCGGCGGCCACGGGAGTGGGAACGATGCTTCTGCGGTGGTGGGCAGCGCCCATCTCGGCGACAGTCATCAATGTCCTCACCTCCTGGCTCACGCACGGGACCGGCACGGGCGGCGGTCCGCCGTCCGGCAACGCGCTCACGATATCCGGTGCCCGCGAGCCGCCGTCAACACGTTTTTCCCGCGCCTCGTCCGGTCGCCCCGCCACCGGCCCGGCGCCCGCGCCGGCACTCGCCATGTCCATCGGAGATATCAGCTATTGTCCCTCGATCAGGTGATACGCCCGCACATCGACCGCTCTCCGGCCGTTAGGGTGCCGGGCATGACCTCACCCCAGACGGCCACCGGCACGTTCACACAAGCCCAGTTGGGCACGATCGCACTGATCGGGTGGAGCGGCGTGCATCCCGGCGGCGGCCCCGACGCCGCCTTCCTCCTCGTCTACTCGCTGGGCGACGGGACGGACGGCCCAGCCACCGGCGAGGCCGCCATGCGCGTCTCCCTGGAGCGCGGCGGACTGATGGTGGGCACCGGCCCGGTGTACGCGGCCGAGACGCCGGGCCTTCCGGTGAAGCTGATCGTCCAAGCCGGCCAGGCGGTCCTGACGCTCCCCCACTTCACCGCGCAGTACCCGGCGCCGGCCGAGTGGCTGACGGCGGCCGAGCAGCGCGGCGAGGTGAACGTCATGTTCGCCACCCGCCCCTGGCCCCAGGGCGCGCCGGGCCGGCCGGTCGGCGAGGAGGCGCTGCGGGCGTTCGCGGGAGACCCGGACGTCCTCATGACCTCGGCCCACTGCGTTCTCCCGGTGCGCGGCCTGGGCTGAACCCGCTCCCCGTACGCGAGATGCCCACCGCCTCCATGGGGCGGTGGGCATCGTCACGCCCGGAGGACACGCCGGACCACACCCCGGAGGACGCCCGGTGTCCGGCGCCCGGGACCGGACGCGGAACGCGGGCGGCCCGGGGAACCCCCCGTGACCGCCCGCACCGGACGAGGCGTCAGTTGTTGGCGACGCCGTTGCCGGAGAGCACCGGGATGTTGCTCAGGATGTGCGACAGCGGCTCGTCGCCCTTGGCCTGGGTCGAGTTATCGGCGCACTGCTGGTTCTGCGGCGAGGACAGCACGTTGACGTCCTGGACCGCGACCGGCACGAGCAGGCCGACGAGCGAGCCGGCGTTGACCTTGACCGGGACGCCGAGGCACAGGTCGTTCAGCGAGCCCTGGATGAGCTGCGCCTGGGGACTGCCGTCGCCGTTGGTCACCGCGTTGCCGTACGCCTCCACGGCGCCGTTGCCGTTGACCGACGTGGTGCCGTCGTCGTTGCCGACCGCCATGGCCGCGGGGGCAACGGCGGCGGACAGGCCGGCCAGGGACACGGCCACTGCTGCGCCGGCCATCATCTTCTTCATCACGCTTCACCTTTCGGAGCGTCCCGTTGTGGAACGCACTGATCAACCCACTACGGGAGCGACAGTTCCGCATAACCACCCAAATGGGTTCGCTCCGGTGTGAGTTCGACACTCACAGTCCGCCCGTCCGCGGTTCCACGGGGGTCCGGGCCGCGGGCACCCGGCCGGTGACGCGAGGGCGTACCGGCCGGCCTGGCGGCACGCCCCCCGAACCGCCGCGGGCGGCCCGCCATTCCGCGAGCAACCGGTCGTAGATGGGGGTGGCGTCCGGCGCGTCCGGCGCGTTCGGCGGTCGGCCGTGGAAGCGTTGGCTGTCGTACTGATCCATGCCGGATCCCTACCCGGTACGACGAGCGGCGTCCGCCGCGGCTACGGCAACCGGCCCAGTCCGCCCGCCCGTTCGAGGGGCGGCGCCGTCCGGGCATGCCACATGGGGCCGGCACGCCCAGGCGGCCGGGGGAACGGCCATGACCTGGACGCGCCGGCCCCACGGGTGTCACGCACACTGCGGGCAGGCGGGCTCGAACTCGGCACGAGACCGAACCGGACGGACGTGCCCGGTATCGGCGACGGCCGGCGGAGCCTGGTCGCGCTAGTTGTTGCCGGCGCCGTTGCCGGACAGGATCGGGATGTTGCTCAGGATGTGCGACAGCGCCTCGTCGCCCTTGGCCTGGGTCGAGTTCTCGGTGCACTGCTGGTTCTGCGGCGACGCGAGGACGTTGATGTCCTGGACCGAGATCGGGACGACGCCGAGCAGCGAACCGACGTTGGCCTTGGCCGGAAGGGCGATGCAGGGCTTGTTGAGCGAGCCCTGGATGAGCGCGAACTGCGGGCTCCAGTCGCCGTGGGTGGCGGAGTTGCCGTACGACTGGACGGCGCCGTTGCCGTTGACCGAGGTCGTGCCGTTGTCGTTCCCGACGGCCATGGCCTGCGGGGCGATCGCGGCGGAGACACCGGCGATGGAGGCAGCGAAGGCCGCCGAGGCCATCATCTTCTTGATCATGGAAAAAAAGCCCTTCTGATTCTTCTGGTGCTCGCCTGTCCGGAGCGTCCTGATCAACTCGCGGTGACGAGGATGGTTGTGCCGGTTCACTCGAACGGTGCTTCCCCTGCGCGGCTGTTCGCCGAGCGCACGGCGCCGGGGAAGCGCCGTGCTCCGCCGGCCGACGGAGATCCGGGCCGACGCGTCGGATCAGCCGCCGACCGGCAGGCCCCCGAGCAGCGGGGCCGCGCCCTTGGCCGCACCGGTGGCCTGGTTGGCCAGCTTGGTGACCGTGCCGTTCTTGTGCATCGATTCCGCAGTGCCCCCGACCGTGTCGATCAGCGGGTCGACGACCTGCGGCGCGCTGCCCACCACCTGGTTGATGCCGCCGGTGAGGCTGAAGTTGGGGGCCGTGGCGCTGGGGGCGGCGAGGGCGGGAGCAGCCGTCCCCAGAGCGACCACGGAACCGGCGACGAACGCAGCGGACTTCGCGTACTTCACTTTCGGATTCCCTTCTGCAGCGGCGTTTTCCTCGGTCGCGCGATCGCGCCCGCACCGGCCTCTTTGGCGGGTGTTCTCCACCGCTTTCATCGTGGGTAACGACGCGACGGAGACCGGGCAACTGGAGGGTGCTCGATTTTCTTGGCGACCTCGCCTTCGACCGCCGGGGTAAGGAAAGGCCCCGGAACGCGCGTCGCACGCGTTCCGGGGCCTTCCCGGTCACGGGCCCACGGCCCTGCCGACCGGAGATCAGGCGTTGATGCAGGCGTTGCCGAAGGCGGGGTTCAGAATGCCGATCACGTCGATGGTGTTGCCACAGAGGTTGATCGGGATCTCGATCGGGACCTGGATGACGTTCCCGGACACCACGCCCGGGGAGAGGGCGGCGCCGCCGGACGCGCCGGAGTCGGCGAAGGCGGGCGCGGCGGCGCCCACCGCCATCAGGGTACCGGCGGCGAGGGCGGCAGCCTTGGTGTACTTCACTTTTGTCCCTTTCTTTGACGGAGTCCGGAGCGGCCACGTCCTTCGTGCCGCACGAGCGCGGTCCTGAACACTCGTGACTCCGCCGCTGCAATTCGTAACGACTCAGGACCGGGGGCGAAACCCTCCCGGAGGGAGGATCTCGGAAATCGCCTGAATGACACGGCGCCGACGGGTCGCCGGTGCGCACGGCGTCATGAGCGGGCGACGGAGCGCCCGCGGAAAGCGCGCCGGAGCGGCGGCGCGCCGTCAGCGGGGCGTTCCGGCGCGTCTGCGCCGGGCCCGGACAGCAGCCGGCCCGGACCGTGCGGAGGAGGAACGCCGACGGCCCGGGCCTGTCACTGCGGCCGGCCGGTTCAGCTGTTGCCGGCGCCGTTGCCGGAGAGCACCGGGATGTTGCTCAGGATGTGCGACAGCGGCTCGTCGCCCTTGGCCTGGGTCGAGTTCTCGGTGCACTGCTGGTTCTGCGGCGAGGACAGCACGTTGACGTCCTGGACCGCGATCGGGATCAGGCCGATGAGCGAGCCGACGTTGGCCTTGAGCGGCAGGCCGACGCACGGCTTGTTCAGGCTGCCCTGGACCAGGTCGAACTGCGGGCTGCCGTCGCCGTGGGTCACGGCGTTGCCGAAGGACTGCGAGGCTCCGTTGCCGTTGACCGTGGTCGTACCGCTGTCGTCGCCGACCGCCATGGCCTGCGCCGCGCCCAGACCGAGGATGGAGGCGGCCACGGCGCCCGTGGCCAGAACCTTCTTGATCACGATTAACCCTTCTCGTACCGGATGCCCCGTACCGGAGCTTCCTGACCAACTCGCGAACGGGCTTTTGGTTCTCTCCATTCACCCGAACGCCGAATGTACGCGGACTTCAGTACGAAAGTACGTCAGAAGCACCGGCGGACCGTTTCGTCGGCGCCGCCATTCCGGAAGAACGCCCGACTCCCCCATTCTGCTCACTCGTACGGGTGAAGGACGGGGAATGCTGCGGCTGGAAGCATGTCAGGGGCGGAGCCCACGTGTAATCCATTCGAGTGGTCACAAAAATTCCACGAAATAAGAGTTTCCTCGACAATTCCTCCTCGTTATGAGTATCACCAGGCGTGTGGCCCGGGTGCGTCCGGCAGGAGGTGGATTCATCGCGTGAAGAACGCTGCGAGGTGTTCTCTCCGCTCCGCCATGACCACCGTCGACCGGCCCGCGCACGCGGACGCCCGGGATTTCCCCGGCGGAAGCCGTACAGCCTGATGAATGAGCCGCGAGCCCCGCGCTCGCGCGACGTGTCCTAAGAAAGGGCAATCAATGCGAAAAGCCTTGAGTAAGAGCGTGCTGGTGATGGCGGCAGCGTCAGGCATCCTGGCCGCGACCGGCGGTTACGCGTTCGCGGACTCCTCCGCCGAGGGCGCCGCCGTGGGTTCGCCGGGCGTCGGCTCGGGCAACACCGTGCAGGTGCCGGTGCACATCCCCGTCAACCTGTGCGGCAACACGGTCGATGTGATCGGTCTGCTGAACCCGGCGTTCGGCAACGAGTGCGAGAACGAGGGCGGCAAGGGAAGCGACGCCGAGGGCGGAGGGGCGACCGCCGAGGGCGTCGCCGTCGGCTCCCCCGGTGTGCTCTCCGGCAACGTCGTCCAGGTTCCGGTGGACGTCCCGGTCAACGTGTGCGGCAACTCCGTCGACGTGGTCGGCGCGCTCAACCCCGCGTTCGGCAACGAGTGCGAGAACGAGTCCGGGCACGTGACGCCCCCGCCGCCCGTGCACCCGCCGCACAAGCCCCCGGTCCACCCGCCGCACAAGCCGCCGGTCCACCCGCCGCACAAGCCGCCGCACCACCACCCGGAGTGCCCCCCGGAGCACCACAACCCGCCCAAGCCCCCCACCCACCACTGGCCGCACAAGCCGGTGCACCACAAGCCGCACGGACATCACCACCACAAGCCGCCGGAGCTGGCGCACACCGGTTCCGACACCAACCTGGGTCTGGCCGGCGGCGCGAGCGCCGCGATGGTGCTCGGCGGCGCCCTGCTGGTCCGCCGTACCCGCGCCTCGAAGGGCTGACACGCGCGGCCACTAGCCACTCACCCGAGCCACAGGGGTCCGTCGGTACAGCCGGGGCTGTGCCGGCGGACCCCTGTGTTCGTCTCCGGTTCCCCGGCGCACCGGCCGCCCCGCGCGGCCCGTACGCCCCTGGGCGGACCGCATACCGCGTCCGTCGCGCTCCCGGGAGGTGGTACGACCCGTGTCCCGGAGGTCGCGCGCCCCGCGTCGAGGAAGCGTGCGCCCCCTGGGACGCGATGCGCCCCGGGAGATGCCGCACGCCCCCGCCCCGGGCCGGACCGGGTGCGACGATGAGGACGGATCAGCACCTGTCGGTTCGTCAGAACGGTGGTGGGCGATGGCGTTGGCGGATTTACGCATCGGGGTGGTCGGCGGCAGCATCGCCGGCTGCGCGGTGGCGATCGCCGGAATCCGGGCCGGGGCGGAGGTCACCGTCCATGAGAGGAGCGACAGCGCGTTGCAGGACCGGGGGTTCGGCGTCGTGATGCCTCCGTCGCTCCACCGGGAGCTGGTGTGGAACGGCTATCTGGGCGCGGACATGCCGACCGCGCCGGTGGCCACCCGGGTCTGGCTCGCCCGGGAGCCGGGCGGCCGGTCGACTCGCGAACTGGCCCGGCAGCGGGCGCCGGTGGCCTCCTGCAACTGGGGCCTGCTGTGGCGGGCGTTGCGCGCGAACACCGGGAGGAGCGTGTATCACCGGGGGCTGCCGGTCGAGTCCGTCGGCCGCTCCCCCGCCGGCCGGGCCGTCGTCCGTACCCGGGACGGGCGACGGGAGTACGACATCGTGGTCGGGGCGGACGGGCACCGGTCCGTCACCCGCGGCCTGGTCGCGCCGGACGTGCGGCCGACGCACGCCGGGTATCTGGTGTGGCGGGGCACGATCCCGCTGGGCGCGCTCCGCGACCACCCGAGGCCGCTGGCGCTGCTGCGGTCCTCCTGGGTCACGCTGGGGTACCCGGGCGGGCACGGCGTCTTCTATCTGATCCCGGGGACCGTTCCGGGTTCGCGGCTGCTCGCCTACGCGATCTACGGGTTCCCTCCGCGGCCGGCCGGCTCGCGGTCCCCGGTCTCCACCGAGGATGTGCGCGGTCTCGCGGAGGAGCACTTCCCGGCGGAGTGGGCCGACATCGTCGCCCGCGGCGAGCACGCCGCCCAGGCGCTCCATCCGGTCGCCGACTTCGTCGTGGCCCGGGCCGCCGAGCCGCCGTTCCTGCTGGCGGGCGACGCCGCGAGCGTCACCCGGCCGCACACCGCCAGCGGCGCGGTCAAGGCGCTGGAGGATGCCCTGTGTCTGGAACGGGCGCTGCGCGCCTCCTCGTCGGTGGCCGAGGCGCTGCGCCGGTACGCGGACGAGCGCACCGCCGAGGGGGCGCGCCTGGTGGAACTGGGGCGCAGGCTGGGCCGTGAACTGGTGGAGCGCCCGCCCGACTGGCCGTCGATGGGCCCCGGCGAGGTGGAGGCGTGGAGCCGCGCCGCGCTCGACGGCGCCGACAGCTACCTGTACGGCGGCATCCGGCGTCCGCCCGGGCGGTGACGACGCCTCGCCCGGCACCGGGGCGAACGCCGGGGTCCCGGGCGACGCGTCGGTCCCGGGCGACGCGTCGGTGGCGGGCCGTCCGCCCGGGGCGTCGCCGTCCCGGGGGCCCCGGCCCTCTCGTGCGCTGTCGGCCGGTGGGCGATGATGCGTCACATGCCTCTGACGACTGCGTTCACCCGGGCCCTGAAGCTGCGGCACCCCATCGCGCTCGCCCCGATGGGCGGCTCGGCGGGCGGCGCGTTGGCGGCGGCGGTGTCGAACAGCGGCGGTCTCGGCCTGGTCGGCGGCGGCCGGGGCGACCGCGACTGGCTGGCGCGCGAGCTCGCGCTCGTCGCCGAGCGGACCTCCCGCCCCTGGGGCGTCGGCCTGCTGGCCTGGGCCGTCGGGCCGGACGTCGTGGACCGGGCGCTGGAGTACGAACCGCACGCGCTGATGCTCTCCTTCGGCGACCCCTCTCCGCACGCCTCGCGGGTCCGGGAGGCGGGTGCCGCGCTGATCGTGCAGGTCACCAGCCTGGAGGAGGCGCGCCGGGCGCGCGACGCCGGGGCCGACGCGATCGTCGCCCAGGGCAGCGAGGCGGGCGGGCACGGCGGCGCGCGCGGCACCCTGCCGTTCGTTCCCGCGGTGGTCGATCTGGTCGCGCCGACGCCGGTGCTGGCCGCGGGCGGAATCGCGGACGGGCGCGGGGTGGCGGCGGCCCTGGTGCTGGGGGCGGCCGGTGTGCTGGTGGGCACGCGTTTCCAGGCCAGTTCCGAGGCCCTCGTCCCGCCGCGGGTCGCCCGGGCTCTCGTCGAGGGCCGCGGGGGCGACACCGTGCGGGGCAGGGTGCTGGACGTCGCCCGCGATTCCGGCTGGCCCGAGCACTGCACCGCCCGCACCCTGCGCGACGCGTTCACCGACCGGTGGCTCGATCGCGAGGAGGAGATCGCCCGAAACCCGGAGGTCCTCCGTGGTGAGTTCCGCGAGGCCGTCGCGCGGGGCGAGATCGACGGCGTTCCGGTCTGGGCGGGTGAGGCGCTGGATCTCGTCACCGCCGTCGAGCCGGCCGCCGACATCGTCACCGGTCTCGTGGCCGGGGCCGAGCGTGCCCTCGCCACCGCGTGCGGCGGCCTCTGCGCCGGGCCCGGGGAGGGCGCCCGCGCATAGCCGGCCCCCGGAGTCCGGCGGACGTGCGTACGTCGACGGCCCGGCCCGGGCACGCGGGCAGCGGCGTCGGGACGCCGACGGGGCGGGGCGAGGGCGGCCCGCCCCGCGCCCCGGGCGGGTCAGGCGCCGACGCGTTCGAAGACCGCGGCGAGGCCCTGTCCGCCGCCGATGCACATGGTCTCCAGGCCGTAGCGGGCCTCGCGGCGGTGCATTTCGCGGGTCAGGGTGGCGAGGATCCGCGCGCCGGTCGCGCCGACCGGGTGACCGAGCGAGATGCCGGAGCCGTTGACGTTGATCCGCTGCTCGTGGTCGGTCTCACCGAGCCCCAGCTCTCGGGTGCACGCGAGGACCTGGGCGGCGAACGCCTCGTTGATCTCGATCAGGTCGAGGTCGGCGAGCGTGAGCCCGGCGCGGGCGAGGGCGGTCCGGGTCGCGGGGACGGGTCCCAGGCCCATGGTCGCGGCGGGCACCCCGGCGCGGGCGAAGGAGACGAGCCGGACCAGCGGGGTGAGGCCGAGCCGTTCGGCGGTGGCGGCGCGGGTCACCAGGCAGGCGGCGGCCGCGTCGTTCTGGCCGCTGGCGTTGCCCGCGGTGACGGTGGCCTCGGGGTCGGTCTTCGCCATGACCGGGCGCAACGCGGCGAGTTGTTCGGCGGTGGTGTCGGGGCGGGGGTGCTCGTCGGCGGTGACGACGGTCTCGCCCTTGCGGGTCCGTACGGTGACGGGGACGGTCTCGGCGTCGTACCGGCCCTCGGCCGCCGCGGTGGCGGCCCGCCGCTGCGAGCGCAGGGCGAGGGCGTCCTGGTCGGCGCGGCCGATGCCGTGGGAGCGGCGCAGGTTCTCGGCGGTCTCGATCATGCCGCCCGGCACGGGGTGGTGGACGCCGCCCGCGGTGACCCTGCCCCGGGCCAGGGCGTCATGGAGCTGGAGGCCGGGGCCCTTGATGCCCCAGCGGCCCTCGTGCGTGTAGTAGGGGGCGGCGCTCATCACGTCCACGCCGCCCGCGACGACGATCTCGCTGAAGCCCGCCCGGATCTGCATCGCGGCGTCGAGGACGGCCTGGAGACCGGAGCCGCAGCGGCGGTCGATCTGAGTGCCGGTGACGGTCTCGGGGAGTCCGGCGTCGAGGGCGGCGACCCGGCCGACGGCCGGCGCCTCGGCGGACGGGTAGGCGTGTCCGAGGATCACCTCGTCGACCGCCTCGGGGTCGACTCCGGTGCGGGCGACGACCTCCGCGACGACGCGTGCGGCGAGGGCCGCCGGGGTCTGCTGGGCGAACACTCCCCCGAAGCGGCCGATGGGGGTGCGCAGCGGTTCACAGATGACGATGTCGTTCTGCTGGTCGGGCACGGAGTGACCTTTCGGTGGTGGGTCGTGGCGCCGTCCGCTCCTGGGGCGGGCCGGCGCCCGGATCCCCGACGGCCGCGTCCCTCGGTCCCGGCGCGCCGGACAGAGGTCCGGGCGCGACTCTAATTTCGCGGTGAACGGTGATCAATAGCCGCCGGCCCCGCCGGGGCTCGGGGGCGGCCCCGGCGTACCGGAAAGGCGGGGCGATGCCCCCAGGAGGGGCGGGCGATGCCGCCGGAGGGCGGCTTGGCCACCGGGCGGGGGCGGCCCGTCGGTGAGGGGATCCGCGCAAGTCACGGAACGGACGGCCAAATCGCGTCTATCTTCGCTGGGGGCTGTCGCGTGATCCGTGCCGGGCGTGCGGGGACGGATGGCGGGGCGGCCCTTGGGACGGATCACTTGCCACCCCCGAGAGGACGTCAACCGCCATGCGTATCAGAATCGTCGGCGCCGGGGCCATGGGCCGCGGCATCGCCCAGTGGGCGGCGACCGCAGGACACACCGTGGAGTTGTGCGACGCGCGCGCGGAGGCGGTGACAGCCGCCGTGGAGTTCGTGCGGTCCATGCTCGAACGGGCCGTGCAGAAGGGCCGTATGTCCGCCGAGGATGCCGCGGCGGCCGTGGAACGACTGATTCCGCTGGACGACCCGTGGGCGGCGGGCCCGGACGTCGGGCTGGTCGTCGAGGCCGTGCGGGAGGACCTGGGGACCAAGGCGGAGGTCTTCGGCCGTCTCGAGGAGGCGCTGCCCGCGACGACCGTCTTCGCGACCAACACCTCGTCCCTGTCCGTGACCCGGATCGCCGCCGCGCTGAAGGACCCGACCCGGCTGGCCGGGCTGCATTTCTTCAACCCGGTGCCGCTGATGCGGATCGTCGAGGTCGTGCCCGGCGCGGCCACCCGCCCGGAGATCCCGCCGGCCCTCACGGCGTTCGTCGAGGGCTGCGGGCACCGCGCCGTCACCGTCGCCGACACCCCGGGGTTCCTCGTCAACCACGCCGGACGCGGCCTGGTGACGGAGGCCCTGGCGCTGCTGGAGGAGTCGGTCGGCGAGCCCGCGGACATCGACCGGATCGCCCGTGACGTGCTCGGCCTGCGGATGGGGCCGTTCGAGCTGATGGATCTGACGGGGCTGGACGTGACGGCCGCGGTGATCGACTCGATCTGGCGGGGATTCCGGTACGAGGACCGGCTCCGCCCGTCCTACCTCACCCCGAACCGGGTGACCGCCGGGCTGCACGGCCGCAAGACCGGGCGCGGCTGGTTCGCGTACGGCCCCGAGGCGCCCGGTCCGGCGTCGGAGCCCCCGGTCACGGGGGACGCCGGCCGTCCCGTGTTCGTGCACGGCGCCGGCGGCCGGGACGGCGACGCGGCGGCGCTGCGCGAGGCCCTGACCGCCGGGGGCGCCGCCGTCGAGGCCGGAGCGGCGCCGTCCGCCTCGGCCGTGGTGCTGGTGCCGGTCTGGGGTACGACGGTGGCCTCGGCCGTCGCCGCTCACGGGCTGCCCCGGGAACGCGCCTTCGGCGTCGACCCGCTGCCCCCGGCCGGGCGGCGCCGGGTGCTGGCCGTGACCCCGGCGGCGGATCCGGCCGCCGCGCGCGACGCCCGCGCGGTGCTGGCCCGGGCGGCGGACGGCGGCGACCCGTACGCGGTGTCGGTGGTGCGGGACACGGCCGGTTCGGTGGCGCAGCGGCTGCTGGCGTCGATCGTGTCGGTGGCGTCGTCGATCGCGGAACGCTCCCTGGCCTCCCCCGCCGACATCGACCTGGCCGTCACGACGGGGCTGGGCTATCCGGTCGGCCCACTGGCCTGGGGCGACCGGGTCGGCGCCGCCCGCATGCTGGAGCTGCACCGGGCCCTGCACCGGTCGACCGGCGACCCGCGCCACCGCCCCACCCGCTGGGTGACCGAGCGCGCCGAACTCGGCCTGGCGCTGACGGATTCGGGGACGTCCCCCGCCGACTGCGGGGACGGCGCCGGGCACGAGGGCGGTGACGCACACGGACGCGGGGTGGGCACGGGGGCCGCTTAAGGGCCGGGGGGCCGGGCGCCGCGGGGCGTGCCGGAGACGGCCGCCGCGCACGGCTGTCACACGACTGAGCGGATGCCCTGATGTGCCTGACACGGCGTCGAGACCGCCCGGAAGACCCTCCGGCCCAGGATCGGGTCAGCCGAAGGGGCGGCCGGACGCCGTCCCGCGCAAGCCCGCCGGGTCCGCGCCCGGCGGCAGACGAAAGCGAGTGCTCCCTTGCGCAAGTCAATGAGCCGACAGGCGGTCACCGCACTGGCGGGCGCCGGTGCGTTCGGAATCGTGTGCGCCGCCGCGCCGTCCGCCTCGGCCGTCGTGGGCGGAGAGCCGGTCGCGGACGACGAGCGGCCCTTCGTCGTACAGCTCGAACAACAGGATGACGACGGGGGTTGGTCGCACTACTGCGGCGCGGCGCTCGTCGACAGCCGGGTCGTCGCCACGGCGGCGCACTGCGCGAAGTGGGCCGTACAGGGCAAGGTCGAGATCCGGCTGGTTCTGGGGCGCGCCGATTCGAGCACGCCCGGCGGAACGGTTATGACCGACGATCACTTCTCCGTCTACAGCCACCCCGGCTTCTCGACGCTGACCAACACGGACCTGGGCCTCATCGTGCTCGACCGTCCCGCCGCCCAGCCGAGCGCGGCCCTTCCCCCGCTGCGGACGAAGGTGCGGCCGGGCCGCCTGCTGCGCGCCGCCGGCTGGGGGCGTACCGACCTCGCCGACCCGGCCAAGCCGTCCCGCCTGCGCGAGGCGAAGCTTCCAATCACCGGGTTCGACACCGAAGGAGGCATCTGGGACAAG
Organism: Streptomyces tyrfis; assembly: GCF_037034285.1. NCBI lineage: Bacteria > Bacillati > Actinomycetota > Actinomycetes > Kitasatosporales > Streptomycetaceae > Streptomyces > Streptomyces tyrfis. The sequence continues at coordinate 20,737 of NZ_JBAGJZ010000055.1, read as the reverse complement.
CAGTTCATCTGCGCGGGCACTGCGGAGAAGCGGGTCGCGCCCGGCGACAGCGGGGGGCCGTTGTTCGATCCGGCCCCGTCCGGCAGGGCCGTTGTGTACGGACTGGTGACCGGCGAGACGAACACCTGCACGGGGCTCTTCACGAACCTGACCGACCCGGCGATCTGGAAGCCGTTCCGGGCGCCGCTCGCCTCCCACGGACTCACGCACGTCATCCCGGCCGACGCCCCCGCCGAAGCGGCCTGAGACCGACGCGTCCAGCGGGCCGGGGAGCAGGGGCCGGGGAGCGGGGCCGAGGGCCGGGGGGACCGGGGGCTCCCCCCGTCGTGGGGGCGGCCCCCACGCTCCGGTTCGCCGTTCCGGTGGGCGCGGGCCGTGTCCGTTTCGTACAAGACCCGGCGCCGCGCCACGCCTACGGTCGAGGACATGACTCCACGCATGGACGCGATCGGCATCATCACGGCGGATCTGGCCGCATCGCTCGCCTTCTACCGTCGGCTCGGGCTCGACATCCCCGCCGACGCGGACTCCGCACCCCATGTCGAGGTGACGCTCCCCGGCGGGCAGCGTCTGCTGTGGGACACCGAGGACGTCGTCCGCTCGTACGACCCCGGGTGGTCCCCGTCGCGCGGCGGGGAGCGCCTGGGCCTCGCCTTTCGCTGCGAGAGCCCGGCGGAGGTGGACGCGGTGTACGCGGACCTGACCGGCGCCGGGTACCGAGGGCATCTGAAGCCGTGGGACGCGGTGTGGGGGCAGCGGTACGCGTCGGTCCTCGACCCGGACGGCTGCGCGGTTTCGCTCTTCGCCGGCCTCGGCTGAGACCGGGCGGAGGCGGGGCGGGGGACGGCGGACCGGGCCGGTGGCGGAACCGGTGGAACGCCCGGTGGCGCGGGCCGCCGGCCCGGTCAGGCCCGGGCGAGGTGGGCGGTGAGGGTGGTCCCGGTCAGGTCGCGCATCTCCCGCGCCAGGTGGGCCTGGTCGGTGCAGCCCGCCAGCACGGCCGCCTCGGCGTACGACGTTCCGGAACGGACGAGGGCCAGCGCGCGCCGCAGCCGCAGGATCCGCGCGAGCGTCTTGGGCCCGTAGCCGAAGGCCGTGAGCGAGCGGCGGTGCAGCTGCCGGGCGCCGAGGCCGGCGGACCGGGCGGTCTCGGCGACGGACCGGCCCTCGCCGAGGCGTGCCGCGACGGACCGCATCAGGGGGTCCGGGGGCGCGGTCCCCGCGGCCCGGCGCAGGGCGATGGCCTCCAGCGCGACGGCGGGGTCGGGGGCCTCGGCCACACGTTCGGTGAGGGCGCGGACCCGTGCGGCCGGCCACAGGTCCGCGAGGCCCGCCCGGCGGTCGCGCAGCTCGTGCGCCGGTACGCCGAGGAGTGCGGGAGCCGTGCCGGGCGCGAAGCGGATTCCGGCGTACCGCCCTCCCGCCGCGAGGTCCGGGACATGGGCACGGGTGTCGGGGCCCGCGACGAGCAGCCGGCCGTCGATCCAGAGCAGGTCCATGCACCCGTCGGGCAGCACGGGGCGGGCCTCACCGGCTGCCCTGGCTTCCTCGGCCGCCCCGGCCGTCCCAGTCGCCCGGGCCGCCCCGGCCACACCAGCCGCCCCAGTCGCCCCGGCTCCCCCGGCCTCCCCAGTCGCCCGGGCCGCCCCGTTCGGCACGTCCAGGGTCCAGAGGGTCGCGCCGTCGAACCGCGAGGCCCGCTCCCGGTACCCGCCGCGTTCGTCGCGCGCGCCCTGCCCTCTACGCCCGTCCTGCCTACTACGCCCGCCCTGCCCGTCGTTCATGGTCATCCGTCGTCCCATGCGCCCGTCGTCCCGCGGGCGCGTCTCATGGTGCGAACCCCCTCGTGGCACGGGCCCGCCTCGTCGTACGGGGCCCGGGGCGGGGGCCTCAGTCCTCGTCCTGCCCGCCCGGCCTGTCCTGGTCCTTGTCCCGGCCCGGCTGGAACCGCGACTTCACGTCCTCTGGCGGCAGGAACCGCGACCAGCGTTCCGGGAACTCGGACGGCATGTAGGCGCAGTCGTCCTCGTCGTCGTCCTCGCTCTCCGCCCGTGCCCGGGCGACCAGCTCCGCGGCCTGTGCCGCCCGGACCCGGTCGTTGGCCGCGCGCGCCGCGGCCGTCGCCAGCGAGGGCCACACCCGGTCGATGGCCGCGTTCACCGCCGCCCCGACCAGCACCGCGAACGCGGAGACGCCGATCCACAGCAGGACCGCGATCGGGGCCGCCAGCGAGCCGTAGATCGTCGGCCCCTCGACCGTGCTGGTGAGGTAGATCCGGAGCAGGAAGCTGCCGAGCACCCACATCACGAAGGCCACCAGCGCGCCCGGCACGTCCTCCACCCACGGCGAGCGGACCGGCACGGACACGTGGTAGAGCGTCGTCAGGAAGGCGATCGACAGCAGGACCACCAGCGGCCAGTACAGGATGCTTATGAGCTCGGTGCCCCACGGCACCAGCTCCACGACCCGGTCGGGGCCGACCACCAGCAGCGGCAGCACGACGGCGCCCAGCAGCAGCGCGACGACGTAGAGCAGGAAGGCGAGCAGCCGGGTCTTGACGATGCCGCGCTGGCCGTCGAGGCCGTACATCACCGTGATCGTGTCGATGAAGACGTTGACCGCGCGGGAGCCCGACCACAGCGCGATCGCGAAGCCGATCGAGATGACGTCGGGGCGGGCGCCGGTGGTGACGTCCGCGAGCAGCGGTTTGGCGAAGTCGTTCACACCGCGCTCGCTGAGCACCGTGTGCGCGGCGTTGAGGATGTTGCGTTCGATCGAGGCGACCGTGGTGGTGTTGGTCCACTCGTCGACGTAGCCGAGCAGACCGATCAGGCCGAGGAGCAGCGGGGGCAGCGACAGCAGGGTGAAGAACGCGGCCTCGGCGGCGAGCCCGAGAATGCGGTACTCCATGCACGAGTTGACCGTGTCCTTGAGCAGCTGCCAGGCCACCTGCCGCTTCGACACATTGCGGTAGAGGACACGGGCCCGGTGGAGCCGTCCCGATGGCCGCTCGGGTGTTTCGTTCGCTGCCTGCACGTCTTTACCGTATCGGCATGGCACCCACCACCCACACCGTATCCAACCAGGTACCGCCGCTCGTCGGCTACGACGTCTTCGCGGCGGATCTCGCGCTCACCGAGGCGGTGCGGCGGCATCTGCCGCCCGAGCTGCTGGCCGGGGCCGAGGCCGAGCTCGGTGAGCTGGGCCGGGCCGCGGGCTCCGCCCAGGCGCAGGCGTGGGGGGCGCAGGCCAACGGGAACCCCCCGGTGCTGCGCTCCCACGACCGGTACGGGAACCGCGTCGACGAGGTCGAGTTCCACCCGTCCTGGCACCGGCTGCTGGGGCACGCCGTGGGCGCCGGTCTGACCGGCGCGTGGAACCGGCCGGGCGGTCATGTGCGCCGGGCGGCCGGTTTCCTGGTGTGGACGCAGGCCGAGGCGGGGCACGGCTGTCCGCTGTCGATGACGCACGCGGCGGTGCCCGCGCTGCGCGCCGACCCGGCGCTGGCCGCCGAGTGGGAGCCGCTGCTGACCTCGCCGGTGTACGAGGAGGGGCTGCGGCCGCCGGAGCGGAAGGCCGGGGTCCTCTTCGGCATGGGCATGACGGAGAAGCAGGGCGGCACCGACGTCCGGTCCAACACGACCCGGGCCGTGCCGCTGTCCGCGCCGGGCGAGTACCTGCTCACCGGGCACAAGTGGTTCTGCTCGGCCCCGATGTCCGACGCGTTCCTGGTGCTGGCACAGGCGCCCGGCGGGCTGACCTGCTTCCTGCTGCCCCGGGTGCTGCCCGACGGCGCCCGCAACCCGTTCGCGATCCAGCGGCTGAAGGACAAGCTGGGCAACCGGTCGAACGCGTCGGCCGAGGTGGAGTTCGACGGCACGTGGGCGCGCCGGGTCGGCGAGGAGGGGCACGGGGTGCGCACGATCATCGAGATGGTGGCGGCGACCCGGCTGGACTGCGTGACCGGTTCGGCGGCGCTGATGCGGCAGGCGGTGGCGCAGGCGGTCCACCACTGCGCGTACCGCAGCGTGTCCGGCGGGGTGCTGATCGAGAAGCCGCTGATGCGCAACGTGCTGGCCGACCTGGCGCTGGAGTCGGAGGCGGCGACTGCGCTGGCGATGCGGCTGGCCGCCGCGTACGACGCGGACACCGGGAGCGAGCGGGCCTTTCTGCGGATCGCGGTGCCCGCGGCGAAGTACTGGGTGACGAAGCGGTGCACGCCGATGGTGGCCGAGGCCCTGGAGTGCCTGGGCGGCAACGGTTACGTCGAGGAGTCCGGGATGCCCCGGCTGCTGCGGGAGGCGCCGCTCAACTCGATCTGGGAGGGCTCGGGGAACGTCCAGGCGCTGGATGTGCTGCGGGCGCTGCGACACGAGCCGGCCGCGCTGAACGCGTTCCTCCAGGAGGTGGGCCGGGCGCGCGGCGCCGATCATCGGCTGGACGCGGCGATCAGGGACATGTTGACGGAACTGGCCGATCTGGAGGGGATCGAGGCGCGGGCCCGTCGGCTGACCGAGCGGATGGCTGCGGTGCTCCAGGGGTCGCTGCTGGTGCGCTGGGCTCCGCCGGAGGTGGCCGACGCGTACTGCGCGTCACGGCTGGGCGGGGACCGGGGCGCCGGATTCGGGACGCTGCCGCACAGCCTCGACCTGGCATCGGTGGTGGAACGGGCCCGGCCGGTGGACCGCCGGGGGGCCTGAGCGCTCCGGGGCCTGAACACACCGACGCTGAGCGTTCCGGAGCCCTGAACGCGCCGGGCCCGAGCGTTCCGGGGCCTGAACGCGCCGGGGACCGGACGGAAGGGGGCCGTCCGGTCCGCGTCGGGACGCATGTGGTCGCACGTGGTCGCGCCGGTGGCGTCACGGCGTGCCGGTCGCGTCAACTCCGGTACGCGCACATAGCGACGGGGGGTGATGCTGCGCCGACACGGCACCACCCCCCATGCTGTGCACGCCGGCCGGCGGCGCACAGGCGCCGCCGCACGGTGTTCCGTCACTCTCGTACGGACCCGCACCCCCTCGCCAGAGTTGCAAAGGGTTGCAACCATTGTGTGGACTGCACGCTGTCGGCCCTCCCGGCGGTGCAGGATGGGGCTCGCGGGCCGTCGGGCCGGCCCTGGCGTCTGGGGGGATTGAGAGTGGAGACAAGCGCCGCCGAGGCGGCACGATCGGCCGTCCCGGCCGTCCCGCGGTCCGCCCAGGCCCTGCGCGAGATCCATCGGGCCAGGGAGACGAGGCTGGAGGGCCACGCCGTGCCGGCCGCGCTCCGGGCCGAGATCGGCGCCTCGTGGGAACGGATGCTGCGCAGCGGTCTCGACCCGGACCAGTCCACCGAGAGCGTGCTGCTGGAGATGGACGAGGTCGAGCGCAGGCGGCGGACGTCGGCGCTGAGCGAGGTCATGCCGCTGCTGAACGAGAGCCTGGTCTCGCTCGCCGAGACCGCCCAGCAGATCGTGGTGGTCACGGACGTGGAGGGCCGGGTGCTGTGGCGTCAGGGCAACACGGGGGTGCTGCGCCGGGCCGACGGCATCTGTCTGGCGGAGGGCGCGGCCTGGGCCGAGGAGAGCACGGGGACGAACGCGATCGGCACGGCGCTCGTCTCGCGCGCGCCGGTCCTGGTCCACTCCTCGGAGCACTTCGTGCGCCGGCTGCACAACTGGACGTGCGCGGCGGCCCCGGTCCGTGATCCCCGGGACGGCCGTCTGATGGGCATCGTCGACATGAGCGGCCCGGCGTCCGCCTTCCATCCGACCTCGCTGGCCCTGGTCGGCTCGGTGGCCCGGCTGGCCGAGAGCGAGCTGAGGAACCGGCATCTGCGGGCGGTCGACCGGCTGCGCTCGGTGGCGTCGCCGCTGCTGTGCCGGCTGAGCGGCCGGGCCGTGGCGGTGGACGCCCACGGCTGGGTGGCGGCGGTGACCGGGATGCCGCCGGTGGAGCGGCTGCCGCTGCCCAAGTCGATGCGGGCGGGCCGGATCTGGCTGTCGTCGCTCGGCATGTGCGAGGCGGAGCCGCTGCCCGGGGGCTGGCTGGTGAGGGCGGCGGAAGGGGCCGGGGACGGGCCGCGCCGGCGGGTGGTGCTGGACCTGAGCCGGCCGCACGGGCTCTCGGTCAGCGTGGTGGGGGCGGTGGACACCCGCTCGCAGCGACTCTCGCCGCGCCACGCCGAGCTGCTGTACGCCCTGGCGCTGCACCGCGAGGGGCGTACGGCGTCCGAACTCGCCGAGGACGTCTTCGGGGACGCCACCCGGACGGTGACGGTCCGGGCGGAGATCTCGCGGATCCGCCGCCATCTCGCGGAGGTGCTGGACCACCGCCCGTACCGCTTCGGCGAGGAGGTCGAGGTGGAGGTGGTCCATCCGGAACAGCCGGCCGACCTGCTGCCGCGCTCGACGGCCCCGGTGGTGGTCCGGGCCCGCGCCGCCCGCACCCCCTGAGCGGCACGGACGGGTCCAAAAGGACGGCACGGAGGCGTACGGCGGCGGGGACGGCGGACCGGCTTGGGCGCCGGGCGCCCGGCATGGTTCCCTGGCAGCCATGAACAGCCCCGCGCGCACCGCCGCCTCCCCCGCCGCAGCCGCCGGAGGGTCCCCCGCCCCCGGCACCGCCGACGTGACCGTCTGGTCCCTGGAGCAGACCTCGCCCGACGACCTGCGCCCCGCCACGGTCCCCGACGGCGATGTGCGGATCGTGCGGTCCGAGGTGCCGCTGCCCGAGTTCAGCCGCTTCCTGTACACGGCGGTCGGCGGCGACGTCCGCTGGACGGACCGGCTCGCGATGACGTACGCGCAGTGGCGGGAGATCCTGGAGCGTCCCGGGGCCGAGACCTGGGTGGCGTACGAGAACGGCACCCCCGCCGGGTACATCGAGCTGGACCCGCAGGACGACGGGGTGGTCGAGATCATGTACTTCGGCCTGATACCCGCCTTCCGGGGGCGCCGGATCGGCGGTCATCTGCTGTCGTACGGGACCGCGCGCGCCTGGGACCTGGCGGAACGCTGGCCCGGGCGGACGCCGACGGAGCGGGTGTGGCTGCACACGTGCTCCGAGGACGGGCCGCACGCCATGGACAACTATCTGCGCCGGGGCTTCCGGCTGTTCGACACGAAGGTGGAGCGGGAACCGGTGGTCGCCACTCCCGGCCCGTGGCCGGGCGCGGCGCGCTGACGGGCGGGGCGCGGGCGGCGGGCGGGGCGGGCGGACGATTGCGGTCAACACGGCCGTAACGGCTCGCGCGCGGCGCGTGACGGAACACATCGCGTCTTGCATCGCGGGATTTTCAAGTCCGCATCATGGACGGTAGTGGACTGGTCCGAGATGCGCGTGCCACGCTTCCGTCATGTCCGGAACTGGAATCGCCTTGGTGAGTCGACGCCACGTCGACCTCGGCCGCATGTCCAGCGCCATCTGTCCGGCGAGCTGAGAGTCCCAGCACCGCCGCGTTCACGTTTTCCTCTTTCTCCTTTCATGCCCTGCGCACCGCCGCGCCTCAGCGCGAGTGTGCAGTTCAGAGCCGCCCTCCTGCAGTCCCGAAGGACGTACTGTCATGGCCGCCACCCCGGATCAGCCCACGCCCGCCACGCCCCGCCGCAAGGCCGGACGCCACCGTGGCGAGGGCCAGTGGGCCGTGGGGCACCACACGCCGCTCAACGGCAACGAGCAGTTCAAGAAGGATGACGACGGTCTCAATGTGCGGACACGCATTGAGACGATCTACGCCCGGCGCGGATTCGACTCGATCGACCCCAACGACCTTCGCGGGCGCATGCGTTGGTGGGGGCTGTACACCCAGCGCAAGCCCGGGATCGACGGCGGCAAGACCGCGGTCCTGGAGCCGGAGGAGCTGGACGACAGGTACTTCATGCTGCGGGTCAGGATCGACGGCGGCCGGCTCACCACCGCCCAGCTGCGGGTCATCGGCGAGGTCTCGCAGGAGTACGCGCGCGGCACCGCGGACATCACCGACCGGCAGAACATCCAGCTGCACTGGATCCGCATCGAGGACGTCCCGGCGATCTGGGAGAAGCTGGAGGCCGTCGGGCTCTCCACCACCGAGGCGTGCGGCGACTGCCCGCGGGTGATCCTCGGCTCGCCGGTGGCGGGGATCGCCGCCGACGAGATCATCGACGGCACCCCCGCGGTCGACGAGATCCACGACCGTTACATCGGCGACAAGGAATTCTCCAACCTGCCGCGCAAGTTCAAGACCGCGATCTCCGGCTCGCCCGTGCAGGACGTGGTGCACGAGATCAACGACATCGCGTTCGTCGGCGTGGTCCACCCCGAGCACGGCCCGGGTTTCGACGTGTGGGTCGGCGGCGGGCTCTCCACCAACCCGCGGCTCGCGGAGCGGCTGGGCGCCTGGGTGCCGCTGGACGAGGTCCCGGACGTCTGGGCCGGGGTCGTCGGCATCTTCCGCGACTACGGCTACCGCCGGCTGCGCAACCGCGCCCGGCTGAAGTTCCTGATGGCCGACTGGGGCCCCGCGAAGTTCCGCCGGGTGCTGGAGGACGAGTACCTGAAGCGTCCGCTGGTCGACGGGCCCGCGCCCGAGCAGCCCAGCAGCCGCTGGCGGGACCACGTCGGGGTGCATCCGCAGCGGGACGGCCGCTTCTACGTCGGCTTCGCCCCCCGGGTCGGCCGCGTCGACGGCTCGACCCTGGCCAAGATCGCGGACCTGGCCGCCGCGCACGGCTCGGACCGGCTGCGTACCACCGTCGAGCAGAAGATGCTCGTCCTCGACGTGGCCGGGGACCGGGTGGACTCGCTGGTCGCCGGGCTGGAGGCGCTCGGCTTCCAGGTGAAGCCGTCGCCGTTCCGGCGCGGCACGATGGCCTGCACCGGCATCGAGTTCTGCAAGCTGGCGATCGTCGAGACGAAGGCGCGCGGCGCCTCGCTGATCGACGAACTGGAGCGTCGGCTCCCGGACTTCGACGAGCCGCTCACCATCAACGTCAACGGTTGCCCCAACGCCTGCGCCCGCATCCAGACCGCGGACATCGGTCTCAAGGGCCAGCTCGTCCTGGACGACGACGGCAACCAGGTCGAGGGCTACCAGGTGCACCTGGGCGGTGCCCTCGGTCTGGAGGCCGGGTTCGGCCGCAAGGTCCGCGGCCTGAAGGTCACTTCGGCCGAACTGCCGGACTACGTCGAGCGCGTGCTCGTCCGCTTCCAGGAGGAGCGCGAGGACGGCGAGCGGTTCGCGGCCTGGGCGGCGCGGGCGAGCGCGGAGTCGCTGTCATGAGCGGGCGGGCCGCGCCGTTCCACTGCCCGTACTGCGGCGACGAGGACCTGCGCCCGCACGAGGCGGGGCACGGCGCCTGGGAATGCGCCTCCTGCAACCGCGCGTTCCAGCTCAGGTTCCTCGGCCTGCTGTCCCGGGGACTGCGACGCGACGACGGTGAGGGGAACGCGATATGACGAACGGTCAGGAACGTCCGCAGCGGGCCGACGGCCCCGGCGCCGGTGATCCCGACTCCCTCCGGCGGCTGGCCGAGCGGGCGGGCCGGGAGCTGGAGGACGCCTCCGCGCCGGAGATCCTCGCCTGGGCGGCCGACACCTTCGGCAAGGGGCTGTGCGTCACCTCGTCGATGGAGGACGCCGTCGTCGCCCATCTCGCCTCCCGGGCCCTGCCCGGCGTCGACGTGGTGTTCCTCGACACGGGCTACCACTTCCCCGAGACGATCGGCACCCGTGACGCGGTGGAGGCGGTGATGGACGTCCGCGTCATCACGCTCACCCCGCGCCGGACCGTGGCCGAGCAGGACGCCGAGCACGGTCCGCGGCTGCACGACCGCGACCCCGACCTGTGCTGCCGGCTGCGCAAGGTCGAGCCGCTGCGGACGGGCCTGGCCCCCTACACGGCGTGGGCCACGGGGCTGCGCCGCGACGAGTCCCCCACCCGCGCGCACACCCCGGTGGTCGGCTGGGACGCCGGGCGGGGGAAGGTCAAGGTCTCCCCGATCGCCCGCTGGACCCAGGACGACGTCGACGCGTACGTGGCGGAGCACGGCGTCCTCACCAATCCGCTGCTGATGGACGGCTACGCCTCCGTCGGCTGCGCACCCTGCACCCGCAGGGTGTCGGCGGGCGAGGACGCCCGCGCCGGACGCTGGGCGGGCCGCGGCAAGACCGAGTGCGGGCTGCACGGCTGAGGCCGGCGGCCCGGGGGCCGACCGCACCGGACCACGGCGCGCGGCCCGCCGCGGTCGGCGGCGCACGACGGCCGCCGACGACGGCGGATGACGACTGACGACGACTGATCAGGAGACTTCGATGAGCGTGACGGAGACGGGAGCCACGATCTGGCTCACCGGTCTGCCGAGCGCGGGCAAGACCACCATCGCGTACGAGCTCGCCGGGCGGCTGCGCGGCGAGGGGCACCGCGTGGAGGTGCTCGACGGCGACGAGATCCGGGAGTTCCTCTCCGCCGGTCTCGGGTTCTCCCGCGAGGACCGCCACACCAACGTGCAGCGGATCGGTTTCGTCGCGGAGCTGCTGGCGGCCAACGGGGTGAAGGTGCTGGTGCCGGTCATCGCCCCGTACGCGGACAGCCGGGACGCGGTACGCAAGCGGCACCAGGCGGAGGGCACCCCGTATCTGGAGGTGCACGTCGCGACCCCCGTCGAGGTCTGCTCGGAGCGCGATGTGAAGGGGCTCTACGCCAAGCAGGCCGCGGGCCAGATCAGCGGGCTGACCGGAGTCGACGACCCCTACGAGGAACCCGAGTCGCCCGATCTGCGCATCGAGTCGCACCGGCAGACCGTGCAGGAGTCCGCGGCGGAGCTGTACGCGCTGCTGAGCGAGAGGGGCGCGGCATGAGAGCCGTCGCGAGCGTGGCGGAGGGCACCGACAGCCCGTACGCACTCAGCCATCTGGACTCGCTGGAGTCGGAGGCGGTGCACATCTTCCGTGAGGTGGCGGGCGAGTTCGAGCGGCCGGTGATCCTGTTCTCCGGCGGCAAGGACTCCATCGTGATGCTGCACCTGGCGCTGAAGGCGTTCGCGCCCGCGCCGGTGCCGTTCGCGCTGCTGCACGTCGACACCGGGCACAACTTCCCCGAGGTGCTGGACTACCGCGACCGGGCAGTGGCCCGGCACGGGCTGCGGCTGCACGTCGCCTCGGTGCAGGAGTACATCGACGCCGGGAAGCTGCGCGAGCGCCCGGACGGAACCCGCAACCCGCTCCAGACGGTGCCGCTGACCGAGGCCATCCAGCAGAACCGTTTCGACGCGGTGTTCGGCGGCGGGCGCCGCGACGAGGAGAAGGCCCGGGCCAAGGAGCGGGTGTTCAGCCTGCGGGACGAGTTCTCGCAGTGGGACCCGCGCCGCCAGCGCCCCGAGCTGTGGAACCTGTACAACGGCCGGCACGCCCCCGGCGAGCACGTCCGGGTCTTCCCGCTGTCCAACTGGACCGAGCTGGACGTGTGGCAGTACATCGCCCGGGAGGGCATCGAGCTGCCGGAGATCTACTTCGCCCATGAGCGCGAGGTGTTCAGCCGCTCCGGGATGTGGCTGACCGCGGGCGACTGGGGCGGCCCGAAGGAGGGCGAGCGGGTCGAGACCCGGCAGGTCCGCTACCGCACGGTCGGGGACATGTCGTGCACCGGCGCGGTGGACTCCGACGCCGCCACGCTGGACGCGGTGATCGCCGAGATCGCCGCCTCCCGGCTCACCGAACGGGGTGCGACGCGCGCCGACGACAAGCTGTCCGAGGCCGCGATGGAAGACCGCAAGCGCGAGGGGTACTTCTGAGATGACCACATTCACCCGGGACGCCGAGCGGTCGTCGGCCACCACCCTGCTGCGGTTCGCCACCGCGGGATCCGTCGACGACGGCAAGTCCACCCTCGTGGGGCGGCTGCTGCACGACTCCAAGTCGGTGCTGGCCGACCAGCTGGAGGCCGTCGAGCACGCCTCCCGCAACCGCGGCCAGGAGGGCCCCGACCTGGCGCTGCTCACCGACGGGCTGCGGGCCGAACGCGAGCAGGGCATCACCATCGACGTGGCGTACCGCTACTTCGCGACGCCGCGCCGCCGGTTCATCCTGGCCGACACCCCGGGGCACGTGCAGTACACCCGGAACATGGTGACGGGGGCGTCGACGGCCGAGCTGGCCGTGGTCCTGGTCGACGCCCGCAACGGGGTGGTCGAGCAGACCCGCCGGCACGCCGCGGTCGCGGCGCTGCTGCGGGTGCCGCATGTCGTGCTGGCCGTCAACAAGATGGACCTGGTCGGTTACGCGGAGCCCGTGTTCGCCGCGATCGCCGAGGAGTTCACCGCGTACGCGGCGTCGCTCGGCGTCCCGGAGGTCACCGCGATCCCGATCTCCGCGCTGGCCGGCGACAACGTGGTGGATCCGTCCGCGCACATGGACTGGTACGGCGGACCGACCGTGCTGGAGCACCTGGAGACGGTGCCGGTCAGCCATGACCTCGCCGCCTGCCACGCCCGCTTCCCGGTGCAGTACGTCATCCGGCCGCAGACCGCCGAGCACCCCGACTACCGGGGCTACGCGGGCCAGATAGCGGCGGGTGCGTTCCGGGTCGGCGAGGCGGTGACCGTGCTGCCGTCCGGCCGTACGTCGACCATCGGCGCGATCGACGCGCTCGGGAAGAGCGTGGACATCGCCTGGGCGCCGCAGTCGGTGACGCTCCGGCTGGCCGACGACATCGACATCTCGCGCGGCGACCTGATCGCCCCGTCGGCCGACGCCCCGGCGGTCACCCAGGACGTCGAGGCGACCGTCTGCCATGTCGCCGACCAGCCGCTCGCCGTAGGGCAGCGGGTGCTGCTCAAGCACACCACCCGGACCGTGAAGGCGATCGTCAAGGACATCCCCTCGCGCCTGGCTCTGGACGACCTCTCCCAGCACCCGGCGCCCGGTCGGCTCGCCGCCAACGACATCGGCCGGGTCGTGATCCGCACGGCGGAGCCGCTCGCCCTCGACGCGTACGCGGACTCCCGGCGCACCGGCTCGTTCCTGCTGATCGACCCGGCGGACGGCACCACGCTGACGGCCGGCATGGCGGGCGCCTCGTTCGCCGCGCCCGGACGGGACGCCGGCGACGCCCCCGCCGACGACGACGGATGGGACTTCTGATGGGTATCGACGTCTACGCCACGTTCGCCAAGGAGGGCGGCCGCGTCGGCAGCGGCGCCCTCGGCAGCGGCCAGGGCGGGGTCGGGCGATGTGCCCGGCGCGAGCGGTGTGCGCGATGACGTACGCCCACCGCTCGCGCGGCCACGCGTGCCGCCCGCGCCGATCGCACCGCCCGCACCGCCGTTCCGGACGTAGATCCGCCGACCACCCGGCCGCCTCCCCGTAGTTCGTGGGGGACGCGCGCCGGGCCACCGAGAGGAACACCTCCCGTGCCTGCCCCCCGTACCACCGCGCGCCGCCGTCTGGCCGTCGTCGCCGCCCTGCCGCTGCTCGCCGTCGCGCTCACCGCCTGCGGCTACGGCTCCGCGGCGAAGGACGACGACACGAAGCCCGGCGTCGCCGTCGGCGCGAAGAAGCTGTCCGCGGACACCGTGCGGATCGGCTACTTCCCCAACCTCACCCACGCCACCGCCCTCGTCGGGGACCAGGAGGGGCTGTTCCAGAAGGAGCTGGGCGGCACCCGGCTCAGGACCTCGCAGTTCAACGCGGGCCCGTCCGAGATCGAGGCGCTCAACGCCGGCTCGATCGACATCGGCTTCATCGGCCCCTCGCCGTCCATCAACGGCTACACCAAGTCCAGGGGCAAGTCCCTGCGGATCATCGGTGGTTCGGCCTCCGGCGGGGTCAAGCTGGTCGTCGACCCGAAGAAGATCAGGACCCTGGACGATCTCAAGGGCAGGAAGATCGCCACCCCGCAGCTCGGCAACACCCAGGACGTGGCCTTCCTCAACTGGATCGCGGAGAAGGGCTGGAAGGTCGACGCCCAGAGCGGCAAGGGCGACGTCTCCGTCGTGCGCACGGACAACAAGGTGACCCCGGACGCCTTCAAGTCCGGTTCCATCGACGGCGCCTGGGTCCCCGAGCCGACCGCGTCCAAGCTCGTCGCCGAGGGCGGGAAGGAGCTGCTGGACGAGTCGTCGCTGTGGCCGGACCACCGGTTCGTGATCACCAACATCATCGTGTCGCAGAAGTTCCTGAACGAGCACCCGGACGTCGTCCGGGCGGTGCTGCGCGGCTCGGTGAGGACCAACGAGTGGATCAACGCCAACCCGGACAAGGCCAAGGCGGCCGCCAACGCCGCGCTGGAGAAGCTCACCGGGAAGCCGCTGCCCGCCGAGATCATCGACCCGGCCTGGAAGTCCATCGAGATCACCGACGACCCGCTGGCCGCCACGCTCGACGCGCAGGCCGAGCACGCGGTCCAGGCCGGTCTGCTGGAGAAGCCAGACCTGAACGGCATCTACGACCTGAAGCCGCTGAACGAGGTCCTGAAGGCCGCCGGAAGGCCCGCGGTCCCGGACGCCGGCCTCGGCGTCAAGTAGCCCCGCCCGACCCCGAACCGGGGATCCGCTCCCCGGATCCACTCCCCAGGAGGTGACGATCATGGCGACCACGCTCACCAGGGCCGAGGACCGTGCCGCGGTCGGGCACGCCGCCCGTCTCTCGCACGTCTCCAAGTCCTTCGGCGGACCGGAGGGGCCGCAGCTCGTCCTGGACGACATCTCGCTCGATGTCGCGCCGGGCGAGTTCGTCACCCTTCTGGGGGCGTCCGGGTGCGGCAAGTCGACGCTGCTCAATCTGGTGGCCGGGCTGGACCGGCCGACGTCCGGTTCGATCGAGACGCCCGGCGGGCGCCCGGCCCTGATGTTCCAGGAGCACGCCCTCTTCCCGTGGCTGACCGCGGGCAGGAACATCGAGCTCGCGCTGCGGCTGCGCGGTGTGCCGAAGTCGGAGCGGCGCACCGAGGCGGAGCGGCTGCTCGGTCTCGTGCGGCTCGGCGGCGCGTACCGCAAGCGCGTGCACGAGCTCTCGGGCGGCATGCGGCAGCGCGTGGCGATGGCCCGGGCCCTGGCCCAGGAAAGCCGGCTGCTGCTGATGGACGAGCCGTTCGCCGCGCTCGACGCCATCACCCGGGACGTGCTGCACGACGAGCTGACCCGGATCTGGCGGGAGACGAACGTCTCGGTCCTCTTCGTGACGCACAACGTGCGCGAGGCGGTGCGGCTCGCCCAGCGGGTCGTCCTGCTGTCGTCGCGCCCCGGCCGGATCGCCCGCGAGTGGACCGTCGGCATCGAGCAGCCGCGTCGCGTCGAGGACAACGCGGTCGCGGAACTGTCCGTCGAGATCACCGAACAACTGCGTGGGGAGATCCGCCGCCATGGCCGGCACTGACACCAAGCCCGACGACCTGGCGGGCCTGGAGGCCGGCCTCGACGCGCTGGACGCCGTTCGGACGCGCCGCACCCCGGCCCGCGAGGTGCTGCTGCGCAAGGTGCTGCCGCCGGTGTTCGCGGTGGTCCTGGTGCTGGTCGTCTGGCAGCTCCTCGTCCGGGCCCAGGTCACCGACGACTACAAGCTGCCGTCACCGGCCGCGGTGTGGCACAGCGCGGCCGACATGTGGCTCCAGGGAACCCTGCTGGACGTCATCTGGACCAGCGTCTCGCGCGGTCTGCTGGGCTTCCTGCTGGCCGTGGCGATCGGCACGCCGCTGGGGCTGCTGGTCGCCCGGGTGAGACTCGTGCGGGCGGCGATCGGCCCGATCCTGTCCGGGCTCCAGTCGCTGCCGTCGGTGGCCTGGGTGGCGCCCGCCGTGATCTGGCTCGGGCTGAACGACCGGATGATGTACGCGGTGATCCTGCTGGGCGCGGTGCCCTCGGTGGCGAACGGGCTGGTGTCCGGGGTCGACCAGGTGCCGCCGCTGTTCCTGCGGGCGGGCCGCACGCTCGGCGCGACCGGGCTGCGCGGCACCTGGCACATCGTGCTGCCCGCCGCGCTGCCGGGCTATCTGGCCGGTCTGAAGCAGGGCTGGGCGTTCTCCTGGCGCTCGCTGATGGCCGCCGAGATCATCGCCTCCTCCCCCGATCTCGGCCTGGGGCTGGGGCAGTTGCTGGAGAACGGCCGCAACAACGCGGACATGCCCGGCATCTTCCTCGCCATCATCCTGATCCTGTTCGTCGGCATCGCGATCGACCTGCTGGTCTTCAGCCCGCTGGAACGGCGGGTGCTGCGCGGCCGCGGTCTCCTCGCCAAGAACTGAGGCACGCCATGCCCGCCCCGGTCCTCCTCGTCATCGCCCACGGCAGCCGCGACCCGCGGCACGCGGCGACCGTGCACGCGCTCACCGCGCGGGCGCGGTCGCTGCGGCCGGGGCTGCGCGTGGAGACCGCCTTCCTCGACTTCAACGCCCCTTCCGTGCCGAGGGTGCTGGAACGCCTGGCGGCCCAGGGCGCGGGCGGGACCGTCGACGTGGTCGCGCTGCCGCTGCTGCTGACCCGGGCCTTCCACGCCAAGTCCGACATCCCCGCGGTGCTGCGCGAGGCACGGACCCGGCTGCCCCGGCTGCGCGTCCGCCGGGCCGAGGTGCTCGGCCCGTCGCCGCTGCTGAACGCGGCGCTGGAACGCCGGCTGCGCGAGGCCGGGGTCCGCCCCGGCGACCGCGCCTCGACCGGCCTCGTCCTGGCCTCGGCGGGCTCCACGGACCCGGAGGCGATCGCAGTGATCGCTGAAATCGCGCGGGAGCTGCGGCACACCGGTTGGTGCGCCGTGCGGCCTGCGTTCGCCTCCGCCTCACTTCCCCGCACCGAGGACGCGGTGCGGTCGCTGCGCGCCGAAGGGGTGCGACGGGTGGCGGTGGCCCCCTATGTCATCGCCCCCGGCCGGCTCCCCGACCGGATCGCCGCGGGCGCGGCCGGGGCGGACGTGCTGGCCGACGTGCTGGGCCCGGCGGCGGAACTGGCCCGGCTGCTGCTCCACCGCTACGACGAGGCCCGCGCCCCGGCGGTGGGGACGGCGGGCGTACGGGGCGCGGCGGCGGGCGTACGGGCGGCCTCGCTCAGCGCGTGACCCGGGCCGGCCCCGCCCTCCCCGGCCGGCGGCCCCCGGGGACGGGCCATCTCCGGTCGGGCGGTCCGCGAAGGACGCGTCAGCCCGCGTCCAGGCCGCCGGTGCGGGTCCGCTTCAGTTCGAAGAAGTCGGGGTCCCCGGCGAGCGCCCGGAAGCTGTCGAACAGCCGCCCCGCCTCCTCGCCGCGCGGTGTCGCCCGCAGGACCGGACCGGGCCGATCGACCGGTCGACGAGATCCCGGTAGCGGTCGGGGAGTTCGTCGCCGATGTCGTGGAGGTAGAGGCTCATGACGTGGAAGCGGAGTTCGATGTCGCGCCGCTGCTCCACCTCCGGCATCCAGCGGGCGGCCCCGGGCGGCGGGCGGGCCCGGGACCCCCGTCACCGGGGACCGCCCGAGCCGCTTGCATGCCTCCGGCCCGCCGTCCCCGCCGGGGATCAGCTGTCGTCGTCCTCGGCCGGATGCCGGACGGCCCGCTTCAGCGCGCTCTCGACCTCGTATCGCGACTGTCCCGTCTCCTCGGCGTAGGCGGTGATCGCCTCCTGCACGCGGGCGGCCGTCTCCACCGTCAGCGCGTTGGCCCGCTGTTCCGCCCAGGCCGCCCGCTCCAGCTCGATCAACTCGTCACTCAGTTCGATTGCCACGACCCGGATCGTACGACTTCGTCCGGAAAAGAACCGGAAGCCACGCGGCCTGGCGGCGAAGCGCCGCCCGGTCGCGGGGCGCACCCGGGCCCCCCGCGTCGGCGGGGCTCCCGGGACAGCCCTTAACGTTTCGGCATGTCTTCCGCACCGCGCCCTCTCGACGATGTGTTCCTGCTCGGCGGCGAGCTGCCCGTGCGCCGTCTCGGCTACGGGACCGCCCAGCTGACCGGCCCCGGCTACTGGGGTCCGCGCGGGGAGCGGCGGGGCGCGGTGGCCGTGCTGCGGGCGGCCGTCGAACAGGGGGTCACGCTCGTCGACACCGCCGACAACTACGGCCCCGGCCTGGCCGAGGAGCTGGTCGCCGAGGCCCTCCACCCGTACCGGGACGGTCTGGTGATCGCCACCAAGGGCGGGGTGGTGCGGACCAGCGACCGCGCCTGGCACGTCGACGGACGGCCCGAGCGGCTGCGGGCGATGTGCGAGGCGAGCCTGCGACGGCTGCGGACGGACCGGATCGACCTGTACCAGCTGCACCGGCTCGACCCCGGCGTCCCGCCGGCCGACCAGTTGGGCGCGCTGGATGAGCTGAGGCAGGAGGGTAAGATCCGCTGTATCGGTCTGGACACCCTCACCGCCGACCAGCTGGAGCAGGCCCTCTCCCTGACCGGGATCGCCTCGGTGCAGAACCGCTTCAATCTCCTCGACCGTTCGTCGGACGCGGTGCTGAAGGTGTGCGAGGCCCACGGCCTGGCCTTTCTGCCCTGGTTCCCGCTGGCCGACGGTGCGCTGACCGGCGAGGCCGCCGCACCGCTCGACGGAATCGCCGCTCGGCACGGCGCCACCCGCGGGCAGATCGCCCTGGCCTGGCTGCTCCACCGCTCCCCCGTGCTGTGCCCCACCCCCGGCACCGGTTCGCCCGCCCATCTCGCGGAGAACCTGGCGGCCCGGGAGGTCCGGCTGTCCGCCGAGGACATGAGCTGTCTGGAGGCGCTCGCGCCCGCCTGAAGGACCTGCCCGCACGCCCCGCTTTCCTCGCCCGTACGAAGGAGTGCCCGCGCATGACCACGCACGCCGCCGCCCCCGTCCCCGCACCGGCCGGAGCGCCCGATTCCGGTGCCGCGGTTCCGGTGATCCGGGCCGAAGCCGTCTCCCTGGTGCGGGACGGCAACGTCCTCCTCGACTCCGTGTCCATGACCGTGCGCGGTGGGGAGCACTGGGCCCTGCTCGGCGCCAACGGGGCCGGCAAGAGCACGCTGCTGGGGCTGCTCGGCGCGGTCAACCACCCCACCAGGGGCGTGGTCGAGGTGCTCGGGCGCACCCTGGGCCGGGTCGATCTGCGGGAGCTGCGGTCGATGCTCGGGCATGTCAATCCGCGTCATCCGCTGCGTTCCCCGCTGTCGGTCCGCGAGGTGGTGCTGACCGGTCTCACCAACTCGGTCGAGCCGGTGCCGCGCTGGTCGCCGACCGCGGAGCAGCGGGAGCGGGCCGATGCCCTGCTGGCGACCCTCGGCATGGGCGGCAAGGCGGGATCGCGCTGGCCCGCGCTCTCGCAGGGCGAGCGGGGCCGTACGCTGATCGCCCGCGCGCTGATGCCGGAGCCCCGGCTGCTGCTGCTCGACGAGCCCGCCACGGGGCTGGACCTCGCGGCCCGTGAGCAGTTGCTGGACAGCCTGGACACGCTGCGCGAGGAGCACCCGGAACTGGCGACCGTCCTGGTCACACACCATCTGGAGGAGCTGCCCGCGTCCACCACGCACGCGATGCTGCTGCGCGGCGGCCGCTGCCTGGCGTCGGGGCTCGCGGACGAGGTGCTGACCACCGAACGGGTCAGCGACTGCTTCGGCCATCCGGTGCGGATCTCCCGGACGGACGGCCGCTGGACGGCGCGGGCCCGCCGCACCGCGCCGCGCTGAACGGGACGGAACGGGGCGGGAACGAGGCGGGAACGAGGCGAAGGGCTCGCCCGCGAACGGGATCGCCCGGGCGGGGCGGCCCGGTCGTCGGCGCCGGGGCGTCGGCCCGGCCCGCGCGCCCGGGCGACCGCTCAGTCGTCGGCGTCGGGGCAGGCGTCCGCCGCTTCGGAACGGGGGCCCGTCGCTTCGGCGGCGAACGGGGTCGCCTGGTGGAAGTAGAGCGCCCAGCCCGTTCCGGTGAGCACCCACAGCGAGCTGCGGTGGGCGCGGCGGCCCTTCCGCTCGGTGTCGTAGGTGAGGTGGACGAGCCCGCCGTCCAACTGGACCCCGCGCATCCGGGACGCGGTGAGCGGGCCGGGCCGGGGGGCGCCCCGCCCGGTGAGCGAGGCGATCATCGCGTCGCGGTCCCAGATCCGGCCGGTGGAGTCGATCTCGCGGTACTCCGGGTGCAGCACCTGGGCGAGCGTCTCGGCGGAGGAACGCACCGCCGGGTCGAGGAGACGCAGCTCGCCCTCCACCGCCGCGGCCACGCCGGGGGCCGGCTCGGTCATGTCCCGGCTCCCCGGCGTGCGGGCGGGTCCGTCTCCGCCGCCGTCATCTCCACCAGCTTGACCACGGTGTTCCAGTTGCGGGAGGTGGCGGTGAGGCCCCGGATACGGGAGGGGCGGGACAGCGCCTCGCCGAGCCTGGACCGGCCGAGGCCGTCGGGGGCGTAGAGATAGAGGGCGCGGTCCCCGAGCCGGAACTCCTCGGGAAGGAAGGCCGCGGGGTCGATCGCCTCGAAGCGTGCCGGGTCGACCGGCTGCCCGAAGTAGGTGACGTGCAGCTGCCTGCCCTCCAGTTCGTCGGCGGGAAACGGGCAGGCCGCGGCGACCGCCGCGAGGTAGGCGCCGTCGCGGACCAGGCAGGGGACGGCGAAGCCGAAGCGCTCCTCGATGGCCCGCTCCAGTTCGGCGGCGAGCCGCTCCCCGTCGTCCGACGGGCTGCTGAAGACGGCGTTGCCGCTCTGCAGATGGGTACGGACGTCTCCGTGGCCCAGTTCGGTGAGCAGGGCGCGGAGCTCCGCCATCGGAACCCTCTGGTGGCCGCTCACATTGATCCCGCGCAAGAGCGCCGCGTACATCGTCATGGGCACACGATAGGACGATCCGCCCACACGGAGCGGCCGCCGCGCCCCGTGGG
>NZ_JBAGJZ010000054.1:0-54071 GCF_037034285.1 Streptomyces tyrfis | reverse complement strand
CGCCGATCCCTTGACAGCGTTTCACGCTGTCTGCTATGAGCCCGCTTCGCGGGCTCAAGTGATCCGCGTCGCGGATCACGTCTGCGTCTGCATCTTGAGTGTGGGGAACTAGTTGGAACCCGCCATACGGTGCACCCCTGTGGACAACCGCGTTTTCCCAGCTCAACCCCTATTTTCGCAGGTGCCGGCCTCGAAATCCGATCGTATCCGGTCTCAGAAACCGCCATTTCGTGCATGGTTTTTCCACATCCCGGAAATCGAACAGAGGTGGGGGTGTGCACGGGTTGGCGGGTTCGGGACCGACCAGGGAGAATACCCGTTCCCCCCTCCCCCTTGTTGAGAACCGTTCCCAACAAGCTGTTCGAGTAATAGTCACCACCTTTGTTTTACCCCTTACCTGTCATGGTGCACCTGTGGCGGTTTCGGGCCCCACTGACCACGTTTCCCCTGGTCGGCCCTGATACCGCCTACCCGTGCACCCTTTTTCCACAACCCGCCCGACCTGCGAAAACGCCTGTACGCCCGCCTGTGAGCCTCGACCCCCTGCGGGCACTCCGGGGCGCGGCGTCGAGGATAGCCCCGGAGGCGGGCGCCTAGACCCCTTCCCGGGGCCGTTTCGGATGATCTCCCCCGAGTGGCCGACCCCTCCCCCGGGCGTCCGGGGCGCACCCCTGTGGTGGGTTCGGCCGAAACCGCGAAATCCAGGAAGCGAACTCACAGTTCAACTTGTAGTTGAGGTGCGAGTTAGCTAGTGTGGGGACCGCACCAACCGCCGGGGGGACGCCCCGGCGGGAACCACCCGGAGGGACGCCACATGCGGACGTACGTGCAGGACGGTTTCGAGACGATCGAGTCGGAGGACGGTAAGGCGCGGTTCCGGCTGTTCACGATTCCGACCGAGGACGTCGCCCCGCAGATCGTTGCCGGTCACGCTCGCCGTCGGGCCGAGCTCGTGACGGCGATTGAGAAGCGGGACGCGCGCGCCCCGAAGTGGCGCCCCGCTAAGACGTCCGCCCCGAAGGTTCGTCTTCCCAAGTCGGCGGACGCCCCGGGTTTCGTCGCCGACCCGTTCGCCGTCGGTGACTGGGTCGAGTGGTTCGAGGGAGACACGCGCATCGTTGGTCAGGTGTGGTCGCACGCCCCGGCCGCGGGTTCGTTCTGGATCACGACGGACCGTTCCGGCGTGACCGGTCGCGCGTTCCACATGACCCGCAGCAAGGTTCCGGGGAGCGGCACCGGTAAGGACGCGCGTTACACGTACCGCGTCGGTGGGTCGACCGTGAGCAGCATCGGCGCCGCGGGTGCGGACGTCGACATGACTCAACTGCCCGACTCCCTCGGCACGTTGCCGGAGGCGCCCGAGTCGTACGCCGACTACGTCCCGCCGAAGGGGTACAAGGCTTACGCCCCGGTGTCCGCGTACGTGGGCAAGGTGGAGGTGCGGGGCGACCGGGTTTGGTTCCCCATGGTCATTGACGGTGTCCGCATGGACGCGGACGCGAAGGGCAACGGCGAATGGCTCGTGTCCGTGCCCGGTGCCGGCCGTGAGCCGCTCGCGGTTGCTTCCGCCCCGGTGGTCAAGGGCATGGCGGCGGAGCGGGCCGCGGCCATGCTCCGGGAGCTGCGCGAGCGCGCGGACGCTACTCGGCACGTCGGTTTCGGTGCCGCGTACAGCCGTAAGTACGTGATCCGGGAGGTTGAAGCGTTCGCGCGCGAGTGCCACAAGTGCCAGGAACGGGGCGAGCGGTTCACCAACAACCGCCGCATGTTCACGTACGAGAAGGGGCGCAACGCCACGATGTGCGCGACGCACCTTGCGCGTGCCCTGTCGTACCGCACGCACGACGGCCGGTTCATCGAGGTGACCACCGCCGCCGTTGAAGCCATCGGCGACGCACAGAAGGTCATGGGGATGCGCGACAGTCTCGCCGCGCGCGCCATGGTCGCCATGATCACGGGAGCGGTCGACTCCCCGGAGGTTGCGGAGGCGGAGGCGCACGAAGCGCGACAGGAATCGTCTGCGGAGACGTGCGCGGAGGCGGCGGAGTACGCGGCGGACCGTGCGGACCGTGCGGCGGAGGCGGCGGAGTCTAAGGGCGCGACGGACGCCGACGGCGCATGGTCGGACGCGGAGTCGGCCGAACGCGCCGCGCGGGATGCGGATGTGTGCGCACGTCAGATTCCGGCGGAGCGCGAGCAGCACGCCGAGCGCGCGCGGGCCGCGGTCGACCGGGCGCGCGATGCGGAGGCACGCGCGCGGGACGCGGCCAACGACCGGCAGGCGGCGGCGGACGATGAGCGATCCGGCATCGCGGCGGCCGAGGAGGCGGAAGAGGCGGCGCGGGCCGCGCGGGACGCTGCCGCGGCGGCGGACCGGTGGGCGACGGGTTGCCCCCGGATCGGCGACTTCCCCGCCACGCTGGCGGGTTGGGTGCGGGATGCGCGCGCGGAGGCGGCGGAGGCTACGCAGGCGGCGGAGCGCGCGCGGGCCGCGGTGACGTCCCGTCAGGCGGACCGGCGCCCGTGGGGCGTGGTCGAGTGGCACACGACCGCGGGCGCGTGTGCGGATGACGCGCGGGACGCGGCCAAGCGTGCGCAGCAGTTGGCGAAGCTGGCCGCGAAGGACCGCGGGCGCGCGGATCGCGCGGCGCAGGATGCGGCGCCCGAGGCGCCGGTCGAGGGGCCGGTCGAGGCGGCGGAAGCGGTCTCCGGTTCGAGGTCGGCGCTTCCCCAGGGACTTGACGCGGACGCGTCAGGTGGAGAGGTGTCGGCGGCGCCCGAGGCGCAGGTCGAGGCGCCCCGGTACCGGTTCGGCCGACGGGACGCCGAGGGGCGCTATCCGGTGTCGGTCGACGGTGCGCCGGTCGGGCACGTCTACCGCACGCGCCGCACATGGTGGGCCCTCGGTCTCGACGAGCAGCACCGTACCGACCACACCACCCGCGCCGAGGCTGCGACTCGGCTCGTCGGGTTGGTCGACGTGCGGGCCGCGGTCGAGGCGGACGTCGCGCGCCGGATGCGGGCCCGCACCATGGCGCCCCGGGGGTGGCGCTTCACGACGTGGGACGCGGTCGAGTCGGGCGACGTCGTCCGGACTCCGCGGCGGTGCGTGCCGGTCCGTGGCGGGGTCGGAGACGGCGGTCCCCTGTCCCCCGAAGCGTGGGGCGCCCCGGTGACCTTGACCGGTGTCGAGCGGCTCGACAACGGGTGCGTTGTGGCGCGCGGCCGGGAAGGTGACGCGCCCGGGTGGGGTGGGATGGGCGTCCTCCTGTCGACCCCGGCATACGCCGAGATTGGCGTCCTGGTCCCGGACGCCGAGGTCCCGGCGGCGGTCGAGGTGCCCGTCGAGGCGGTCCCGGCGGGGGCCCGATCGGGGGCGGGGGCCCCTGTCGGCGTCCGCCTGTCGCGTCTCGCGCGAGGGGGGAGGGAAAGGGGCGTTCGCGCAGGTCACACCGCACGACAGGGCGCGGCACGACAGGGCACGCGACAGGGCATGCGACAGGTGTCCGGCCGTGCGGGGCGGCCCTTGCCAGAGGGCAGGAAGAGGGGGCCGCCGCCCCGGGTGTCCGGCCGGTGGGCCGGGTGCCGGCGCCAATCCCAGAACTTGACAGGGACGCGCCAAGGATGACAAGGGGTCTCGCACCCCCGAGCGAAGCATCCCCCGAGCGGCGGCGGACTGTCGGCCCCGTGTGCCACGGTGCCGACATGACTCACACCGACTCGGCGCCCCCGGCGGAGACCTCC
This sequence comes from Streptomyces tyrfis, assembly GCF_037034285.1. NCBI lineage: Bacteria > Bacillati > Actinomycetota > Actinomycetes > Kitasatosporales > Streptomycetaceae > Streptomyces > Streptomyces tyrfis. The sequence continues at coordinate 50,327 of NZ_JBAGJZ010000054.1, read as the reverse complement.
CTCGAAATCCCGATCCGCGTCCCGCTGATCCCGGGCGAGACCACCCTCTCTCTCCTCGCCCGCACCGCCGCCGCCAACGGCCCCGATCTCCCCCGCCTCCTGCGGTCCCTCGACGAGGACCTCGATCTCCCCGACAGGGATCTCGACCCCCGCCGGGAGGAGCTCCTCCTCTCCCCTGAGACCCTTGCCCGACTCGCCGCCCTCGTCGACCGCGACGCCGACCAACTGTCCCGCGCCCTCCCCAGCGCACACCCGGACCGCGTCGCCGACATCGAGGCCGCACGCATCGAGCCGTGGCCCGACGAGCTCGGCGCCGCTCCCCTGCCGGCCTGCCCGCTGTGCATGGAACCCGGGGCGTGGATCGCCGCCACCGGCCACCGTTGGCGGCCGTGCCCCTGCGGCCGTCGGTGGCTCGCCGGAGATGACGGCGGGTACCTCGTCGACACCGCTCCCGTCCCCGATCTCGGGCGGGCGCTGCACCGACACCGACAGCTCGTCCACCGCCTGGGCCCCGTCGGTGACGCCCTCCTCGCAGACGCTCATCAGGCCATGCTGTGGTGGTGGGTGTCCCTCCCCCGCCGCCGCGACACCGGCCAAGGCCGCGGCCGAAGTGTCGCCGACATCTGGCACGCCCGCGAGGAGGCCCTCGGCATGACCCGACACCGCCGCCGGGCCGCCCCCGTCGTCGTCTACCCCGAAGCCGTCACCCTCGCCGAGCTCATGTGGACATGGGAGGAGCGGCGACGGAAGCGCGGGGCGTCGCCCGCGGCCTGGGTCGAGGACGTCGTCGCCGAGCTCGTCCCCGCCGGCACCCTCACCCGACAGGAACGCGCGCCCCTCGACTACTGGCTAGAGCAGCACCAGGCCGAGGCGCCCGGGAAGCCTTCCGGACGTACGGCCGCGGACCGCCGATGGAGCCGCCTCCCCGAGCTGCACCGACGGCCGACCGAGCCGGGCCCCTTCCGTGCGCCCTCCTGCCTGATGTGGGTCTACGGCCTGCCCCTCACGTCCACCACGGCCGTGTGCCCTCGGTGCGACGGCCGCGCTCCGAGCTGCCGATGGGTGCCGTACTCCGAGTGCACCGGCCTGCCCCGAAAGTAGGGGCCGCCCTCCATTCCGCGCCTGACTGTCGGTGGTCTGCGCTACGGTTCTCCCGAGGGCGGGGCCGCCGCCCATACCGCCGCCCGCGCGCCCACGCCGCGCCAGGGCACCGACGGTAGAAGGTCCCCCGGGAAGCCGTGTCGACGCAGCGAGTTGACGATCCGTTCCGTACCGGGCGGGTGGCGTGGGGGCCGAGACCCGGACCGGGAGGGCATCGCTATGCCGAAGCGCAACGCCGTACAGAAGCGAGCGCGCGAGATCCAACAGGCCGAGGGCGTCGGGTATCACGACGCGCTGAGCCGGGCGCGGGCCGAGGCCGCCGAACCCGCCACCCCCGAACCCGCCACCACGGGAACGCCGGCACCCGCCCCGGCCGCCGTGGTGTACGTGCTCGAACCCACCGTCGCCGAGGCCGAGCTCGGCATCACCGCCGAGGAGCTCGGCGTCCGTGCGTTGCCCGCCGATGCCGACCCCGCCCGGCGAGCGCGCGCCGAGGCAGTGTGGCGGCCCGTGGACGACCCCGCCCGGCCGTGCCGGTGCTCGGGTACCGGCTGTGAGCACGGGGACAGGTGCACGGCAGGAGACGGCGACGGCGACGAGGCGTGCGAGGGTCGCCTCGTCCACGTCGACCGCCACCCCGGTTCGCTGTGGGGCATCACGACGTGGTGGGACGTCTACCAGTGCGCGGCGTGCGGCGAGACGTTCGAGGGAAGCGTCGAGCTCCCCGAACTCCCCTGGGGCGAGCGGCGCCCGCACGAGGGCGCCGGATTCACGACCGTGGTGTACGACGGCGTCCGACACCCCAACTTCCCCGGCCTCGACACCGACGAGGACGAGCTCGACCCCGACGCCTACCCGTCGCCCGAAGATGACTACTACGACCCGGACGACGGCGAGCACCAGGACGACGAGGAGCCGCTCGCCGAGCAGGACCAGGAGGACGAGCCCGACTACCTCGACGACGACCCCGAGGGCGACGTCGACCCGCCCGAGGACCACTACGACGAGCGGGCCGACGAGGACGAGCTCGGCCCCCCGTCGAGCGTCCCGCCGCTCGACCGCGCTCCGGTGTCGACGGCCTTCGACTGGTCCCCCCTCGACAACGCTCCCCCGTCGGCGTGGTGAGGGCCGAGATGGATATCGACCCCGAGATGCACATGTACGACTGCCCGGGAACCCTCCCCGGCGGGCGCGGCTGCGAGATGTGCAAGGACTGGGAGGGACGCACCTTCGAGGACATTCGGCGTGAGCTTGCCGGAACACCCCCCGTTGCGCCCGTTCGCCTGCCGACCCCTCGCGCGCCGGAACCGCCCCGCACTCCCCACCATGCCGACCACTGCGAGCGCCTCGTCTACGAGGGCGGCATCTGTACGTGCACCCTCCCGGACGACTACGACCGGGAGCCCCCGAACATGGCGGATCTGGAAGACGGCGTGGACAGTCGATGGTGAACCCGCTCGCGGGTGACGGCCGCCTCGCCGGTCCCGCGATGGACTGATGAACACCGAGGGCCCCGCCGCGATGTGCGGCGGGGCCCTCGGCATGTCAGGCGGTGGGGGGTCTATGCGGGGAGGCGGACCAGGACGGGGGCGGCGGCCGGGACCGGGTCGCACGCCTCCCACATCGTTTCGGTGGCGAGGGTGATCACGGGGCCGGACCAGCCGCGGGCCTCGGTGCACCCGATGCAGTCGCACGTCGGGTCGTACGGGACCGGCGCGGCCGTGTACGGGTCCGAGTGCGTGATCGCCCCGGCCGGGGTCGCATCCTCGACGCTCACGCCGTCGGGGTAGCACCCGAGGATGACGGCCCCGGCCGGGACGGCGTCGGCGCGGACGGCGGCGAGGACGTCGCCGAGCTGCGGGCGGTCCTTGGCGACGACGTCCTCGAACAGGGCGCGGGTCTCGGTGTCGACCACGAACGTGCGGGCCGGGGTGGGGTGCGGGGTGTTCATCGGTGGCGCCTCCTTGCTCGGTGGGGTTCCACGATGACATAAGTTGCAAGTCAACTACAAGTTGAACTGCAAGTTAGGTCCCTGAGTGTCGACCGGCGAACGGGGCGAACTCGATATGCCCCCAGCTCACAGAATATGAGAGGCGGTCATAACCCCTGGTCGGGTGAGGGGTGCACGGAATGGCGGTTTCAGAACCGCTAGGGGCTCCTCTCTTCCGCAGGTCACGGGCGCCGGACCAGGGGCGACGTCCCGCAGGGATGCACGCCGTGGCGGTGTCGGCATCAGGGGGGTGCACGAGGTGGCGGGTTCGGCGCCACCTGCGGATTCGCCTTGTGGGGCGCGGCGGGAAGTGCCGGCCCCCGCGCGCCTGTGGCGGGTTCGGTCGAGGGGCTCCCGGCTGAACCCGCCACGGGGCAGACTCGTTCCGTTCCCGCTCGACCACCAGGAGGACCCCAACCCATGTCCCGCACTGAACCCGCCACGGTCGACCCGGCCGCAACGCCGGTCCCCCTGCCCGCTCCCCTGCGCATCCTCGACGCCGACGAGTACGACCGAGCCGTTGCGGCCGGCAGGGAAGCCGGACGCCGGGACGGTGTCGGGCGGACGACGGCCGAGGAGGTCGTCAGTGCCGCACTCGTTGCTGTGGGCCTCTTCCCGCCGCCGCCGGACGAGGACGAGCTCGACGCCGAGTTCTGCACGTCGCTGAGTGTGGCGTGGGAGGCCGAAGCGGTCGATCCTCGCTCGCTCGGCGAATGGCGCCAGTGCGGGGACGAGCCCGGTCACGATGGCGACGAGCACGACGACTCCGAGTTCTCATGGTCTGACGGAATGCCCGGCACCGTCTCGGCCCGGCCGGTGTGACCCGGAGAGACCTCACGCAGACACGGCGCGGCCCCGGGGTGGTGAACTCCCCGGGGCCGCGCCGTGTGGCGGTTTCTGCCGCGACCTACGCGGCGGCCTGGTCCCCCGCCGCGTAGTGCTTGCGCAGCACGTCGAACGCTTCGATGGCGATCTCCTCGGGCGGGCGGCCCGTCGCTTCGGCCTGGGCGACGAACAGGCGGGAGAACTCGGTCACCGCACTGTCGGCCAGGACCCACGCCGACGCCTCACCGCTCGCGCCGCTCTGCTCGGCATCCTCCGCGGCGGCCGGTGCCGGCGCCTTCTTGACGGCGGCCTTCTTTGCCTTGGCCGCCGCCTCCTCCTTCACGACCCGGGCGACGGTCTTGCGTGCGAGCGTTTCGAGCTTGTCCGGGGCCGGGATCTTCTTCTCGTCGCCGATCCGCTCCTTCGCGCTCTGGACGGCGGCCCTCAACACCTTGGCCGTGGGCTTGCCCGCGGACCCTTCCTTGGTGCCGTCCCAGAGGGCCCGCGCGGAGTCCGCACCCCAATCCCGGTACGCGGGGACGAGCTCGCGCGCGGTGCCCTCGTTGGGGATGGACAGTTCCCGCATGACCGGCGCAGCCGCAATGAGGCGGTCGACCTGCGACACCGACACCCCCCACCGGTTCATCGTGTACTCGGCCCACGGAATCCCGTAGTGCCGGTGGAGCTCCTTCTCCTTGATCGTGTCGAACGCCTCGCCCGCGTCGGCCGCCGCTTTGCCGAACGCCTGAATCCGGCCCTCGCACTGACTCAGGAGGAGTCGGTCCGCCTCGGAGAGCGGACTCACGGTCTCGGCCGCGCCGTCCGTCTCGGTGGCGGCCGGTGTGCCCCCATCCCCGTTGTTCGATTTGCCATCGAACACTTTCCCGCCAATTGGCGGGACGCCCCCGTCAGCCGGGGCGGGAGCCGCCCCGGCCTCAGTCTCCGGAGCGGCCTCAACTTCCGGTGTCACCGCAGGCGCCGGCACTCCGGGCGCGGTGAACGTGGCGGGCGCTACGGGCTTCTCGGGCTTGCCCGTCCCTGCGCCCCGCCCCCGGGTGTTCAGAGCGTCGCCGAACACTGCATCCATGCTCATCTACTGAATCGCCACCTTCGTCAGGATCTCGACGGCCACCTTATGCATGGGATCGTCGTCGGCGAGAACGAGTTCCTTCCCGAAGGTGCGCGAGTAGCCGCCCTCCCCCTGCTGGTTCGGAACGGTGCTCTGCAACACCTCGATCCCGCGGTTCTCCATGGCGCGACGGGCCTCGTCGTTCGCCTTGGCGGTGTGATGGGTGCGGGTGAGCAGGACGACGAGCTCGGGACGTCGCCCGGTCGTGTCGTTCAGGTACTTGAGCGCGGCCCACACGGACGCGGACCGGTGGAGCTCGCCCTCGGCGGGCTGGAGGCACAGGACGGCGAGATCCGACATGGCGAGCGCCGAGTGATGGGTACCGCCGGGGGTGTTGGACCACGCCCCGGTGTCGATGCCCAAAACGCCGTCGGCCGGGGTCTCCTCGACGATGGTCCCCGGGAGGTGAAGGGCGTTGTACTGGGCCTTGACGGGGCGGCCCTTGACCAGACCCTTAGCCATCAGGTCCCAGGTGTAGAGCGAGCCGTCTTCGTCCTCGCCGGGACGGTCGGAGTCGACGGCGCCCGTCGGATACCCCATGCGGGCCCAGTGGCCGCGGACGTGCGCAAGGGTGTGCGTCTTGGTTGAGCCGCCCTTGCCGATGAAGGTCACGCGGCGGCCCTGCGAGGGGAGTTTCAGAGATGACATGGCGGAAGGCTATCCGCCGCGTACTTGATCCCGACGCCACTTTCCGCGCTCGACCGCGCGGAGCGGACGACTATCCCCCGTACGTGCTACGGCACAGCGAGGCGAGCCTCGGATCGGTGACGCCCTGGGCGGCCCGGCATACGTCGCGCATGGAGTAGCCCGGGGCGGTCGACGACGGCCGGTGCGGGTGATGGCGCGGCGGCCGGACCGCTCGGCGCGGCGCTGCCGGCGGCCGGACGCGGGGCCCCCGCGGCGGAACGGCGGGCCGGGCCGCCGGGGCAGGGTGCACGGCAGACGGCGCCGCTCGGCGACGAGGCGCGGCCGAGGGGGAGCGCGACGGGCCGGGCCCGGTACGGACGAGTCCCTCGCGGGCCGGGCCCTGGGTGAAGCTCGCCGCGCTGGGGGCGGTGGAAGCGGAGACGGAAGCCGCGGGCCGGGAGCGCGGGCCGGGGGCCTTGTCGTCGGTCGAGGAGACAGACACGCACCCGGTGGCCAGTACGGCGAGGGCGGCGACGGCGAGGGCGGCGACGGGACGGTGCACCCGCTCACCGTGCCCGACGCCAGGGCCCCGCACATCGTGCCGCGCGGCACGCCACCAGTTCGAGGGACGGACCCCGCCGCCCCTGTGCCCCTCCCCCTGTCGCGCCGCCCGCAGGGCCGGGGGAACGGGGGCGTCGGTGCAGGTCACACCGGACGACAGGCGGGCCGACGACAGGCGGCGCGACAGGGGGCACGACTGCCCCCACGCCAGGGTGGGGACGAGCTCGACCGGCCGCGGCGCGGCGGCGAGCGGGTCGAGGAGCTCCTCGACCTGGCCCTCGACGGCGTCCTCGGCCGCGGTCTCGACGGCGGCGCGGGCCGGGTCGTAGATGGCGGCGAGGCGGGCGAGCTGCTCGCCGATCCCCCGCGTACCCGCGAGCGGCGCGGCGAACTCGTCCCAGACCTCCCCAGCGAGGGCGGTGTACGCCCGGCCGCCGAGGACCGTTACGGCCGCCCCGGAGATCCCGAGCTCGTGCGCCTGCCGGCGCAGCGTCTCGCCGTCGACAGTGCCCGGGTCGCCCGCCCGGAGGTCGTAGTTCAAGAGGTGCTGCGACAGCTCGACAAGCCCGTACTTGGCCGACAGGATCAGCACCCGCCCCGACCGGCCGCCCTGGGTGAGGACGTCGGCCGCCCGGCGCATCGCCCGGTGGTAGCTCCCCACGTAAAGCGCCCCGGCACGCTCGCCGATCACCGGCTCACCCTTGCGGATGCCGTCGGCGTACACAGCCTTGCGACCCCCGCACGCCACGATTACGACGCGCTCGCGCTCCTCGGCCGCCGCCCGGCGACGGCCCGCCGCGGTGATCCGGGCCTCTCCCGCGTCGAGCTTCCACACCGCCTCGGCCAGAGGCACCGTGCGGCCCTGGGGGCGCGTCCACGCGATGAGCCCGGCCGCCCCCAGGGCGCGCGCCGTCCGCAGGTTCACGGCCGCGGGGAGGTGGCCCTCGGGGTGCGCGGCGGCGGTGTGCAGCCAACGGCGCTGTACCGGGGTGAGGTCGACGGTCGGGAGCTCCTCGTCCTCCTGGTCCTCGACGACGTCCTCGGCCGCGGCCTCCTCGACCGGCGCCTCGTCGGCCGGGAGCTCCTCGCCGTCGAGGGCGGCGAACAGGCGGGCGCTGCGACGGGACTCGGCGGCGCGCAGCTCGGCGAGCTCACGCTCGAACGCCTCGGCGGCCGGGTCCGGCCTGCGGTCCGCGGCGGCGAGGAGCTCCTCGGCCTCGGCCTCGTCGTGCATCGCGTACAGGGAGACCGGCCCCTCCGCCTTGACGAGGTCCCACGCGATGCGTGCGGCCTGGTCCCACATCGGGGCGGCCGGGTCGACGTACCGGGGAAGGGAGGAGATCCCGAAGCAGTCCGCGACGGCGGCGAACGCATCGGCGCGGAACCGGCGAGCGTACGCGCGGGCCCCGCCGGCATCGACGTATTCGAGGGCCCCCTCCCCCGCCGCACTGCGGGCCCACTGGCCGTAGGCGCGGGCGGCCTTGGTGGCGAGGGCCTCGACCTGGGCGAGGTAGCGCGGGACGGCGGACAGGTAGCGGGCGACGCGCTCGGGGTCGCCGGACACGTCGAGGCGCAGCTCGTCGGGCGTCGGTTCGGGGGCGTCGGAACCGGCCGGGTTGTAGTGCAGCGTCCTGTACGGGTGGCGAGCCGTTACCCGGTAGATCGCTGCGAGGCGGCGGGCGGCGGCGGCGCGGGCCTTGCCCTTCCCCGCGGCCGGGGGGAACTCGACGGCGGCCTCGGCGTGACCGCGGTCGACGGCGATCCGGGTCCGGGTGGCGTACTCGGCGGGCATTCGGCGGGCTCCTGTGCTCGGGTGCTGATCTCCGGACACCTTCCCACACTCGCAACACAACTACAAGTAGAACTGTGAGCTGTGCTGAATCTTGCGAGAGGTGGGCAACAGGAAGGGGCCCCGGCCAGATGACCGGGGCCCCTTCGGCAGGTGCCTACTCGCCCTCGCGGAAGGCGTCGCGCCCCTCCTTGATGAACCGGCCGGGATTCGCGGCCTTGGCGACAACGTCCCTGTACCACGTCATCGGCCGGACCCCCTCTTCCTTGCAGTAGCCCGGATTCGGGCCGAGGCGGAACCCGCCGGGCAGCGGCGTCCCGTCCGGCTTACGCGGAACCACCGCGCGGGCCGTCGCGTACGCCGAGGGGTAGAGGACGCAGTCCGACAGGATCGCAAGCGGGACGAGACCCGTCGCGTTCCACGTCTTGACCATCTTCCGGTGGGCGCCGACCCGGGCCGCGCTGATCACAGCGGCGCGGATGTCCGGCCGCCATGTCGGCCTCTTGAGTGCCGGCCACGGCGCGTGTCGCCCCTCGCGCTTCCCCTGCGGCTTCTCGCGCAACTTCCCGATACCGCCCTTCGCCGTCTGCTTGATCGCGGACAGGAGGGCGACGGCCTCGGGATCACGCTCCTTGATCGTGGCCATGCCCGAGAGGAACGCCTCCTCGTCCATGTCAGCCGTGATGCCGAGATCGGCGAGGGTGTCCATGTAGGCATCCCGCAGCCGGTTGTGCCACAGGTCGAGGTACCCGCCCGCATCGGGACGCAGCCACGCCGCGAGGGGACGGACCTCGATCCCCAGCTCGACCGCGTACGCCAGGGTCGGCGTCGCGTACCAGGCCGGGCCCGTCGGGGTCTTCCCGTCCGGGGTGAACGGGCTCGGGAACTCGGCCGGGAGCGTCTTCCACTCCTTCGTGGCGAGATCCTTCGTGCGCAGCTCGGCGCCGGACAGGTCGACGAGCCAGCACCCCGGAACCTTCTTGTCGAACCGCGGCCCGTCGGTGTAGACAGCCTCACCGATCCCCACCGTGAGCCGGTTCGCCGCCGCCAGGAAGGCGGTGTTCACATCGATTCCGACGACGTACGGCGCGGCGGCCTCGGCCTCGGTCGGCTCCCGATACCAGTCGTACGCCTCCTCATTGATGACGTGCTCGGGGCTCCGGGCCTCCTCCCGCGTGCGGTCCTTGGCGAGCGGGTGCTCGTCCGGCGCCTCGGGCGGTGCCGGGTCGACCGCCGCGGAGAGGGAGCCCTCGACCGGCACCCGCTGAGGCCGACCGGTGCCCCGGTCCCGAACGAGGCGCGTCGGCGGCCGAACGGCAGTCATCAGGGCGAGGCTGCACGCGGCCGTCGAGCCGGTCGGCGTGATCACGCGCTCGGCGTACTGGCCGAGGACGTACGCCAGGGCGCACGGGTCGGCGGCGACGTCCTCGACCCCGCCCCACCGGAGGTGATCGGCGAACGCCCCCCACGGGATCGTGGCGACGGAGACCTCGACGCGGCCCCGGTACAGGAAGGACCAGGGGGAGAGGCCCGCCCGGCTCAGCTTCCACCCGCCCTCTTCCACCGCCTTGACCGCGGGGTGATCGTCCGGCACCCGCAGCCGCTTACGGTCGTCCAGTCGGGCGGGCAGGCCGAGGGCCTCGACGGCACCCTCGGTGAGGACCAGGAGCGCGCCGGCATCCTCGCCGTACTGCGACAGGGGACCGGCGCCCAGGCCGTACGCGATGGCCCACTCGGCGGCCGTCGCCAGGTTGACAACGTCCGCCGGCACGTCCACACGGCGCACGTCGGGACCGTGGCCGACAAGGACGCCGCCCTCGGTGTCGAGGACCAGGAGGGGGGCGGTGTAGGTCTTGTCAGTCATCACCGAAGATCCAATTCAACGTAGTCAATGTCCGAGAACTCGACGTCGAGATCCGCCGCACCGCCGGGGGCGCGGAAATACTCCTCGGCGAGCCCCTGCCCGAGGAGCCGGTTCAACTCGTCCTCGTCGCCCGCCCGCAGCGCGTCGAACACCTGCGGAATCAGGTGGTCGGGCACCTCCTCGGTCATGCGCCGAATCCGCGGATCGTCCGTACTGCCCGCCTCCGAGGTGAACCCGAACGAGGCCCGCGTCTCAATCGTCATGCCGCGCTGCTGGGCCTCCTTCTGCGCCCGCGCCGTAACGCGCGGCTGGTGGTCCTTGGCGGCCTCCTGCTGCAAGCGGTCGAGGATCTCGGGCTTCGACTTGGCGATGTTCCGGTCACCCTTGACGTACCGCTGCACCGTCCGGCGAGAGACGCCGAGGCGCTCGGCCACCTTCCCGGTGTCCCCCTTCTCCTTCCGCATCAGGGCGTTGAACTGGCCCCGCGCGGTCTTCGGCGTGCCGCGCGTCTGGAACCGCGCCCGCATCGCGTCGATGAGCTTTCCCACGGTCACGGTCCCTTTCAGGCGAGCTTGTAGACGGTGCTGTTCGGGGGAATGACGGCGAGGTCCGGCCGCAGGCAGACGGCGCCGCCGCACAGCACATGACCGGGCATGGTCGTCTTGAACGGGGTGTCGCAGATCGCGCAATCGAGCCTGCGCGGCGCGGTCCGCTGGGTGACCACCTGCCGGGCCGGGACGACGTACTCGGCCGGGAGCTTGCGCAGGAGCTTGGACAGGTAGCCGTTCGGCCGGTACGCCTGCCGGTTCTCCGTCGCATCGAGCGCGCGGAGGAGGGCCTCCTCGGGCCACCCGTTCCGCAGGCACCAGCCAACGGACTTGGCGGCGAGGGTGCGCTCCTCGTCGGTGACGCCGACGAACCAGCGGACGCGGTCGATGATGGACTCGGCGAGTGCCGGCACCGCTTCCAGTGCCGCCCCTTCCAGTTGCGGCGCGGTGAACCCGCTCAACAGGGTGAAGCGGTCCGGGCGGCGGCCGAGGTTCTTCCCGTTCTCCCGGATCGGCACCGGGCGGAAGGCGACGAGGTCCGCGCGTACGAGGTGCGGCCGGTGGCGCTCGATGGTCCGCAGGCTCACACCCGCGATCTTGGCGAGCTCCTCCATGTGGACCTGCCCCTCCCACCCGATCCCGGCGAGGGCAACGAGGCACTTCGCGCAAGTGGGGTCCGGTGCAACGATGTTCGCGGCCCACGCCTGGGCCCCCGGCAACAACGGCTGACCGATCCCGCCGCCCAGCGGCGTGCGCCGGTCCGCGTCGATACGGGAGTGTGCGAACAGGTGCGCCAAGTGGTCCTGAGTGGCGCGCTTCTTGAGGCCGATCATCCGGCCGAGGGCCTCGGTCGTGAGCCAATTCTCAGAGTCGGCCGTCTGGTGTTCTTCAAGGGCCCCGTACACCTTGTGGCAGTTGGGGCAGTCGTCGGGACTGATATCGCGGTGGGGTGCCACTAATCGGCCTTTCCGTCCGCTGCGGTGTCTCACCCGGGGGGTGCGCGGGTAGAATCCGCCGCAGACCTAGAGCAGGGTCCACGCGGAAGCCTCGGACGGGTAGGAGTGCCACCTCCCATGACCCCGACGGGGCTTTTCGCATGTGTGGAGCGGGTCGAACGGCAGGCGCGGGGCCTGCGCCTGGTCAGACCGTGATGACCTCCTGCGATCCGCCGATGACGGCAGCGATGCGCCGGGGGGAGAGTTTCCCGACAGCGTGCGTCGGGCCGCACAGGAGGTCGGGGACCGGTACGCCGTAGTGCACGGACAGGCGGTCGATGTCGCCCAGGGACCAGGCGGCGCGGCCGGTCTGCTTCCGCGAGACCTGCCCCTGAGTGAGCCGCAGACCCACGGCGAGGACCGTCTGATTCTCGCCGCAGGCGCGCATCAGGGCCGCGACCGTGATCCGGAGCGTGCGCTCGCTGGTGCTCAAGTCGGCGGAGAACTTGCCCATGTGCTGACCTCACTTTTTGTGAGCTGGACTCATAACGGCAGATGGCAAGGGCCCTGCGTTCCGGCCCAACCGGGGGATACTCTTCCATGCTTTCACCTCAACTACAAGTCTTGCTTGTAGTGAATCTCCGGACGTGTCATCCTGGGGCCATGACTAGTACCCCCGAGAAGACGATCAAGGAACTACGAGAGACGTCCGAGGTGTCCGAGGCCCAGGCCAAGAAGGACAAGACGGCCTTGCTGGAAGCGGCCGTCAAAGCGGCCATGACGTCGACCGCGTACGGCCACCTGTCGGCCGTCGCCCGCGAGGCCGGCATCGCCGCTCAGTACCTCCGAACCCTGATCGAGGAGAGGCACCCCGGGTGGCTCGACCAGGCCGCCGAGGAGCGCGAGGCGGCCAAGGCTGCGAAGGCGAACAAGCCCAAGGCCACCCGATCCCGGACCGCCAGGGGGGGTGAGGGCGGAACCGCGCGGCGCACGCGCAAGAGCGGCACCGCCGCCGCCTGATGAGCGAGTGGGCAATCCGCATCGCCACGATGGCCGTCTCGCTCGGGACCATGCTCGGCGTCGTGTCGGGGGTCATGCGAAAGGAGTTCGGGCAGGCCATCGCGCGGTTCATCGCGGGCATGATCGCACTCGCCGTACTCTCGAACTTCGGGTCGCTGAGGGACTGGTTCGAGGGCGCGCTCGGGGGCGGAGCCCCCTCGAAACCGGCTGCCGACTCCCCCAAGAACAACGACCTGTTGAGTAGCGTCTGGTTCCCCATCGCAGTGGCGGCCGGCGGGCTTGCCGCGAGCGTCGGAGGCTTCTCCCTGTGGACGGTCATCCAGCGCCGCCGAGCCCGGAAGGTCGCCCGGCGTGCGGCCGACAACGCCGCCCAGGAGCGGCGCCGCGCCATCGAGGCCGAGCATGACGAGGTACTCGACGCGTACGCCGCCTACCTTTGCGACGTCCTCGCCGTCCTTGACCGCCCGGCCCTCGACGACGTCACCGTGCCCCAGACCGCGGCCCTCCTGCACGCCCTGGACGTCGCCGCCGACGCCCGCCTCGGGGACGACCTCAACCTCTACCGGCCCGCCGTCACCGAACTGAAAGCCGCATGGCGGGCCGCCAACGATCACGCGCGGAAAACCGGCCTGCGCCACCTGCCCCGCCAGGAACGTGCCACCGTCACCCGCGCCCGCGCGCTCCTCGAAATCGCCCTCGACGACAACGGGGGCGAGCACGAGCGCCGCGCCGCCTACGCCAAGGCCCGCGAGCTCCTCGACGGTGTCCTCACTCTCCCCCGGCAGGCCGTCGCCGCCGTCGAGACCCGGACCCGCCCCGCCCTCACCAAGGACGCCACAGCCTGACCCCGGAAGGACCCTCATGGACCAGGAATCGCAAGCCGAACGCGCCCCGCAGGGAGGCGAGTTGCTCCCCGCCACCGTGTCCCGCGACTCCGGACCCCCGCGCGTCCTGATGTATGACGAGGCCGCCGCCCTGTTCACCCCGGAGACGCGCCGCCTCGCCGAGGAGATCATCGCCGTGGGCCGCGTGAGCCGGATCGCCCCCGACGTCCAACGCGCCCTGTTCTTCGGTCAGACGGGGTCGGGCAAGACGGACGCCCTCGACCTGACTCGGGCGCAGCTCGACGCCGCCGGCATCCCGTACGAGGAGACCGACGAGGGGCACGGCCGCGTCGGTCTCCGCTTCCGCAAGGCAGGCCCCGAGTCCAAGGAGATCACCCCGTGAGCGCCCTCCCCGTCGAGGAACCGATCAACCCGTACCGCACGCAGCACGGCGGCGGCCCGCGCACCGTCACCCAACTGCGGGCCGCCCTCACCGCGGCGAGCGCCGCGGACCGCGAGGAGTTCGAGGCGCAGCTCGGCGAGCTCGACCTCGACGACCCCGAGGAGTACGCCGCCCTGGTCCGCTCGTGGCGGCACCGCCTCGTCATGCGGACCCGGCCTGAGATCCTCGCCGCCGTCGCCGCCTCGACCGACTCGGCCGCCCCCCGGTACACGTCCGAGGAGATCCTCGGCGCCGACGGCCACCAGGAGGCGGGCCGGTGACCCAAGGCACCCCGTGGGCCGTCGTCTACAGCGAGACCGGCCGCGTCGGACTGGCCACGGCCACAGTCGAGGAGCGGGCCGCCGTCCTCGGCTTCGAGAAGCAGGTCGCCGCCTCGCCGTACACCTGCGGCGAGCTGTACCCGGACCGGGTCGGCGGCCTCTACACCGCGCTACTGTCCGTCGGCGGCCGGATGGCATGGACCAGCGTCTTGTACAGGATCGACGAGGCACGGCACGAGGTGCTGATCGTCGCTATCGTCTCCGGCCCCTGATGGCGGGCGGGGGAGTGATGAGGGAGGGCTCGACGCCGGACCGGGTGACGGCGGCCGTCGCGGCGCACGCCCGGCGGCGCGCGTGGCGGGATGCCGAGACCGTCATCGCCGCCGTGTTGTCCGACCCGGAGGTTCGGCGCCTGGGGGAGGAGATCGAGCGGACCGAGGATCTCCTCGGCCGGGAACTGCGCCCCCGGTTCCAGCACTTTCGGGACCGGTACGAGCGGGCCGTACGCGACGCCGACCTCGACACCCTCACCCGGACGTGCAGCGGGAAACATGGCCGGTGGGGGCGTGTCTGCGTGCTCGACACCGGCCATGACTCGACCGCGCCGCACTGGGGGATCACGGCCGAGGGAAACCCCGTCGCATGGGTCGGGAGTGCGCCCGACGACGACTGACCCGGAAGGCGCCGGCACTACGCGAAGGCCCCACGCTCGGGAGCGTGGGGCCTTCGTCATGTCTGCCGCGAGGACTACCTCCCCACTGCGGCGAGCGGGGAGCGGCGCCCCTTCCCGACGGTGCGCAGCGCGGACCAATCGACCTCGGGATGAGCGGCCGGCAGGGCGTCGACATCCGCCACCCGGTACATGGGCACGTCGACCGCCCCGGCCCGGCTGGTCCCGAACTGCACCTCTCGCCACTCGGCCGGGGTGATCCACCCGAGGCGGACCATGTGATCCCATTCCGTGCGGCGCACGCCGAGGCGGGCGGCGGCCTGGTCCGGGCCGAGCGGTGAGGCCGCGGCGACGAGCTCGGCCAGATCCGGGCGGGTGCAGACCTCAGCCACCTGGGACGGGTTGACGAGGGAGCCGTCGGGGTTGGCGGACAGTTCGGTGAGTAGCCCGGCCGCCATGAAGCGCCGTACGACGAACGCCGTCACGGCCGGGGGCTCCCCGGGGACGTTCGGCGTCCCGAGGGCCTCGGCGAGTTGGTCCGCGGCCTGTCGGCCGGACAACGGGTCGCCGGGCAGTCCGGCCGCGATGGCGTCCCGGTCCATCGCCTCGACCGCCGCCCGGGACCACGTCGACCCGGGGCCGTCGGGGCGGGGCACGATGCCCGCGTGAACGGCCCAGCGGAACGCCGTGATGGCCACGCGGAGCCGCCCGGCGGCCTGCCGCTCGTCGTACTCGGTGAGTCGAGCCATGGGTGATCGACCTCTCTCTCGGTGCGCCCGGAGTGGGCGGGATGGAAACGTGACAGAACGCCACGAAAACGTCAAGTACCCCTGAACTGGGTTGAGTTGGGCACGTGCCGTCAGGCTGCGCCCGCGTACGCGAGGGGAAATCCACCCGTTCGGACGGCGGGGCGGTGCCCGGGAACGCAAGAGCGCCCGGCCCCCTTCCGGGGCCGGGCGCTCGTCCTGCGGGCGGTGCGGTGATCAGCCGAGCGGCGCGGCGTAGCGCAGGGTCCAGCCGCGGCCGAGGGTGTGCCGGGTGACCTCGACGACGCGGCCCTCGGCGGTCCGGCCGACGTGGGTCACGGTGAGGAGGAGCTCGCCCTCGTCGACCCCGAGGGCGGCGGCCTGGTCCGCCGTGGCGGGCCGCTGGTCGACGTCCTCGACGGCCTCGGCGCCCTGGTCGAAACCGGCCTCGCGCATCCGGGAGATGATCCCGCCCGCCCCGGTGTCGACCTGTTCGATGCCGGCGGCCTCGGCGACGTCGACCGGAATCCACGTGTCGGCGAGCTGGACCAGGCGCTCGCCGTCGTACATCTTGCGGGCCCGGATGACGACCGGCCCCTCGGCGCCGAGGAGCTCGGCGACGTCGGCCGGGGCCTCGGCGCGGTTCACCGTCACCTCGGCGCGCGGCGTGCCGCCGCTGCGGCGGGTCTCACTCTCGTACGCGCCGTGCGCGCCGCCCGCCTCCCGGTTCTCGGTGAGGTAGCGGCTCCGGGCGTCCCGGGTGATCGTGCCGTCCGCGGTGATCGTGTTCTGTGCCATGTGCGTTGATCCCTTCCGGTGGGGTGGTCAGTGGGTGGGGCCGAGCGGCCAGGAGTAGGACAGGCGCCACAGGTGGGTGGGCATCACGTGAACGGTCACCTCGACCGCCCGCCCGTCCTCGGTGCGCCCGATGTGGGCGATCTCGTAAACGCGCTGGTCTTCCCGCACGTCGAGGGCCTCGACTTCCCCGGCGGTGGGGGTGCGGACGTCGATCTCCTCCGTGATGGTGGCCTGCGCGTAGCCGAGCTCGGCGAGCCGTGATTTCGACCCGCCCGGCCCGGTGTCGGTCTCTTCGAGCCTGGTCCCCTCGGTGATGTCGAGGGGCAGGTACGACGTTGCGAGTTGCACGGGGACGTCGTCGGCGAGCATCCGCCGGACGCGGGCCAGGGCCGAGACGCTGTTCGCGTCCACCCCGAGGAGGTCCGCCGCCCATGCCGGCGGCTGCACGTGGTGCGTCGTCGTGATGGCCGACGGGGTCATGCCGAGTCCGCGGATCTCGGCCTCGAACGCGCCCCGGGCCTGCCCGTCCTCGCGCCGGGCCCGGATGTAGCGCGACGTCGAGTCCCTGACGATCTTGTTCACGATCCGGTGCACGAACGTGCCCCGGCGGCTCTTGTTGATCAATCCCTCGGAGGCGAGCAGGCGCAAAGCCTGTGCAGCGGTCCCCCGATTCGTGCCGATCTCGTCGGCGAGCTCCCCCTCGGTGGGGAGCTTGGCGCCCGGGGCGTACGTGCCCCGCTGGATGCGCGCGCGCACCTCGTCGGCGACTGCGCGAAACGTCGCTCGGCGCTGCTCGTCCTCTGTCATGTCGTCACCCTATCTGCAAGCCATCCGGCGGTGCTTGCTACCGACACAAGCATGAATG
Source organism: Streptomyces tyrfis (assembly GCF_037034285.1). Lineage (NCBI taxonomy): Bacteria > Bacillati > Actinomycetota > Actinomycetes > Kitasatosporales > Streptomycetaceae > Streptomyces > Streptomyces tyrfis. The sequence goes on along the minus strand of NZ_JBAGJZ010000054.1, from coordinate 33,312 downwards.
GAATCCAAGACTATTGCAATGGATTCCATTCGATGCTCTACTCATGTCGTGCCGATCAACGGCACAGCGGCAAAGGCCCTCGGGCCCGAGCTGATGTGGTCCGCCGTGCCCTCCAAAGGGTGCGGCCCCGGGGCGTCTTGCTCACGCACACCGGGGCCGACTGGCGGACTGCTCCCCCTGACACGACAGAGGAGTGATCCGCGTGCGCACCACCATGCCCGAAACGGTCCTTCACCTGCGAACCGGCGCGACCGAGTCCGCCACTTTCGCGCCGACCCGCCTCGACCTCTCGGCCGACCTGGGCCTCGACGTCGACCTCGTCCTCGGCCCCATCGACGGCGACGAGACCGAGCTCGACGAGCTCGCCCGCCTGTACGCGCTGGTCGACATGGCCGACGAGGGCCTCATCCCGCGCGGCGAGGGCCTCGACCTGATCGGCGGCCTCGTCGAGGACATGGAGCGCGAGGACAACGCCCGCGGGTTCGAGGACGACGAGTTCGCCGGGCGGTGGGCCGCGTGACGATCACCCGCCACACCGCCGCCCGCGCCGCCCGCGCCCTCCTCGGCCCCGCCGACCGGCTGCACCCCGCCGCCCTCCTGGTCCTGGTCCTCGTCCTCGCGGGCCTCGCCCAGCTCGCCGCGCCGTTCGTCGTGGCCCTCCTCACCGCCCTGGTGACCGGCGCGAAGGCCGCCGCCTTCCTCGTCGGGGCCGGGGTCCTCGCCCGCCTCGCCGTCCGCGTGGCCGCGACCGTGCCCAGCCCCCGCACCGCCCCGCCGGCATCCCCGGCCGCGCCGGTCCCCCCGGCCTCCTCGACGGTCCCCGGCCCCCGCACCCGCCGATGACCGCCGCGTGCGCCCTGGTCGGCGCCGTCTCCGAGGAGACCCTCGCCGCCCACGGTTTCGCCCGCCGGATCGACGCTCACCAGGCCGCCCAGTGCGCGCGCCTGTGGGCCGCCGAGAACCGCCGCCGCGCCGACCGCACCGCCCCCGACCGCCACCAGGACTCGCAGGAGGCCACCCGATGACCACCGCCACCGCGCGGCGCGTCCTCATCGTCTCGACGTACGGACTCCTCGCCGCCGTCCACCACATCGCCACCTCGGCCGTGACCCTCTTCGTCCTCGCTGACTGGTTCGTCGTCTCGACGATCGCCGGAAACGCCGGACAGGCCATCACCGCCGCCACGGTCGGCGCCCTCCTCGCCGCCGAGGGCATCCGCGCCGCTCGCGTCGGCCGCCCCTTCCCCCATTGCCCCATCTGCCCCCTCGTCCGCCGGGGCGCCCGCAAGGAGATCACCCAGTGAGCCAGACGTTTTACGACGAGCGCCGCAAGGACAAGGCGGCCGACCGCGCCGAGGACCGCCTCGACCGCGCCGCCGACGCCAAGGCCGCCCGCGACGAGCGCGCCGCCCTCGCCAACGAGCGCCGCCAGGAGCGCACCGCCCAGGCCGAGGAGCGCCGCAAGGAGCGCGAGGCCCGGCAGGACGAGGAGCGCCGACTCCGCGCCGAGCGCAAGCGTGAGAAGGCCCGCCGCAAGGCCGAGCGGAAGAAGTCCCGCGCCGAGCTGTTCGCCAAGCTCAGCAAGGAGGGGGACACCGTCGGCGCGCTGATCGTCATGGCGTGCGGCATCGTCCCGGCCCTGTTCTTCCAGCTCCGCGCCCTCAACGGGGAGGATCTCCCCGGGATCATCAGCCTGTGCCTGGCCGTGATGCTGGAGGCCGGGGCGTGGGTCGCCACCGTGAGCGGTGAGCGCGCCAAGCGCGAGGGCCGCCCCGTCGGGCGGTTCCGGGTGGTCATGTGGGCGTGCGCGAGCTTCGCCGCCGTCATCAACTACTCGCACGCGCCGGGGGAGTCCGGCGGGTGGCTCGCTTGGGTCCTCGCCGCCGCGAGCTTCGCCGGGGTGTTCTTCTGGGAGGTCCGCGGGTGGGGCCGCCACGGCACCAAGGCCACCCGCACCAAGGCCCAGCGCAAGGAGGACCGGCGCCGCCACCGTCACGACCGCAAGCGCCGCCGCCGGTTCCCCGCCGTCTACAACCGGTACACCGACATCCTGACCGCCCACCCGTACGGCACCGTCGACACCGAGACGGCGTGGCGGGACGCATGGCGCGACACGCACGGCGCCGACATCGCCGTCACGGCCGGTGTCGTCGCCCACCGGGGCCGCGCGGACAAGGCGCTCGCCGCAGCGCACGGCGTGGGCGTCGAGACGCTCATGGTCGAGCAGCTCCTCGACGACGTTTTCAACGGCGACGGAGGCGACGACGGACCGTCCGCGCGGCGCTCCTCGAAGGGCCCGACCGGCGGCCCGAACAAGGGCGGCCGAGGCGCGAAAACCCTAGGGCGCAAAGGGAAGCAGGCCCTCGGACGCCTGACCGGACGGACCGCTCCGAAGGCCCCCATCGGACCCCTCGACCCGGCCGACCTCGACCGCGTCCGCGCCCTCGCGGACATCCTCGGCGGCGGCGCCAAGCTCTCTATTAAGAACGTCGGCGAGGCCGTCGGCGGCGGCAACACCCGGTACCTCATGGCCCTGCGCGACACGGTCAAGGCCGAGAGGAAGAACGCCCGATGAGCGCCGCCAACAGCCACACGCCGCCCCGCGCCCTGATCCTCGCGGTTCCCGCCGGCACCTACGTGACCATCACCCGCGCCCCCGAATACGGGTGGGGCCCGGCCGCCCTGATCGGCGCCTTCCTCCTGCTCCTCATCCTCTGGGGCCCGACCGCCGTCCGGGCCGGGGCGAAGTCGCTCGCCGTTCGCGCGGCCACCAAGAAGGCCAAGGCCAAGAAGGAGGACGAGAAGTGAGCACCCCCCGCAGCGTGTACCGCCAGATCGCCGCCGAGCTCGCCGCCCAGGCCGACGCCGAGGCCGCCGCGAATCACCCCCAGCTCGCCCGCTCACACGCCGAGCTCGGCCTCGTCTACCTCGCGTTCGAGACGGCCCCCATGTCGAACCCCCACGTCGAGGCCGCGTGGAAGGCGGCCGAGGCCGCCCGCCAGTCCCTCACCTACGGGACGGCCGTCGGCGCCCAGGCGGACACCGCCCGCGCCCGCCTTCACCTCGCGCTCGTCGAGCTCGACGACGCCCAGCGCACCCCCTGACCCGCGCTCACCGGCACCGCCCCGGCCGCCCCGGCGGCCGGGCCCCCTGATCCCCCGAGAGGAACCAAAGACATGAGCATCACTCAGGCCGAGCGCGGCCCCGAGACCGAGGCGCAGCCCGTCGACCTCCCCGCCGAGACCCTCGACCGGATCGAGGAGGCCGCCCGCGAAGCGGTCCGCCGCACCCCTGCCGGCGTCGCCGACCTGACCACCGGCACCGTGCGCCTGGACAAGGTCGACGAGGCGCCCCTCGCCGCCCCGGCCGACGCCGAGGCCGCCGTCGTCGAGCTCGCCGACATCGACGACGACCCGGGCACCCTCGAAATCCTCGACGAGCGCGCCGGATGGAACCTGCGGACCCTGGTCCCCGAGTCCCTCACCGACCCGGGCGTCTGGCGGCAGCGCCGCGCCGAGTGGACCAACGCCCTCGCCTTCCACACCCTGCGCTCGCCCGTCTACCTGTGGCGCGTTACCCGCGTGGCCGGCATCGGTGCCCGTGTCGGCGTCCGCGACGCCTGGTCCTACCTCGGCGCCACGGAGTACGGCGAGATCGCCGACAAGGTGCGGCGCACCAAGGCGGGCCCGGAACACGTCGCCGACCTGCGGGCCGACCGCCGCAAGGAGGCCAAACAGCGCCGCCGCGAGCCGGTCACCGTCTACGCCATGACCGGTTGCACCACCTACGTGGCCGCGCTCCTGGCCCTCGGTGAGACCTGGGGTTGGGTCATGGCCTCGCCGGTCCTCCTGCCGCTGTTCGGCGTGCTGTACGCCCTCGGCCGCCGTGAGCTCATCCGTCGCGAGCCCGACGGCACGTTCACGATCACGGACTCGGTCGACTTCACCGGGGCCGGGGTCCTGACCGAGGACGGCCTCAACGACGCGTTGAGGGCCCGCAACGTCGGCATCCTCAAGGACGGCGAGTCGGTCACCGTCAAGGGCTTCATCGCCCGCGAGGCCGACGACAAGGCGTCCGTCGTCCGGTTCGAGCTGCCCCGCTCGTCCGGCAAGACCGCCAAGGAAGTTGCGGCCAAGCGCGACCCGCTCGCCGCCGCCCTGGCCGTGGACGCGATCCAGCTCTCGATCCGGCAGGACGGACACGAGGGTGAGGTCTACATGCGCGTTGCCGACTCGCACCCGTTCGGCGGCAACCCGGTGCCCTCGCCGCTCCTGAACGTTAAGCAGTGGGACATCTGGCAGGGCGCCCCGACGTTCGTGGACGAGACCGGTCGCGTCATCCCGATTGAGCTCCTGTTCTTCGGCCTCCTGGTCGGCGCCATGCCCCGCCAGGGCAAGACGTTCACGGCCCGCGCGGCGGCCGTGGCGGCGATCCTCGACCCCACGTGCCGGATCGTCGTCGGCGACGGCAAGGGCGGTAAGGACTGGGCGGCAACGGCCCTCGTCGCCGATGCGTACATCCGCGGCGTGACCACGGCCGCAGTGCGGCGTCTGACCCACGTCCTTGAGGACCTCGTCGACGAGATGACGGAGACGTACGACGCTCTGTTCGAGCTCCCCGACGAGGTGTGCCCCGAGGGCAAGCTCACGCCCGAGATCGTCCGGGACCACGGAATCCGCCCCGTCGTGCTGATCATCGACGAGGTGCAGCGCTACTTGGAAAGCGGCGACAAGGAGTCCGAGGACGACAAGGTCACGTACGGGCAGCGCATCGAGAAGGCCCTCACCGACCTGGCCAAGGTCGGACCGGCCGCGGGCCTGATCCCGGTTCTCGCCTCGCAGAAGCCCACCGGCGACGCCGTCCCGTCCGCCATCCGCGACGCCATCCCGCAGCGCATCGCCCACCTGTGCGCCACCTACCAGATGAGCGACTCCATCCTCGGCACCGGCTCGGCCTCCTCGGGCTGGAACGCCAAGGATCTTGCCCCCGCGTTCAAGGGGATGGGCATCCACGCCGACGAGACCGGGTTCCGCTTCATGCGCTCCCTGCTGATCAACCTTCCTGAGTTCCGCGGCGTGTGCGAGCGCGGCCGTGCCCTGCGCATCGCCGCCGGCACTCTCGCCGGGGAGGCCGCCGGGGACGGCGGGCGCCGGGCGCGCGTCGCGGGCATCCTCGCCGACCTCCTCGCCGTGTTCGAGGAGGCCCGCCTCCCCGAGCGGATGCCCACGGCCGAGATCCTCGACGGCCTCGCCGCCCTCGACCCCTCGACCTGGGCGCCCGCCGCCCTGAAGGTCGGCGAGGAGGACCGCGCCACCTACGTCCGGGCGGGCGGGACCGAGCTGCGGAAGGCCCTCGACGAGGCCCTCGACGGAACCGAGCGGACCCTCGCCGTCCGGAGCTGGACGAGCGGCGGCCGGGCCAATGGCTACTACCTCGCGGACGTCCGCACCGCCGCCGGTATTGCGTAGATATGCACCCCGGTACGGGGTCCGTACGGATCGGAACGCCGCAGGTCAGCGCCCGGTACGCCATCCGTACGGCCCCCGGCCCGCCGGTACGCCGAACCGTCCCCCCGGCCCTCGTACCGGCCCCGTACGGGCCTCTGACCAGGCATAACCCGGTCCGACCCGGCCCGTACCGACTCCACAAACCCCCGCAAAATGATCACGCCGAGGAGCGCTGTAGATCATGGAAAACGCCGCCCACACTCGCGCCGAGGCCGCCGTCGTCTACCGCCCCGAGCCGATGCTCGGTCACCCGCTCGACACCCGCCCGTTCCTGTCCCCGACCCCCATCCCGGGCGCGGTCGAGGCCCGGACGGCGGACGGGCGCACGGTGTGGGTGTACGCGGACCTCTCGGCCCCCGCCGGCACCGAGACCCCGGCCGCCGCCCCGGCCGCGACCGCGGTCCCCGCCTGGGCCAAGACGACGGCCCTCCTCCTCGTCTCCGCGTCCGGCTCGCTCGTCCTCGCCGCCTACGCCTTGAAGGTGTTCGCCGAGGCCGCCGCCGCCCTCGCCGCAGCCCTGGTCCTCCTGGCGAAGATCGCGTTCGTCCTCGCCCTCCTCGTCGCCCTGGTGGCCGCCGTCGTCAAGCGCGGCCGGGGCCACGGAGCGCAGACCGCCACCGCCACCGCGACGGCCACCGCCGGACTCTTCGGCCGCGCCAAGGCCACCGCCACCGCCACGATCAGCAACCGATAGGAGCCCCGCCCATGTCCGCGATCAAGGTCCGAAAGTTCACCATCGGCGGCGCCGCCGTCCGGTGCCCCAACCGGCCGAGCAACTCCACCCCGCGCGAGCTGACGCTCATCCCGACCAACGAGGGCATCAATGCCACCTGCGGCGAGATGCACCGCGGCGAAAGCGGGCGGCGCAGCAGCCGGGCGCAGTGCTTCTTTCCCGTCGAGAACCTCACCTCGGCCCAGCTCCGCACCATCGCCCAGGCCGAGGCGGGCAAGCCCTTCCGCCTGGTCCTCAAGGGCGGCGGCGCCGTCGAGGGCGTACTCGTCGCCGTGGGCGGCGCCGCGCAGTCCCCGGCCGCGCGCGCCGCTGCCGCCGCCAACGCGAAGGCCGGCACCCCGGCGGCGGCCGGGCCCGCCAAGCCCGCCGGTCGGGCGACGGGCGGCGCCATGGCCGCGGCGTTCGGCGCCATCGCCGCAGTAGCGGGCGCGGCCGGACAGACGGCCGCCGCAGCCGGGCAAGTCGCCGCCGCCGGGGCGTCCGCCGTCGGATCGGTGGCCGACCTGGGCCGCGAGGGGATCGGCGCCGGACGCGACGCGATCCGCGAGGCGGGCGCCTACGGCGAGCGTCGGCACGAACGCAAGATGCGGGGTGCTGGGGAGGACGCCGAGGAGTGATCCGCCTGTGGGAGGCGCCCCCCGGGGAGCCGTTCGTCCGGCTCCCCGGGGGGCGCCTCCATGTCCGGCGCGTGCCGCCAATTGGCGGCGCATCGTTCGAGGCGGTATCGAACACCACCCGAAAGAAGTACATCAACTCACAGTTGGACTTGTAGTTCGTCTACTTCTTGTGTCATGGTGGAGATCCGCCAACGGGAGCAACACACCGAAGGAGAAAGAAACTTGAAGCTCACCGCCCCGCAGACCGCCGCCCTCCGACTCATCCACGAGACCCCCGGCCGCGTCGCCGCCCGGGTGAACGGCGCGTCCGGCTGCTGGATCGGCTTCCGCACCCTGCACCACCGCACCGAGGCCCGCCTCGTCGAGCTCGCCCTCGTCGAGACGGCCCCCGACACGATCACCACGAAAGACGGGAACGAGGTCCCCGTCCTGCGGCTCACCGCCGCTGGATACGAGGCCCTCGGCATCGAGGCCCCGGCCGCCGACGAGGAGCCCGCCGCCCCGGCCGCCGAGGACGTCCTCGGCCTGCCCCTCCCGGACGGTTTCCGCATCACCTACGCCGACGAGATCGGCGACACCCACCTCGACGCGGAGAGTGCGGCGTACCGCCTCGTCTGGGAGCACGTCACCTCGAACCGCTACTTCGCTCCCCGCTGGCTCCTGGGCCACCTCGCCGATGTCGTCGCGCTCGTCGCGGACCTCGTCGAGGACGCCCAGGAAATCGCCCCGGAGACCCGCGCCGCCCGCCGCCAGTCCTGCACCGAACTCCTCGGCCTCCTGCACCACCACGGCGCCCGACCGTGGCCCGTCACCGGCCACGAAACGCGCCCCCTGGACGGCGTCGCTCACTGCGCGGACTGCGCCCCGTTCATCGGCTACGCCGCCCCGGTCGACGTCCTCACCACCGAGGCCGCCGAGGACAAGAAGCGCGAGGACGAGGAAGCGGCCTACGTGGCGAAGGTCGCCGCCCAACTCGGCGCCGCCGAGAGGGAGATCGCCGCCGAGTGCGGCGAGCACATGCGGCCCGGCGCGGCCGTCCAGTGGACCAACCCCCGCACCGGGCTGACCGCTTACGGCGTCGTCCAGTCGGTCTATCGCCGCGCCAACGGCAAGGCCGCCGCGGACGTCGAGCTCCTCGGCGTCTCGGGCGGCTCCATCGACGCCGAGGAGCTCGGCCCGATCACCGGCCGGTGCGGCGCCGCCCTGCCCATCGACCCGACCCCCTGCGACGGCGCCCCGGCCGTGACCGTCCTCGACTCCTCCAACGCAGGGGCCGACGCCTGCGAGCGACACGGCGCCCGCCTCCTCGCCGTCCTCGACGGCGGCCGGGTGTACGCCCTGCCGGACGCCCCGGACGGCGCCGCGCTGCGGGTCCATCGGTCCGCCGGCACCGGACGCCCCGCCGCCCAGGTGTCCAGCCTGCGGGACCTCGTCACGTCCTTCTGACCGCACCACCGCCGGGGCCCCGCTCGGGCCCCGGCCCGGACCCCGACCGCCCAACGAACCGAAGGAACACCGCACATGAAGCCGAACCCGAACGTCGAGATCACCGGCACTGTGACCCGCTTCAACCTCGAATCTGACGCCAAGGGCGCCGTCCTCGTCGCCTACACCGAGGACGAGCACGGGAACGTGGGCCGCTCCTGGCTCCGCTTCGGCCCGGCCGCCGTGAACGCGCTCAAGACCCGCGCCGCCGGACTGTCCGACATCCCCACCGAGGAGACCGCCCCGGCCCGCTCATTCCCGCGCTTCACCCTCGAACCGAACTGGGTCGACGTGGACGTTCCCGGCTGGGACCTCAAGGGCGACAAGGAGTCCGGCGAGCGCCTGAGCGAGTGCCACGAGACCTTCCGGCCGGACGACCACAACGCCGACATCGAGGCCGCCATGGCGTGGGCCGAGGAGCTCATCGGCGCCCGGCCGGACTGGACGCACGTCCGCGAACGCGGCTTCGACCGGTGGGAGGCCGGCACCCGCGACTGACCCCGCCGCACACCGCAACACCGGACCCGCGGACGCATCGCCGGGGCCCGGCTCGACCTCAGAGAGGAACCGCCGCAGTGAAGACCGAGACCCGCACCAACGTGACCACGGCCCCGCTCGGGACCGCCCGCCTCCGCCTCCTGGCCCTCGGCTTCGTCCGGACCGTCGTCCCGGTGATCATCGCCATCACCGCCGCGCAGGCCACCGAGCAGCACCTCGACGCCTCCGGGTTCGCCCGCGTCGTGTACCTCGTGCTCGTCGCCGTCGTCGTCCTGGCCGCCGTCGAGAACGCCCTCGGCGAGGTCACCGAGCGCGCCTACCGCCGCGCGTACGGCCGCGTCCACGGCCCGCGCTCCTGGTCCTGCGACGACTGCGAGCGCGCGATCACGGCCCAGGAATGGGCCCCGTACGACGCCGCCGCGTTCGAGACCCACCTCGCCGACCCGCGCGCCCACGGCTGCACCCACAGCTGACCCGCCGGCACCTCCCCGGGGCCTCGCCCGAGGCCCCGGCCCGCACCCGAACCGAGAGGAACCCACTCGACATGACCGCCAACCGCGCCGCCGCCTTCCCCGCCGTGTACGCCCTCCTCCGCGTCGCCGCCGACGTCGCCGACCACTGGGTGCAGAGCGACCACCAGGCGCAGCACAAGGCCAAGCCCGGCGTCGCGGGACACAAGGCCCTCGCGGGACACGTCGCCTCGTACACCGCCACGCAGGCCGCCGCACTCCTCGTCGGGAACCGCGTCCTCGGCCTCGGCCTGCGCCCCCGCAGCATGGCCGCCGCCCTCGCCCTGTCCGGCGCGACGCACTACCTGATCGACCGGCGTTGGCCCGTCCGCAAGGCGGCCGAGGCCACCGGAAAGGGCTCGTTCTACGAGCTCGGCGGGCCGCTCGGCGGCGCGTACCTGCTTGACCAGGCAACACATCACCTCGTCGAGGGATTCGCCGCGTACGTCGCCGTCCGCGACTGACCCGCCCCGCCCGCCGGGCGCCGCCGTCGGCGTCGCCCGAACAGGGTCAGTTTCAAGTCAACTCACAGTTGGACTTGTAGTTGAGTTCCGGCTCTGTCATGGTTGACCCATCACACCGCACCGAGGGAAGGAATCCCATGAACGACATCGCCACCCGCGACATGGCCCCCGAGAAGACGTTCACCGCCGACGCCACCGGCTCCGTCCTCGCCGATGTCACCTGCCCCGACGGCACGGTCACCGTCACCGTCGACCCCGCCGCGACCGTCGCCCATGTCCGCGTCTTCACTCAGGACGGCCCCGACTCCCCGGCCGCCGACGCCGCCCGGGGCGCCCGCATCCAGCAGAACGCCGAACGCCTGGTCGTCGTCGTCCCCAAGGTCAAGCAGAGCGGCGCGAACTTCGGCAGCAACGTCTTCCAGTCGTTCGGCGGCGGCGTGACCTACATCAACGGCGTGCGGTACAGCGGCAACGTGACCGTGGTCAACGGACAGGTCATCGGGGGCGGCGGCGCGCAGAACTTCACGCGCGGCGTCGAGGTACACGTCACCCTGCCCGCCGGGTCGGGCGTCCAGTACAGCGGCGAGAACGGCAGCCTCCACACGTACGGCACCGTCGCCGCCATCCGGGCCGAGTCCAGCAACGGCAGCATCAAGGCCGAGACCGTCGGCCGCATCGAGGCCGAGGCGGGCAACGGGTCGATCAAGGTCGGCACCGTCACCGAGTGGATCGACGCCGAGGCGAGCAACGGCTCGGTCAAGGTCGACAACCACATCGGCAACGCCGCCCGCGTCCGCGCCGGGAACGGCTCGGTCAACTTCACCGTCGGCGCCAAGGCCACCGGCCGCATCGACATCAAGGCGGGCAACGGCACGGTCAAGCTCTACGGCGTCCGCGGCCGTGACGACCTCGACGTACGCGCCACGGCTGGCAACGGCACCGTCAAGAAGTTCTGACCACACGCCCCCTCTGCGCCCGGGGAACGGACACCGTCCCCGGGCGCAGGCACGGTAAGGCCGACCGAGAGAGGCAGCCATGAGCTACCAGGCAGGCGACGAGGTCCGCATCACGTCCTGTGAGGACGACCCGCGCGCCACCGGTCGCACCGGCCGCATCGTCGACGAGGTGCCGCCCGGCCCGCTCACCAACTACCGGTGGACCGTTCACCGCATCAGCCCGTTCATCGGGTCCGTCCTCGTCCACCCGCACGAGATCACCCCCGCGTGACACGGCAACCCGGCCGGGGCGGTACGCCCGCCCCGGCCGTTCGCACCCCAGAGAGAGAGGCTTTCACCATGACCGCCGACACCGGCCCTCTTGCGCTGTACCTGTACCGCCAACTCGCCGACCTACAGCGCGAGTCCGACCGGCTGCGCATCGCCGCAGGTGCGCGTATGGCGTTCGAGGACGTCGTCGCCCGACACAACGAGATCGGGTGGAAAGAGGGCGTCGACCCGCGCGAGGCCGAGGCGATCCGGGAGGAGGCGGCCGAGTACCTCAGTGGCCGCAGGCCCGTCCCGCCGCAGGCCGAGCTCGCCGAGGAGCTGCGCAAGGTCGAGGCCACCGGGTGCGTGTTCTGCTCCATCGCGGCCGGGATCGCACCGGCCACCGTCGTACGGGACTGGGGGGACGTCCTCGCCATCCGCCCGCGAAGCGGCGGGGTCAACGAGGGGCACCTCCTCGTCATCCCCCGGACCCACGTCGAGGACGCCGGCACCGACAAGCGGGTTTCGGGCCGCGTCATGGAATGCGCCTCGGAACTGATGGCCGAGGAGCCGAGCGCCAACATCGTCACGAGCAAGGGCGCCCCCGCGACTCAGACCGTGTACCACCTGCACATTCACGTCGTGCCCCGTGTGGTCGGGGACGGTCTCCCGCTCCCGTGGACCCCGCAGCAGACGGCCGCCGCCGCGCGACAGACCGAGGGGGAGAAGTGACCGTATCCCTGGTGTGGGCCCGCGAGCCCATCCCGACGAGCGGCCCGTCCGTGTTCCTCGCCGGGCCGACGCCCCGCCTCGGCGGCGATGTCGAGTCCTGGCGCCCGGCCGCCGTCGAGGCCCTCGCCGAGCAGTGGACCGGCACCGAGACCCTCACCGTCCTGACGCCGGAATCCCGCGGCGGCAAGCGCGCCGCCCACTACGACGACCAAGTCGGATGGGAGACCGCCGCCCGACAGGCCGCGAGCGCCGTTCTGTTCTGGATTCCCCGTGACCTCGTCACGCTGCCGGGGTTCACGACGAACGTCGAGTTCGGCCTCGACATCGGCACCGGCCGCGCCGTCCTCGGGTGCCCGCCCGACTGCCCCAACCCCGAGCGGAACCGGTACCTCGCGTACGTCGCCCGCCTTCACGGCGCACCCGTGTGCGAGACACTGCCGGACACCGTCACCGCGGCCCTCGCCGTCGTTCGAGCCCAGCCCGCGCGGGACGACTCGGAACCTGAGCCCGAGAACATCCGCTACACCGCCGATGTCGTCGCAATGACGCCGTCCGGCGAGGTGCTGCTCATCGAGCGCGGGTGGCCGCCGCACGTGGGCGCGTGGGCGCTGCCGGGCGGTCATGTGGACCGGGGCGAGACGAGCCGTGCGGCAGCGGTCCGGGAGTTGGCCGAGGAAACCGGCGTACACGTCCCGGCCGCCGACCTGCGGGAGATCGGGGTCTTCGACCGGCCCGACCGTGACCCGCGCGGCCGGTACGTCACCACGGCCTACCTCGCCATCGTCCCCGCCGGCACCCCGTTCGTTGCCGGGGATGACGCCCGCACGGCTCGTTGGTGGCCCGCCTCCAACCTGCCGCCGCTGGCCTTCGATCACGCCGACATCCTCGACCGGGTCACCGCCGACCCCGAGGTTCCAGGCTCGACCGACATGCTCATGGTCGACCTGAGCGGCGAGCGAGGCGGCCCGCTCCCGGACGGCATCGTCTGAGCGTAGGCGCACATGCGGAAGCGCCCGGCCCCCACTGCGTGAGGGTCGGGCGCTTCCGCATGTGCAGTGGGGGAATCGCGCGGCGAGGGGGTCACCCTCGCCGCGCGTTTGCTTGTCACAAGGGCATGGCAGGCTTACCCGCGACGACGAGTGGGGGGCCGGATGCAAGACCTTGACCAGAACCGCCGGGCGGCGGGCGGGTTCTTCGCCGGGGCCGTCGGGTGCGTCGCACTCGCCGCCGGCACTGGCAGCACCGGCCCTGTGTGGTTCGCGGCCGGAATGCTGATCAGTTCCCTGATGTACTTCCGGCGGACGATGGCACGGCGGCCGTACGCCTACTGGCCCGCCTGGGCAGTCGGCGCGGTGCTCGCCCTCCTCCTCGCCTGGGCTATGCCGGTCTCCCGTCTGGGCCTGATGGCGTGGGCCCCGGCCGAGGCCCTCGTCGCCCTGGCCCTCGCGCTCCTTTGGTACCGGCGCCGCAACGGCCGCGGCGACTGGATCGTGTGGCTACCCGAGGAAAGCGCCCTCCTGCGCCGCGAGTGGTCCCGCCGGGAAGCGATCCGGTGGGCCGAGGACTACTACCGCAAGCCGTGCGCCATCAGCCCGTTGGGCGACTTCCCTCACATGGCGGACGAGACTCCACTCCACCCCGATCACGACCGCCCGCTGTACCGGTCCCCGCGCTTGGGGGACCAGACCTGACGCCACGCACGGAAGCGCCCGGCCCTGGGGAGGGTCGGGCGCTTCCGTGTCGGGGGCGGGGGAGTGGAGCGGCCTACATGCGGCCCCCGCTCGCACGTTGGGCCCGCTGATCGGCCAGGGCCGCGCGGACGGCACGCGCGTGACCGATTCCGATCCGCAGCCGCTCGGCGCGCTCCCACAGCTCGTGTCGCCGTCCGTCGGGTATTCGCAGCTCGTCGAGCAGCCGCTCGCCGCCGGTCATGACTGCCATGCCCCCGCCTTCACCATCACGTACGACCATGGGGCCGCGCGGAACCGCTCGTGTCCGGTGTCGCGGGTGTGCTCGGCCATCCACCGGGCGAGCGCCGCCTCGTCCCCCTGGTCCCCCGAGTCCGCGCCGCAGTCGGTCTCTTCGCCGGACACGCACACCGCCTGAAACACCGGTTCCGCGAGCTCGTCCGGCGTCACGCCGTACTGCCGGAACCGGTACGTCGCCCTCGTCACCGCGTCACCTCAGCCGCTCGCCATGGTGGACGGGTCCGGCGTGCTCGCCGGTCTGCGGGTCGCGCGAACTCACCGTCATGGTGAGTTGGTACTCCCACAGGCCCGCCACCGGGCCCGGCACCCGGGCAAGGGACAGGGAGTGCGGTTCGAGGCCGGGAGACTTCCGGGCGACGTCGGCGGCGGCCTGTAGGGCGTCCGCCGCTGTCGTGCCCGTGCACACCAGGGCGGTGAGCGCGCTCACCGTGACGTCGCTGGACGGGTCGAGCCGGTCGAGCGCGCCGACGGCTTGACTGGCCTCGTCGAGGGATCGCACGAGATCGTGCGCGAAGGGGGGCGTACGGTCCGGGTGCAGGAGCTCGACCCCGTCCTCGACGGGGCGGCGGGTGGCCGGCAGGTGCGCGGCAGGGCCGCGGTCCGGGCGGGGTGTTCCGTTCGTTGAATGCGCCATGTCCGGACCGTAAGGGCCGACGGGCCGGGGGTGGGCACGCACGGTGCGTGCCTTGTTCCGCGAGTCCATATGTCCCCAGCTCACAGAAGATGAGCAAGGCGCATAAGGCCCGGTAGAGGGGTGAAACGGCCCCGGCGGGTGGATCGTTGGGGGCCGTCGCGGACCGGGCCGGGAACCGACAGGACCCCGGAGCCAAGGCGCGGAGGCTCCGGGGTCCTGCGGTGGGCCGTGCGCAGCTCCCACGGGGGGAGGAGCCGCACACGGGGTCAATGGGCGCGGGTGCACTCCCCGCGCAGCGTCTCGGCGGCGAGGACGGCCTCGCACAGTCGGACAGGGTCAACGTACCGCGCGCTGCCGTGAGTTGGCCGACTCAGCCACGCAGCCACGTACGCGCCCGTCGGGCCGTGCGGGGCGACGAGCCACGTTCCGGGCGTGAGCGCCCGGACGGCTTGCGGGCCGCCGCCGGCCACGCGGTCCGCGGTCCCTGCGGGGACCAGGACGATGAGCTCGCTCCGCGCGTGGTCGGCGATCACCGGGTATCCGCCATCGAGGGGGAGGCCGAGCACGTCGAGGGCGGCGAGGCCGCGTTCAAGGGACGCGATGGCGAGGGCCTCCCACCGATCGCCGACGGTGTCCCACGCCGTGCCGACGGGGACGAGCGACGTCGCGGCGCGGTCGGCGCAGCGCAGCCGGTCGAGGGTCGAGTCGTCAGGGTTGAGGTACTCGGCCCACCTGCGGGGGATGTTCTCGGTAGTGGCCATATCCGCACCGTAAGGGGCGTACAACGGAAGGTAGGCACGCACGGTGCGTGCATCGTTCCCGGCCCGGAGAAGTGCCATGGAGACACAGGGAATCGGCCGCCGCGTCGCCTACTGGCGAGAACGCCGCCGGATCACGCAAACCGACTTCGGCGCCCTGATGGGCCAGTCCCGCCGATGGGTGCAGGACCTCGAAGGCGGCAAGCGACAGACTGACCCCCGCATCTCCATCCTCGAACGCGCCGCCGCCGTCCTGGGCGTCACCTTGGACGTCCTCCTCACCGACGGCCCGCGCCGGCAGTGCATTGACGGCGTCGAGCTCGACGACATCCGGGCCACGCTACAGCGGCACGACGTGCTGACCGGGACCGCCGACGACGACCCGGCCGAGCCGCTCCCGCTCGCCGTGCTTCACGGCCGCCTCGTCCACGCCCGCGCCGCCTTCCAGTCCGGCCACTTTGCCAGCCTCGGCCGCCTGGTCCCCGAACTCCTCGTCGACACGAACCGGGCGGCGGCCCGACACGAGGGCGACGTCCGCCTCGGCGCCTTCCGGCTGCTCTCCCTCACCCTCGAACTCACCGAGGCCGCCGGCATCAAGTACGGGGACCACGACCTCGCCCTCATCAGCGGCCACCGCGCGGTGGCCGCGGCCGAACGGTCCGAGGACCCGGTCATCATGGCCTCGGCCGCCCGGCACCTCTCGGACGCCATGACGGCCCAGGGGCAGGCGCAGGCCGCCGTCACGTTCGCGCTCGCCGCCGCCGCCCGCCTCGAACCGCTCCTTCGTCGCCGAGGCGCCGACGGCCTGTCCGTCCTCGGGATGCTCTACCTCAAGGCGTCCATGGCCGCCGCCGTCATCGGCGCCTCGGACGACGACGACGCCGCCGCGGCGGCACGCAACGTGTCAGGCTTCCTCGACCAGGCCGACAAGCACGCCGAGGAGCTCGGCGCCGACGGAAACGCCGTGTGGACCGCGTTCGGGCCGACGAACGCACGGCTGTACCGGGTGGCCGCTCACGTCCAGCTCTCCCAGGGGGCGGACGCCGTCGCCGTCGCCGCGGACATCCCGAACCCCGCCCGCGAGGCCCTGCCCAAGGAGCGCCGCGCCCACCTCCTCACTGATCTGGCCCGCGGACTCACGCAGGCCGGGCAGCGCACTAAGGCCGTCGAGACCCTCCTCGACGCCGAGCGGGAAGCCGAGGAAGAGGTCCGGTGCCGGCCGCGCACCCGCCAACTCGTCGAGGACTTGCGCCTCCTGGGGGTCGGGAGCGCAGAAGGCCGCTTGCAGGCGCTCGCCGCACGCTGTGGACTGCCCGGGTGACACAACCTCGCACCCTGTACCTGATCTCATGTGCTGCGCCGCCCGCCCGGCACCTCACCATCCCCATCCGCGCCGCCCAGGCCCGCGGGTGGGACGTCTGCCTCGTCCTCACCCCCAGCGCCTACCGCTGGGCCACCGAGGACCCCGAGGGCAACCTCGACGAGCTGCGCGAGCTCACCGGCCGAACGGTCCGGCACGAGTACAAGCTCCCCTCACAGGCCGACGCCTTCCCCGACCCGGACGCCCTCCTCGTCGCCCCTCTGACGAGTAACACCCTGAACAAGTGGGCCGCCGGGATCTCCGACACGCTCGCCCTCGGCCTGATCACGGAAGGGATCGGCCTCGGCCTGCCCATCGTCGCCCTGCCTCACTGGAACGACGCCCAGGGCCGCCACCCGGCCGCCGCTCACAGCGTCGCCGTACTCCGCAACGCCGGGGTGACGCTCCTCCTGGGCGACGGCGACGCCCCCGGGTTCGTCCCGCACAAGCCGCGCCACGGCGACGTGCACGCCTACCCGTGGGAGCTCGCCCTCGACGCCCTGCCCGCGTCCTGACGAACCCACCTTTCCCCGCGCGCCCGGCTCCCCAGGGGTCGGGCGCGCGTTGTGCCCGGTGAAACCCCACGGCGCCCCGGCCGCGCCGTGCGCGAGGATCACAGGGCACGCCCCGCCGGGCGTGCGGACAGAAAGGGGGAGACGTGGAAGCCCTACCGAACCCGAGGGACCTCGTCGACGGACTACCCGGCGGCGCGCTCGGCCTCGGCGGGGGCGGCCTGCTCGCCGCGCTGATCGTCGTTGCGGTGCTCGCCAACCAGGGCACCCCGGCGGACCGCGAGAAGTTCAACAGGAGCGTTGAACAGTTCTTCGGCAACGCCGCCGCCGGCATCGGCCGGTACCTCACCGGCCGCGAACTCAACGGCGAGGCCCGCAGCGAGTCGACGTGGTGGAAGGCGGGCGCACCCCTGCCCGACGACAAGGCCACCGAGACCCCGGTCGAGCAACTCGGCGCGCACACCGGCACACCGGCCGCCGTCTCGTTCGACAAGCCGTCCAAGGCCCGCCGAGTCGCCCGCGCGGCCACCGCCCCGGTGCGCCTCCTCGGCGGCAGTCTGGCCGGAATCTGGCGCGTCCTGCGCGCATGGTCCCGGTGGCCGTACGCCGCCCGCGCGGCGGTGCGCCTCGCCCCGATCCCCCTCGCCTGGGGATGGTGGAGATTCCCCGCCGAGACCGAACTCGCCCTTTACGCAATCGCGTTGGCCGCCTTTGTCGCAGCCCTCACCAGCCCGGCCGGACTGGGATGGTGGCGCATCCGCCCCGCGTGGACAGACGGGCAAATCTACGGTCCCGGCGTCTGGGTGGCGGTCCGGCAACTCCTCCGAATGGAGGACACGGAACCGCGCTCGCGCTGGCTCTCCGTCCCGGACAACGTCCGCGCGGACGGCGCTCGAATCGTGCTGCGCATTCCGTCGAGCTGGATCGGTGGCCCCGAGGCCGTCGGGGCAATCGAGCGCATCATCGACGAGCGAGTTCCCGGGGAATGGGTTCCCCAATGGGAGCGCACCGGCAAGGAGCATTACGTCCAGTGGACGCCCGCGCCGAAGCCTGCGGCGAAACCCGTACTCCCGGAATACGTCCCGTGGAAGCCCACGGGAGACCCGCGGCGTGTGTTCGTCGGTCTCGCAATCGAGCGGGACGCAATCGCCGACGTCATCATTCAAACGCAGTCGGCAACGCCGCATTGGGGTGTGGCAGGTGCCACCGGTTCGGGTAAATCCACCGTTCTTTACATCCCCGTCGTGCACGGGCGCATGAATGGCGAACTGATCGACATTCTCGACACCAAGAGGAACAGCCTCGTCGAAGCGGAAGGATTCTCAGGCGTCCGCGTGCACAAGACCGTCAGGGAATGCATCGCGGCATTCGCGGAATTCCTCACGTCGATGATGGCGGCCGAAGCGGCAATGCAGAAGGGCGCCGATCCTGCGCTTCGCTCCCAGCTCGTACCCCGCACACTCGTTGTCGACGAGCTACCAACGTTGATCAAGCTCGCATATACGTGGTGGCGCTACGGTCTCAAGGGAAAGGGAACGCCTCCCTTCCTCGACTGGCTTTCGATCATCCTCCTTCAAGGGCGCTCGTCGAATCACCGCGTCGTCGTCGGTACGCAGCAGTTCGCCAATGCCTTTTTCGGCGGCACCATGGAGCGCGCGCAGATCGGCACAAAGATTGCCGTCGGTCAGCAGGACCGCGTTTCGTGGGGCGTCGCATTCGGGCAGAGCACGCCCGTTATCGGGTACGACTCCGATATCAAGGGGCGCGGCGCCTACTCCGACCAACGGAAGGACCCCGACGCCGATCACCTGTACGTCCGGGAAATCCAGCCGAGCTACATCACCCCGGAAGTCGGGCAATACCTCGCGTACTGCCCCCAGGCCCCGGCCTGGTTCGATGCCGGCGGAATGGCTCCGTGGATCACCCCCGACGTCCTCGACGAGGTGAACCAGACCGCGGCGACGGCCGCGTTCCTCCCCGGCGGCAAGTACGGACCCGCCGCACTGCCCCCTGTCGGGGCCACGGCCGCGAGGGGGATCACGGGGGGTCCGCCCAGCTCACAGGCGATGACAACACCCCTCACGACAGGGGGTGCGACAGGGGGCACGACAGGTGCCGGCGCCGCACTCGTCCCGGCCGAGACCGAGGACCAGGCCGAGGCCGTCGTCGAGACGTACAGCCTCGCCCAAGCGTTTGAGCGCGGGATCATCCCTCACAAGCCGGGGACCATCCGCACGTATTTCAAGCGCGGCGAAAAGCGCGGAATCAAGGCCCCGGAAGGCATCACGGACGGGCAGACCTCGTTTTACAGCGAGGAGGAGCTCAAGACATGGCTTGCGGAATGGCAGGCATGGCAGGAGAAGAACAACACCGCGCCGCCGCCGCGAAAGAGTTCCGAAGAAGAGAAGGAAGCCGAGGAGGCCCCGAGTGCCTGATCCGGTCGGATTGAGCGAGATCGCGCGAGAGTATCTCATCGAAGGGGGAAAGGATCTCAAGAAAGGGAAAGCGGCCTTCCTGTCTGTCGATCTCGTGTACGGGCGCATCCGTGCATACGCGGCCGACGAATACGCCGACGTCGCCCCGGTTCTGGTCGGCGCCGGATGGCACATGCGTTGGCCTATCCCGCCCGTCGAAAATTCACGTGCAAACAACCTCATCACTGACGTTTCAAAACACGTGGTGAACCTATTGCGTACGGTTTCCATGCGCGAGGAACCCGATCCGGTCGGCGTGATTCTCTACGCGGGTTCCGGGAGTTCTATCGACGCCATCCAACGGCGCTGCGCAGAAGAATGGAGGAGCTATTACGAGACTCCGGGAAAGGTCTAGATGCCGAAACGGCGGGGGCGTCGAGTATCTCACTCGACGCCCCCGCCGCTTTTTGGGGACGAAGATTTCTGATGTAAGGATTTGAATAGGTCGGCGGGGACTCCGAGGGTTCTGGAAAGAATCGGAAACCAGCGGGTGGGAACTTTCTGTCGGCCGCGCTCGACATGACAGTACGTCGACTTTGTGACCCTGAGCGCGCGGGCAACATCTTTAGCCAATAGGCCCGCGGCGAGACGAAGTGAGACGAGCGAAAGCGATTCGCCATCCTCTATCAACTCGCAAACTGGAATGTCGAAGAAATCTGCGAGGAGTTGCAGACGCTTAGGGCGGGGGAGTCGACCGGTCGTTTCCCAAGTTGATACGGCCGCCCTCGAACACCCCAAAGCGTCAGCCAATTGACATTGCGTCATCCCGCGCTCTTTACGCAGTTTCCGCAGTAGGTCACGGCGTATGCGCACCCGTCCTGCCCCCCGTCTCGTTTAGCCGTGTGGGGCGGCACTCTAGCCGCCCGTGATCACCACAGCCGACGCCATGTCACAGCCCGGCCACACCTGTCGCAGACGGTTACCAACTTCTTTGACGCTGTGATCGAGGGCGGCATATGGTCGATCATCATGTGCCCACGAGTGCCCAAGTGGGCCGAGTGACGGGGGAGGTTACGGGGAGTGGTGTCGCTTGGAACCATGGCTCGGAAGGTCATGGGCCTGCCGGAGCCAACCGGCAAGGATGCAACCGGCCAACCGTCGACCGGGGTTCCCGAACAGGCCGAGGCGGCGCCCCGGCCGGTGAATCCCTGGGAGTCCGCGGGCGCCGAGCTGCGGCAGCAGACCGCCGCAAGCAACGCCCGGAACGGCAAGCGGGCCACGGCGCCGACCGCCGCCTCGGGAGCCGCACCGTGGACCCCCCAGGACGAGCGGTCGGGAGCCGTGTTCGCGCGCCGCTTCGGCCGCGGCCTGGTCTGGTTCGTGCTCATCCTCGCCGCCGTCACGGGAGTGAGGGCCTGGTTCATCCCACCGAAGGCGCCGGCGCCCAAGGTGCCCACCACCAAGGCCGAGGCCACCTACCCGAACGAGGCGGCGCAGGCCGTCGCCGCCAGGTTCGCCCGCGCCTACCTCGGATGGGACGAGGGCAAGGCCGAGGAGCGCGAGCAGCTCCTCGCGTCTGTCCTGCCCGCCGACACCGACGCCACGATGGGATGGGACGGACACGGTCGGCAAGACGTGCTTGCCGTCCAGCCCGGAGCCGTGACCACCACCACGGCCCACCAAGCGCGCGTACGGGTTGACGTCCTGGTCCGCACCGTGAAGAACACCGAGCCCGCCAAGGACAAGAAGAAGGAGCCGACCCCGGCCGAGGAACCGGCCCGCTGGGTCGGCCTTGACGTGCCCGTCGTCGAGACCGCCGGACGTGTCGTCGTCACCGGGCGCCCCGGCCTCGTCGGCATCCCCGAGCGCGGCCCCAAAGCGCCGAACCTGCCAACGGCCCAGTCCGACGCCGACCTGAGCGCGCAGACCGAGGGCACCATCGGCAAGTTCTTCACGGCCTACGCAGCCGGGGACATCGACGCCGTCACCGCACCCGGCGCGAGCGTGCCGGCGCTTCCGGAAGGGGTCGCGTACAAGGGGCTCGTCTCCTGGACCGCCGACGCCGGAAGCGGCGACGACCGCACCGGAACCGCCGTTGTCTCCTGGACCATCGGCGAGGCCACGGTCGAGCAGGTCTACCGCGTGACCATCACGCGCGTGTCGACGGCCGACGCCCAGCGGTGGCAGGTCGACGACGTCCTCGGCGGGTCCGCCTGACCCCCCCTGTATGTCCCCAGCTCATAAATCATGAGCATCTGTCATAGAGCCTGACTAGCCTGCCCATTCACGTACAAGGGGGAACCCGTGGAACCTACGCACCACCTCGTCAGCCTCGCCGCCCTCACGACCGGGGCGGACCTCAAAGCGTGGATTCTGATCGTGGTGGGGAACCTCTTCGCCGCCTTCCTTGCGATCAGGGCCCTCGGGCACTTCCTGAAGAAGGAGTGGGGGGAGATGGTCACCCTCGCCGTCGCGGCCGTCTTCGTCGGCGCCATCATCTGGGCCCCCGACTCCGTGAAGACCCTCCTCACCGGCGTGTGGGACAAGGTTTCGGGGTCCGCCTGATGCGCGTGGGGCACACGTACACCCGGCATTTCGATCTTGAGACCAAGCAACACGAGCTCCTCGGGCTCGACTTGGGGGAGGGGGCGCCCCGCCGCGCCCTCGTCCTGGGCCTCACGCTCTACGCGCTGTGGACCGGGACTCTCCTCCTCTTCCTCGGCCTCCCGTCCAAGATCACGTTTACGCTCTACTTCCTGCCCCCGCTGATCACCGCCGTCTACGGCACGCAGCGGTCACGGATAGTCGAGCGCCGATGGAACATCACCCGATGGTCGATCGGGGTCCGATACCTCGTCCTCGGGCACCGGCCGATCATCAGCGCCGGACGCCGCGCGGCCAACCGAAGCGAGTGGATCAGCCGCCGCGCCCGCTGGTCCGGCAAGGCCGAGACCCTCGCCGAGTCGCCGCTCGGACCCCTCGTCGAGCGGTGGCTCGGCGCCGAGGAGTCCGCCCCGCCCGGTGCCGGCGCCCCGATCCGACTCGCCGCCCGCCCCCGCCTGTACGGCCCCGATGCCGTCGGTAGGGCGTACGGCCGCAAGGCAATGCAGCAGCACAGGGGGAACGCATCATGAAGGTTCTACAGAAGGTCGGGACGTTCCTCGGGGTGGGCGGCGACCGCTCGGCGCTGCCGCCGCAGTACGTCGCCCTGTCCGACGGCCTCGTCATCACCGACAGCCACACCGAGGCGTGGTACGTCCTCGACTCCTCGAACACCGACCTCATGTCAGAGGTGGCCCGCGACGGCGAACTCGACGCCGCGAACAGTGCCCTCACGCGCACCCTCGCCGGGCATGACTGCCACCTGCGGGTGCTGTGGTCCCCCCTGCACGCCGAGGACTACGCCGCCGAGGCCGCCCAGATGTTCACCGCCGGGAACTGGCAGGAGTGGGCACAGATCCGCATCGGCCGCCTCGACCAGATCGCCCTCCCGTCGCGTCACCTCCTCCTCGGCGTGCGCCTCACCGAGCGCGCCGGGCAGACGCAGAAGCTCGGCCGCCGCGGCGTCGAGGGCGGCCTCGGCCTCAACTCCTCGACCGTCCGCGCCCGTGAACTCGCCCGCCTCGATGCGCAGATGCGCCGCCTCGGCCGACGGCTGGAGTCCTCCCCGTGGAAGGCGCAGCCTGCATCCGTCGAGATGCTCGCATGGATGATCAGTCGCGAGCAGCACCGCGGAACGCCGATCCCCGCGCCGCGTGCCGGCGTCATCGGGGGCGCCAAGCTCGCCGCCCTGACCCGAGGCCGCATCCTGCCCCACCCCGACCACCTGCGCGTAGTCGACGCCCGCGGCGACGTGTCGGCCTGGGTGTCGGTGCTCACGATGTCGGGCTTCCCCGAGCAGATGGAAAGCCCCGGAAACGGCGAGTGGCTGCGCGTCCTCTCCGAGATCAACTACGTGCCGGAAGTCGACGAGGCCGAACTCGACGCGGACCTCGACCCGGCCGAGCTCATCCAGCCCGTCAGCCCCGAGGCGTCCGTCCGGTTCCGCGTGATGCCGAAGCGGGAGGCCCTCAAGAAGGTGGACGAGGCCCGTCGCCTCGCCAAGGAACAGCGCCGCAGCGCCTCGAAGGCGTCGGCCGAGGACCCCGGCCGGGACATCGAGGAGACCGAGGACGTGATGGCCGAGCTCACCCGCGACATGCGGCGTGAGGACGTGACCCTCGTCGAGGATCACCCGCGGCTGATCGTGACGAGCGAGGTGTCCCTCGAAGATCTGCGGTCCCGCGTCGATGCCGTGATCACGCACTACGGCGGGTTCGGGATCGAGGTCAACGTCGGCGAGGAGGAACAGCGCGAGCTCTGGCTCGAAATGCAGCCGGGCGACCAACTGCGCGTCCCGGACCTCGGGCACGTCCGTGAGGTCACCGCCCTGTCGGGCTCCTGGTGGTGGGGCGGCGCCAAGGTGGGCGACGACACGGGCCCCATCGTCGGGTACCTCACCGGCTCGACGCCCGGCGTCTTCCGCAACGACGTGACCGCGGGCAGCGACCGGGGAGACGCGACGACGTCCGCGTTCGTCGGAAGGTCCGGGCGAGGCAAGACCACCGGCATGATGTTGAGCCTCCTCGACGCCGGGTTCCGCGGCTCATACGCCCTGGCGTTGGACTTCAAGGGGGACCTTGGCGGCCTCGTCACCGCGGCCCGCCGGTACGGCCTGAATGCCCACCTGATCGAAACCGGCCCCAAGTTCGCGGGGGCGGTCGACCTGTTCGCACTCCTGGCGTCCGAGGGGGTCGACGTCGCCCGCGGCGAAGTGCCGGCGCAGCTCTCCATCGCCATCCCCGAGTGGCTGCGCGAGGCCGGGGCCGAGACCCCGATCACCCGCGCCGTGAACGAGGTGATCGCCGCCGGGCAGCCCGCCACATGGAAGGTGATCGAGCACCTCCGGAACATGGACGACGAGCTCGGCCGCAAGACGGGCGAGGCCCTGTTCGAGCTCTCGCAGAACGCCTTGGGCGCCCCGTTCATGGGCCGCCCGACCGGCGCCGGTTCGCCCATCAACCCCGAGCCGGGGATCTTCGTCGTGCAGATGCCGGGCCTGTCCCTGCCGCTACCCGACGAGGCCCGCCGCGACTGGACGCCCATGAAACGGCTCTCCGTCGCCCTCATGCACTCCATGCTTGCCTTCGGTGTCACGACCGCAGGCCGCCGCGACCTGCGCGGCCTGCGAAAAGTCGTGGCCGTCCCGGAGGTCCACGTCCTCACCGCCACGCGGGAGGGGTCGAGCTTCCTCCAGTACATCGCCCGAGTGGGCCGAGCCCTGGCGACGTCGCTCCTCCTGGACACGCAGGACCCCGAGTCGCTCGTGTCGATGGTCGGCGTCCTCGAACAGCTCACGATGGTGGCCGGTTTCCAGTTGACGACCAAGGAGCAACAGGACGCCCTGGCCGAGCTCCTCGGCCTGCCCAAGGACGCGCACAGTCGGGCCCTGATCCAGTCTGTCGGCCTCCTGCCCAACGGCGATATCCGGCACGGCCATTGCGTCATCAGGGACCGCCGTTTTGCCTGCGCCACAGTCCAGTGGGACGTACCGAGCGACGAACTCCTCAAGCTCCTGGACACCTCCCCCAAGGCCGCCGAGGAGCCCGACACCGACACCCCCGTGAGCATGGAAAAGGTGGACGCATGACGCGCAAGACGACGGCCGCCGTACTGGCCGCCGGCATCCTCGCTCTGGCCGGATGCTCATCGGACGGCGACGGCGGGACCAAGGACGGCAACCCCAGTGCCGGCGGGCAGAAGGCCCCCCAGGACGATGCGCTCCTCAAGGTGGCCAAGCGCTACCAGGAGGCCACCAACCGCCTTGACTGGCGCACCGCTTGCGGCCTCAGCTCGTCCCGGCTGCGTGACGGCACGGTCGAGGCGTGCGTCGACCGGCACACCGTGGACACCCCGACGCCCGACCCGTCCGAGTCGAGCCCCTCGCCGTCGTTCTCCCCGCCGAAGTACGCCGACGGCTCGACGCCCGATCCCGTCGCGTCCCGCACGCCGACCGGGCCGGATCGGGCCGACACCGGCCCCGTCACGACCTCGGACGTCATCGAGGTATCGGCGGCCGACAGCCACCCCGCCGGGTTCGGCGTACTGGTCACCTACACCGTGCAGTGGCCCGGCAAGGACGCCATCACCAAGCGGCGCGCGCTGCGCCTGGTCCAGCAGGGCGGGGCCTGGGTCGTCGACCAGCGCGAGGACGTACAAGAGGGCGACCTCGGGAACGGTTCGCCGGTCCGCAACGCCCTGACACGGGGGTAATAGTGCTCGTCTACTACAACTTTCCGCGGCTGCGGACTCTGTTGATTCCGCTCCTTTTTGCGTTCACCACGTTGATGGTGTTCGCCGGACAGGCGCACGCGCAGGATATCGACCCAATGGGAATCGGCGACCTTATGCCGTCGCCCGACTCGAAGGTTCCCAAGGGAGAGGGAACCCTCTACGAGACGTACAGGAACCCGTCTCTGTGGCAGCTCGATTCCGATTTCGGTAAGTGGGACATCCTCGACCCCATGGCCGAGGCTATCGCGGACATCTGCATGGGTCTCATTGCCGTACTCGGTACGGCGTGCACCGTGATCGTGGAATGGATTTTCCAGCTCGTTTCGATCCCGGAACTTGAGAACGCCATCACCAAGAGCATCGGCGGGGCCGCCAAGGGCCTTACCACGACCCTCTTCCCGAGCGCACTCGCGGTCGGCGGCCTGGTGGCATTCGTTCAGCACAAGAAGGGCGGCGGGGGCGGGGGTCTGTCGCAAATCGCCTGGGTGATGATCTCCGGCGTGGTCACGATCTCGCTCCTGACCAGCCCTCAGACCTGGGTCGGTGGCATCGACAGCGCCCGTCAGGTCGGGTCGAGTATCACGATGAACGCGACGTCGCAGGGACTCGGCGACGGGTCGGGTGACTTCCCGTTCAAGCTCGACCATAAGCCCAAGTTCAGCGGAAACGGCCGGGACGATGCTCTCCGGAAATCGTCCGATGCCGTGTGGCGCGCATATGTTGCCACGCCGTGGTGCGTCGCCGAATTCGGATCATTCGAGGTCTGCGAGAAGTACGGGAAAGAGTTGCTGGACCAGGGGACCAGCAAGGACAAGCGCAAAGAGTGGTTGCAGGACAACGTCACTGACGAGGCGGTCGGCGGGGATTCCGTGACATGGCGTCAGGGGCACAGCCCTGTCGGGCGAATCATGGTCACGCTTCCCGCCCTGGTCTCGGTCATCTTGTTCGCGGCCCTAATCCTGATGCTTGCCTTTACCTCATTGGCGAGCCTCCTCGGCGCCCTCATGCTCCTACTCACGGGCGTGATCTTCGCGTGCCTCTGGGTCATCCCGGGCCGCCCCCGCGAGTGGGGGCTCGCCTGGTTCGATCAGCTCCTCGCGCGAACACTCGAAAGCCTCATCGCAACGATGGTCCTCGGCGCCGTCCTCAGCTTGCAGGCCGCCACGACACAGATGTTCGGCGAGTACGGGTGGCTCCCGACCAGCGGCCTGAGCATCGCCGCCGCCATTGTCGGGATGAATTTCCGGGCCGTCGTCGCCCAGATCTTCGGCGTCCGGGGAACCACGTCCGGGATGCTCGGCGGTCTCGCCCTCGCCAAGCTCATGAACCGGGGCGGCGGCGGCGGAGGCCGACGTCGAGGCGGCGACTTCAACCACCAGCCCGTGCGCACGCTCCCCGGCCGCCGCCGTCGCCGCGGCGGAGGAGGGGGCGGCGGCGGAGGAGGGGGCGGCGGCAACCTGCCGCAGCTCCCCGGCGGCGGAGGCGGCGCGGCTGACGACAGCGGAGTCATCCTTACCCGCGTACCCCGCCACCGGCCGCCCGCGCCGCCGCCGCGTCCGCTCCCGGCTCCTGCCGGTGCCGGGGCAGGCCCCGCGCTTCCGCCCGGCAGTGCTGCGGCCGGCGGGCGCTCCGGGGGTCCGGTGATCACGCTCGACCGTGAGCGGTCCGACGTCACCGGGAAGGCCCGCGCCACCCTGCCCCCGCAGCCGTCGAGGCCGCGCGCTGCCCTCCCCGGAAGCAGGGAGGGCAGCGCGACCGGGACAGGGACGGGAGCCACCCGTCCGGCCGTCGGTTCGGGGCCGACACCGGTCATGCGCCCAGAGTCCGGCGGGGCGCCGAACTACGCCTTCCGGCAGGCCCCGCCGCCTGCACGGGCAGGCGATCCCAAGATCATTCGGGCGACGGTCATCCGCAGCACTCCCAACGGTCCGCCGCCGCGGACCACCAGGACGCAGCCGCCGCCCCGCGCCGCCGCGCCGGCACGTCGCCCGGAGCTCCCGGCGCCCAGGAACAACGGCAGGAACAACGGGGGGTAAGTCATGTCGAAGAACGAACCGAGCCCGGAGGAGTGGCGGGAGATCCTTTCCTCGTACCCGTACCCGGAGGAGGTCAGGAAGACCAAGGGCCGCCGGGCACGCCGCGAGGCCAAGCGCGAGCACCGCGAGGACGTCCGCCGGCACACCAAGGAATGGGTACGAGAGGAACGTCGCCGCGACCCGATCCGCCCGGCCGGGGCCCTGATCGTCGTGTTGGTGATCCTGGGCCTCGGCCTGGGGGCCCGCTTCCTGTGGCCGAGCATCCTCGGCGGGGACCACAAGAAGGGCGGCGACGTCACGGCCACCGCGAGCCCCGCCCCCGGCACCGCGGGGGAGGGGCCCGCCGCGACGCCGAGCGGCCCCTCGGCGTCGCCGAGCTCCTCGGCAGTCGTCGACTTGAGCAAGCCGGACAACGTCGCCGAGGAGGCCGTCCGGATCTACCTCACCCGCAACCCGCCCAAGGACGGCGAGCACACGGCGAGCGTCCTCCGGGCCGAGCCGTACATGACGCCCGCCCTCGTCGAGAACCTCGCCGCGCACACCGACAAGGCATGGGCTGACCTCGTCAGCCGGGGTGGAGTCGCCACCGTGCGCACGGTCAAGGTCGAGGCGGCCGGCAACGATCTGCCCGTGGACACGCCTATCAGGGTGTGGCGGAAGACCACGGCCAAGGTGGACGTCGAGGGATACGAGAACTACAGCCAAACCACCGTCCTGCAAGTCGAGTTGACCAACGGTGACGGCAACGGGTGGCGCGTCTCCCGAATCCTGGGGCTGTAGTGGACGCACGCGACGCAGCCCGGACCCTGGGTCGTTTCGCAGGGACCGGGCTCAAGATCAAGGCCACCGCCATAGCGTCCGTGGTGTTCGTGATCTTCCTGTTCGTTGTCGGCATCTTCGGCGCCGGCATCGGCGGGAAGGCGTACGCAGACTCCTGCGGCGAACGCGGAACGCCCGCGGTCGACTACGGCGACGGCGACAACAGCGCCCAGAAGCCGGACAGTTCCCTCCGGAAGAACCAGATCAAGAACGCCAAGATCATTGACAAGGTCGCCGAGGACGGCGGCCTGTCCGGACGCGCGACGCTCATCGGCTTGATGACCGCCCTACAGGAGTCGACCCTCCTCAACCTCGATCACGGCGACCTCGACTCGATCGGCCTCTTCCAACAGCGCCCGTCGCAGGGCTGGGGCACGAAGACGCAGATCATGCAACCCACGTACAGCGCCGGGATGTTCTTCTTCGGCGCCTCCCGCGACACCACCGCAGGCATCCACGGCCTGACCGACATAAAGGGGTGGGAGACGATGGGCCTCGGGCAGGCCGCACAGAAGGTGCAGGCGTCCGCCCACCCCGAGCTGTACGACGGCCAGGAGGACGCCGCCCGGAAGATCGCCAAAGACGCGGGGATCGACCTCGACCGCACCGGCAAGGGCGGCAACGCCGACCAGGACCAGGGCGCCGGCACCGACACGGCCACGGACGCCGCCACCCCGAGCGGGGACGACGACCCCGACAGCGAGTGCTACCCCGAGAAGCCGAGCGACCGCCCCGGCAAGCCCGGTGCGGCCTTCCACGACGGCGATGCGCCGTGGCCCGCGAAGGTGAAGAACCCTCGCAGCACCGAGGACGCCATCGCATGGGCCAGGAACGAGGCGAAGACCGGCGGGAAGGACTGGTGGCGCGCGTGCCTCGCGTTCACCGCCAGAACGTACGGCTGGAGCTTCTCCGGGACGAACTACGCAATCGATCACTACTACGAGATGCCGGCCAACATGCAGCACGCCGGAGATAGGAGTCCTCCCCCTGGCGCCCTCATGTATTGGAAGACCAAGGGTCGAGCGGGTCACGTTGCTGTGTATCTCGGGGACGGAAAAATTGCCAGTAACGATATCAAGCGTCCGGGGTACATTGACGTAGTCCCGGCCACCGACATTGAAAGCAAGTGGGGTTCTACGTACGTCGGTTGGGCACCACCGTATTTCCCCAAGGGTGGATAGATCGGAGAAAGACCAATGACCATTACCGACCCTGACCAGATTCCCGCAACTCCGATCTACACAATCACCGTCAGCTCGACCGGCGTTGCCGCGGTCAACGGCGAAGAAGTCACGGAGCCGGGCCTCGACCCCAACACCGCCCGCGTCCGCGCCCTCGCCGAGGTCCGGATCAAGGCGGCCTTTCACGGCCGCCCCGTCCGCGTGCTCGCCAAGGAGGCCGACGGGGCGGCCTGGCCCCTGATCGTGGACGTCAACGGCGACGTGATGACGCTCGACCGCCCGCACCCGGAACCGCCGGCACCCGCCCCCGTCCCCGCCCAGGTCTCCCCGGCGCCGCGCCCCGCCCCCGCCCCGGCCGCGGACGAGTACACCGTGACGATCCCCCCGGAGGAGGCCCCGCAGTGGGCAACGTCCGGCACACAGGCCCGCGCCGCACAGCAGCCCGCCCAGGGTGCCGGCCCCTCCGGACCGCCCGAGTGGGGCGCCCCCCTCCCGCCGCAGTACGCATCGGCCTGGGCCGAGCTCGTCGCCCACGAACGGGCCGGACGGCTCGTCGAGGCCATCGTCGCCGCGGCCCAGCTCGAAACCGTGCTCGCGGACACCTTCGGCCCCCTCGCACCTCCCACCGTCAACGTGCTGACCGTCCGAGCGGCGTTCACCGTGCGCCGGGTCGAGGAGTCAGAAGACTGGGCCGAGACGATGGAGCTCCTCGTCCAGACGGCGCAGCGCCGCCGGGAAGCGGGGGCCCCCGAGGACGAGACACAGCGCGTGATCAGCAACGCGCACGCGGCATGGATTCGGCTTGCCGTGGAAGATCCCGAGTACGCCCGCGAGACGGCCGAGCCGGTGCTCGTCCTCCTGGGGGACACCCCCACGAACAAGCGCCGGGCACAAGCCGTGATCCAGCTCCTCGAACGGGGCGCAGCGGCGTAACAGAGCACCGCCACCGCGTACGCGCGAGACCCCCCTCCCGACACACGGGGAGGGGGGTCTCGCGCGTACTGGGCCGGGGCGCAGCAGGGGGGCGCAGCAAGGCGCGGCAGGGCGCAGCGAAGGGCCTCAAAAGGCCCTGACGGGCCCTCTTTCCGGGGCGTGGCCCAGGGTGCCACACGGCACGCCGCGCACCGCCCTGCGGGCGAATCGCCGGGCGCCTTCGGCGCGTTCACCGGCGATTCGGTCCCGCTTCGCGGGACCGCCCTTTTGCCTGCGCCTTCGGCGCGCACCGGCAAAAGCGTTTTCGGCCCTGCGCCTTCGGCGCGCACCGGGCCGAAAAGCACGCGCCGCGCCGCGCGGCCTCCTGGGTCACGCCCCGGAAGTGCTACGCGAAAGGCGAGCTTTCAGTGAACCCAATTTGCTGCCCGCAGTGCGGCGGACTCTCCGCCTACTGCATCCGGCCTGACGGCCTGTTCCAGTGCCCCGAATGCGAGAACCTCCTCGACCGCCGGGATATCGACCTCGACGGTATGCAGGTCTGGGGAGTCGCAGCCGACGGAACCTTGTGCACGGCCACCGACCCCGCCCACTCCCTCGATTGCCTCATGGAGGCAATCGAGGAGTTCCTCACCGCCGACGAGTGCCCGAACGCCGAATACGCCCGCCTCGACTCAATGAGGAGCGCGACGGAATCCCTCACGGCGTACATCGACGCCCGCCGCCTCGGAATCAAGCGGCCCGAATTCGGATATACCGAGGAAAGCGTTCGGACCGCCGTCAACGCGGGTGCCGACATGGTCCTCGGTGCGATCAGCCTCGGCGAGCCCGAAGAGGACGCGATCAACCTCGTCGTGAACGCCGCAATTACGAGCCTCACCAACCCCGGCGCCTCTTTCATCGAAATGGTCGAGGAGAACTACGGGGAAGACGCCGAAGAGGTCCGTTCGTGGTGGGGGTGGAGCAAGTGACCAACAACGAAACTCGTCGCTACGAACTCGGCGACCCGAACCAGGAATGCCGTTACCCCGTCCGATTCAACGGACTCCACATCGGCCGCATTTACCGGTGGCACGGCGCTTGGTACGCCGTCCCGGCCGGACAGAACGAAGAGATCCGAGTCGCTTCCGGAAGCGTCGGGAAGGAACTCGCCGCCGGTTATCTCGTCGCCATGTACGAGCTGCGGCAGATCACCCCGCAGAACGCCGAGGAGGACCAGAAGACCGCACCCCGCGAATTGGTCGGGCCGGTTCCTCTCCTGCACCCCCGGATGCCCGCTACGCCTCGGAACACCGAGGCCGCGCGAAAGGCCATGGACGGACTCGCCGAATTCCTCTGGACTCCTCTCGGCGGATACCCCGGCGCCGATAACCCCTGGTTCCTCCGGTGCCAGCTCTGCGGGTGGCAGGGCCCCCGCTACTGGTCCCACCTGCGCGGGCGCAACGGAAACCCGCCCTCGACGTTCCGGCACCCCGGGTGCCTCGACGCGGAAAAGGTCCGCGCCGTAATCGCCGTCTACGGCAAGTGAAAGGAAGAGAAAAGGAAATGACGGACCTTTACGCGGACGGCGCCGCCGAGGCTAATAGGACCCGCGCGCACTGGGCGGTTACCGCCCTCGAAGCATTCGGATCGGAGACCAGGCAAAACTACCTCGACGGCACCCTCGACGTGGACGGCGACGTACTCAGGGAATTGGGCGGCGACCTCCTCGCCGACCTGTTCCACCTCGCCCGCCTCAACGGCTGCGCCCCGGAACTCGTCATCGACGCGGGCCTCATGCACTTTGAGGCCGAGCTCGACGAGGAGCGGGCCGAGGAAATCGAGCCCCTTCTCGAAAGGGCCAAGGCCGCAGGGGTCGAACTTTCGCCCGGTGACTTCAAGTGGGACGAGGACCGGCCGACCATTGACGGGATGGAACCTGCCGACTGGATCGACCACATGACGGACTGACAGAACGGCCTAGGTAACGACTAGGCAACAGAAAAAGGGCGGCCGAGGATTGGCCGCCCTTTTTCTGTGCCCAAATGCGCGGCCAATCGACAGCCCTTCGGGCTGGGCCGCCTTTATGTGGCCTTCGGCCACGGGCGGCCTGGCCCCGCTTCGCGGGCCCGAAAGGAACCCGCCCCCCTAAGTGGCCTTCGGCCACGGGGCGGAAAAGATCCGGCCCTATCGGGCCGCCGCTATCGCGGTGGGCCCCTTTAAGGCGCTTCGCGCCGGGGCCCGCCCCTGCGGGGCAAAGGAAAACGGCCTTCGGCCGTTTGGAAAACAAGAGCTGAGGTATTCTTATAAAGCCTCGGAATTACTCGAAAAAGGCGCCCGATAAAGAGGCGACCACCGAGCTTGACAAAGAATTCAGTAACCATTATGGTGGGGAACCTAAAGAAATTCAATAAAGGGAGGTGAGGGAAATAGAAACCAAGTTCGAGGGAAACGGAACCGACGAGGTCACCCCCACCCCCCTAGCCAGCCTAGCCGCGAAGCGGCAAAACACCAGGTCAGAGGCCGCGAAGCGGCCCCAGCAACCCCCACAACCGCCGTGAAACGGCGGTCGGGCTCCGCGAAGCGGAGCCCTCGACGGCGTGAAACGCCGTCAGGGGA